>CBFGPX010000186.1:0-8878 GCA_965650725.1 uncultured Comamonadaceae bacterium | reverse complement strand
TGGCTGGTGGACGTGCTGTACGACCGCCGCGTCAAGCTCATCATCTCGGCCGCCGTGCCGGCCGAAGCGCTCTACACCGAAGGCCCGCTGGCCCATGAGTTCCCGCGCACCGTGTCGCGCTTGCAGGAAATGCGCTCGGCGGAGTACCTTGCGCTGGCCCGCCGAGAAGTCGATACGTCGCTGACCTGATGAACCCGCTGCTCCTGCTGCTCGCCGCCGCTGCATCCACCCCTTCGGGCGCCGAACTGGCCGCCCAACGCGCAGCGATGGAGCAGGGGTTTGCGCGCGAGTCAGCGGCCTGTGAACAGCGCTTTGCGGTCAGTTCCTGCCAGGAGGCCGTGCGACGGGCCCGCGAGCAGTCGCTGGCGCCGCTGGTCCGGCGCGAGCACGAGCTGGCTGCCGAAGAGCGCCGTGCGCGCGCGGACGATCAGGCGCGACGCGTGCGCGAGCGCGAACTCGCTTCGGCGCAGGACGAAGGGCGTCGGCGGGAGCGCCTGGTCATGATGCCGCCACCGGCCGTGCCGGCCACGCCCGGCGCCCGTCCCACGAGGGCACGCAGCCCCGAGGCCGCGGCGCAGGCGCAGCATCGAGCCGCCAGCCAGGCGGAAGCCGCCGCCGCGCAGCGCCGCGAACAGGCACGGGAGCGCCAGCAGCGTCTGCAGCAGCGCCTGGCGGAGCACAAGCAGCGCGAGGCCGCCCGCACCAAGCCGGCGGCGCCAGCCCTGCCACTGCCCCGCGCTTCGGCGGCTTCAGCGCCGCGCTGAGCGCGTGCTGGGCCGCCCGCGGGCGGCCCAGGCACTCAATCCAGGCTCTCGAGCTTGACGATGGCGATGGACAGGTTGTCGCCGCCGCCGCGGGCGCGCTGACGCGCCTTGCTGACCAGCAGCTCGGCCGCCTCGCGCGGCGGCAGGCTGTACAGCACACTGCCCAGTTCCTGCGGCGTGAAGTAGTGCCACAGGCCGTCGCTGCAGCACATCAGCGTGTCGCCCACCTCCAGGCCCTCAAAGCGCTCCGACGTGGAGGTCGGGTCCTGCACCGTGCCCAGGCAGGCCGTCAGCAGGTTGCTCTGCGGGTGCGTGCTGGCCTCGGCCTCGGTCAGCTGACCCTCGTCGACCAGGCGCTGCACGTAGGAGTGGTCCATCGAGCGCTTCACCAACCGTGCGCCGCGGAACCAGTAGATGCGCGAGTCGCCGGAGTGGATCCAGTACGCGCTGCGGTCGCTGCTGACGACGAAGCTGGCGATCGTGCTGTGCGGCTCCTCCTCGGCGGAGATGGCCGTCAGCTTGATCATCAGGTGCGCCTCGGACGTGATCTGGCCCAGCAGCTCGGCGGGAGATTCGTCCTCGGGGGAATAGCGCTCGAACAGCTGGCGCGCGGTCAGGATGACCTGGTCCGCCGCCTTGCGGCCGCCGCTCTTGCCGCCCATGCCGTCGGCCACGATGCCCATCACGCAGCCCTCGATGCGAGGGTGGGCGATGACGGCCACCTGGTCCTGCTGGTAGGCCCGGTCACCGCGATGGGTGCCGGTGGCGGCGTTGAGTCGGAAACCGACGGCAGTGGGCGGAGGCATGCCGAAAACTATACTGGGACGCTCGCCTGCCCTTGCCGCGACCGTACTTTCGACCCCCGGAATGGATGAACAACTTCACTCGTTGACGCGGCGGCTCATCGAACTGCGCATGGAGCACGCCGACCTGAACGCGGCCATCGACCGACTGGCCGGGCAGGCGCCCGTGGACGAGCTGGCGGTGCAGCGGCTGAAGAAGCGCCGGCTGGCGTTGCGCGACATGATTGCCCGGCTGGAAGCGACGACCGAGCCCGATGACCTCGCCTGAGCAGGATCTCGACGACTGGCTCGATGCCCTCGATCAGGCCACACCGCCGCTACCGCCCGCTGCCGACGAACTGGCCCAGGCCGTCGAAGCCGCCTTCGATGCCGGTGGCCCGCTGGCGCGGCTGGACCCGGGCTACAAGCCGCGCGAGCCGCAGCTGCAGATGAGCCGCGCCGTGGCGCGGGCGCTGAGCCGGCGCCAGGCGCTGGTGGTCGAGGCCGGCACCGGCGTCGGCAAGACCTTCGCCTACCTGGTGCCCACGCTGCTGTCCGGCAGCCGCGCCTTGATCAGCACGGCCACCAAGAGCCTGCAGGACCAGCTGTTCCTGCGTGACCTGCCGCGGCTGACCCAGGCGCTGAGCACGCCCGTGCGGCTGGCGCTGCTGAAAGGGCGTGGCAGCTACTTGTGCCTGCACCGCATGAAGGAAGCGCGCGTGTCCGGCGAGTTCCCGGACCGGCGCACGGCGCTGTCGCTGGCGCGCATCGAGCGCTGGGCGCAAATCACCAAGAGCGGCGACTTCGCCGAGATCGACGGCCTGGATGAGCGCTCGCCCATCATCCCCATCGTCAGCTCCAGCCGCGAGAACTGCCTGGGGCAGGAGTGCCCCGACTGGAAGGCCTGCCACGTCGTCAAGGCGCGGCGCGAGGCGATGGAGGCCGACGTCGTCGTCGTCAACCACCACCTGTTCTTTGCCGACCTGACGCTGCGTGACACCGGCGTGGCCGAGCTGCTGCCCAGCGTCGAGATCGCCGTCTTCGACGAGGCCCACCAGCTGGCCGAGGCCGGTGTGCAGTTCCTCGGCACGCTGCTGGGCACCTCGCAGCTGATCGACTTCGCACGTGACACGCTGGCCCAGGGGCTGGCTCATGCGCGCGGCGTGCACGACTGGCAGGTGCTGCACGCCGGCGTCGAGAAGGCCGCGCGCGAGCTGCGGCTGGCGGCGGCGGGCCCGCTGGCCACGGCCGGGCGCGAGCTGCGTGGCACGCTGAAACTGGGCTGGAAGGAGCGCGCCACCCAGCCGGTGTTTGCGACGACACTGGCCGGCGTGGAGACGGCCTGCGCCGCTGCGCTGGAGGCCTTGACCGCCGTGCGCGACGCGGCGCCCGACTTCGCCCGGCTGTGCGAGCGTGCGCAGCAGCTGCGCGACCTCGCCAAAGTCTTTGCTGCCGAGCCCGACCCGGGCGACGTGCGCTGGATCGACCTCAGCCCGCACGGCGCGCGGCTGGTCGAGTCGCCACTGGACATCCGTGATGCGATGCAACAGCAGCTCGAAGGTCCACCGAAGGCCTGGGTGTTCACGTCCGCCACGCTGGGCGACGACGAGGGCCTGACCTGGTTCACCGAACCCGCCGGCCTGACGGACGCGGAGATCCTGCGCGTCGGCAGCCCCTTCGACTACCCGGCCCACGCCCGGCTGTACGTGCCGCGCGGCATGCCCAAGCCCTCCGAGCCCAGTCATCCACCCAGCGTCGCGCTGCTGGCATCGCGTCTGGCGCGCGCCTTGGGCGGCCGCACCTTCGTGCTGACGACAACGCTGCGCAACCTGCAGGCCGTGGCGGACGCGCTGCGCGAGCGCTTCGAGGAGGCGGGCGACGACATCGCCGTGCTGCAGCAGGGCGCGGCGCCCAAGCGTGTGCTGCTGCAGCGCTTCGTCGACAACCCGCGCTCGGTGCTGGTCGGCTCGGCCAGCTTCTGGGAGGGCATCGACGTGCCCGGCGACGCGCTGCAGTGCGTGGTCATCGACAAGCTGCCCTTCCCGCCGCCCAACGACCCGCTCGTCGAGGCGCGTGTGCAGCGCCTGGAGGCGCAGGGGCGCAACGCGTTCTCGGAGTATTTCGTCGCCGAGGCCGCCATCGCGCTGAAGCAGGGCGCCGGGCGCCTGATCCGCACCGAGGCCGACCGCGGCCTGCTGGTCGTGTGCGACCCGCGCATGGCCGGCATGAACTACGGCCGCCGGCTGCGCGCCGCACTGCCGCCGATGACGCCGGTGGCCAACGAGGCCGAGGCGCTGGAGTGGCTGCAGCGCCTGAATGCAGAACGGGCCTGAAAGGCCCGTTCAACTCGTGTTCGATTCAGATCACCAGATCTGCCACCAGCGCTTCTTGCTCTTCACGTTGCCGCTGGCGTACTGGCTGGCGGGGAAGTTCTTGTCCAGCACGCGGCGCGCGTCGTCGCGCAGCTGAGTGAGGCCCAACTGGTCGTAGCTCTCGCCCATGATGTAGAGCGCTTCCTCGATGCCGGGGGCGTACTGGAACTCCGCCACGGCCGCCTGGGCGCGGTTGGCCGCCGCCACATAGGCCTTGCGGTTGAAGTAGTAGCGCGCCACATGGACCTCGTAGGCCGCCAGCGTGTTGGTGATGAAGTTGATGCGCTGCGTGGCGTCCGGCGCGTACCTGGATTCCGGAAACTGCTCCACGAGCTGGCGGAAGGCCAGCAGCGCCTCGCGCGAGGCCTGCTGGTCGCGCTCCGACGCGTCCTGGTTGGCCAGGCGGCCGAACAGGCCCAGGTCCTCGTTGAAGTTGACGATGCCCTTCATGTACAGGGCGTAGTCCATCGCCGGGCTGGACGGGTTGAGCTTGATGAAGCGGTCCAGCGTGGACACCGCCTGGGCGCGCTCGCCGCTGCGGTGGTAGGCCCAGGCCAGATCCAGCGTCGCCTGCTGCCCCATGGTCGTGCCCGCGGCGCGGCCTTCGATGCGCTCCAGCGTCTTGATGGCGCGGTCGTAGCTGCCGGCGTTCAGGTCATCCTTGGCGTCTGCATACAATTTGTCCAGCGCTGCCTGCGAGTTCGGATCGTCCTTGGGCGAGGAACCGCAGCCACTCAAGCCAAGCGCCAGGGCCATCGTGAAAGCACCGAGCAGGGTGCGGCCAGGCAGGAATTTCTCAACACGCATGTCTGAAGTCGGGGGCTATGTCGCCGGCCCGGTCACACTGAACAATGGGCGCGAAGTATAGGGCGGGGGGTCTCGACGACCCGGAAGACGAGGCAACCGAGGCTTCGGCCGAGGATGCGGCCGAGCGCCGCACGGCCGACGTGGAGGCCTCCAGCCATGGCGAACGCCTGGATCGCTGGCTGACCGGCCTGGCGCCGGAGTTCTCGCGCAACCACCTGCAGTCGCTGATCGAGCGCGGCTGCGTGACGGCCGACGGCCGGCCGGTGACCAAGCCCGCGCACAAGCTGCGCGCGGGCCAGCGCGTCGAGGTCGAGCTGCAGCCCACGGACGAGAGCCGCGCCTTCCGTGCCGAGGCCATGGCGCTGGAGCTGGCCTACGAAGACGAGCACCTGCTGGTCGTCAACAAGCCTGCCGGTCTGGTGGTGCACCCGGCCGCGGGCAACTGGTCCGGCACGCTGATGAACGGCCTGCTGGCCCACCATCCCGCCGCGGCGACGCTGCCGCGAGCCGGCATCGTGCACAGGCTGGACAAGGACACCAGCGGGCTGATGGTGGTTGGCAAGACGCTGGAGGCCGTCACCGCGCTGACCCGGCTGATCGCGGCACGCGAGGTGCACCGCGAGTACCTGGCGCTGGCCTGGGGGCGGGTGGAGAGCGCCTTTGTCGTGGAGCAGCCGCTGCGCCGCGACCCGGTGTCGCGCGTGAAGATGGCCGTTGCGCCTGCGGGCCAGGGCAAGCCGGCGCGCACCGACGTGTTCCCGCTGGGCGTGGGTGAGGTGCAGGGCCGGCCGGTCAGCGCCGTGCACTGCGTGCTGCACACGGGGCGCACCCACCAGATCCGCGTGCACCTGACGCACAGCGGCCATGCGCTGCTGGCCGATGCGCTGTACGGCGGCGCGGCGGCGCTGGGCCTGACCCGGCAGGCCTTGCATGCGGCGCGTCTGTTGTTCACGCATCCGGCCACCGGCGAGGTGCTGACGCTGCAGGCGCCGCTGCCCGCCGACCTGGCCGCCGCCTGGGCCGAGATCGGCGCCGCGGACCTGTCGCGCTGACATGGCTACAATGCGTCCAGGTTGTCGTGCCTGAGCGCCGTGCCCCAACCTCATGAGATGTCGGCACGGCAGCCCGATGCGGGATCGAAGTCCACCCCTGATGCCGTCAACCCACCTGCTGGCGCACCCGGCCCATTGAAGCCAGGGCAGCGCCCCGATGCAAGACCCGCCCCAGCCGCCTGCCGAGCGCGACCCAGCGCGCAGACCCCGGGGCCAACGCCAGAGCTCTCCCCATTGAGGGTGCGAAGTTGAGTTCATGAACACCCAGGATGCCAAGCGCGTCCTTGAAACCGCGCTGATCTGTGCCTCGCAGCCGCTGACGCTGCGCGAGATGCGCAGCCTGTTCGCCGACGAGCTCGGTGCCGACAGCCTGCGCAGCCTGCTCGACGAGCTGACCCGTGACTGGGACGGCAAGGGTGTCGAGCTGGTCGCGCTGGCCTCGGGCTGGCGCTTCCAGAGCCGACCCGAGTTGCGCGAATACCTGGACCGGCTGCATCCCGAAAAACCGCCGCGCTACTCGCGGGCGGTGCTGGAGACGCTGGCCATCATTGCCTACCGGCAACCCGTCACCCGCGGCGACATCGAGGACATCCGCGGTGTCGTCGTGGCCAGCCAGATCATCAAGCAACTGGAAGACCGCGGCTGGATCGACGCCATCGGCCACCGCGAGACGCCCGGCCGGCCGGCGCTGTACGCGACGACCAAGGCCTTCCTGGATGACCTGGGCCTGGCCAGCCTGGAGCAGCTGCCGGCCCTGGAAGTCGGCAGCGAGCCGCCTGCCTTCGAGGCACTGCAAGGCCAGTTGCTGGACCCGGCCGACGCCGAGCCGGCGCCCGCCGAGGTCGCCGACCAGGCCGTCGCCGCGACGCCAAGCCTGTTTGGTGCCGACGGCACTCCCGCCATTCCCGAATCCGCCCCCACCGATCCCTCCGATCCGCCCCCCACAACCGAGCCCGAACCCGCATGAACGACGCCGACCAAGACCAAGCCCTGCCCAACGCTGCTGCTGACGCTGACGCGCCCGCCGCGCCCAAGCGCCGCCGCACGACGGCCAAGGCAGCCGCCGAGGCTGCGCCCGCGCCCGACGCCGAGGTGGCGGCTGTGCCGGTGAAGCGCACGCGCCGCAAGGCCGAGGCCCAGCCAGCCGCGGAGCCGGTGGCCGAGGCCGCGCCCGCCATCGCCGCGGAAGCGCCGGCCGAGGCCGCGCCCGCACCGGCTCGCAAGCGCGCGCCGCGCAAGACGGCGGTGGCCGCCGTGGAGGCTGCGCCGGTGGCTGTGGTGGAAGCGGTTCAGACGCAGGCGCCCTTGTTCACCTTGGGTGACGAGGCGCCGGTGACGGCAGGGCAGGGCGCCGAGGCGGATGGCGGCGATGGTGACGAGGCGCAAGCCGAGGGCGAGGACGGTGAGCGCGGCGGCCGGGGTCGCAACCGCCGGCGCAACCGCAAGGAGCGCGCCGAGCGCCAGGTGGCTGCAGGCATGCCCGCGGGCGGTGACGAGCCGGGCGGTCCGGTGCTGGCGCCCGAGTTGGTGGAGGCAGCCGGTGCGCGCTTTGCCGATGTGCTGTCGGGCAACCTGGATGCGGAATCCGAAGGCCCCGTCGGCGAGCTGCCGACGCTGCGTCCCGAGCCGGAAGAGGATGCCGAGGCGGTGGACGGCGAGGGCAAGCGCGTGCTGGCCCCGGACGCCGACGCCCCCAAGCTGCAGAAGGTGCTGGCCCAGGCCGGTATCGGCTCGCGCCGCGACATCGAGGAATGGATCGCCGAGGGCAAGATCGAGGTCAACGGCGAGGTGGCCCACGTGGGCCAGCGCATCTCGTTCGGCGACCGCGTGAAGGTCAACGGCAAGGACGTGCGCGTGCGCATCTCGCCGCCCAACCCGCGCATCCTGGCCTATCACAAGCCCACCGGTGAAGTCTCGACCTTCAACGACCCCGAGGGCCGCCCCACGGTGTTCCGCACGCTGCCGCGCGTGCAGGGCCAGAAGTGGCAGTCCGTCGGCCGCCTGGACATCAACACCGAAGGCCTGCTGCTGTTCACGAACTCCGGCGAGCTGGCCAACCAGCTGATGCACCCGCGCTTCGGCGTCGAGCGCGAGTACGCGGCCCGCGTGCTGGGTTCGCTGAGCGACGAGCAGCGCAGCAGGCTGCTGGAGGGCGTCAGCGTCGACGGCCAGACGGCGTCGTTCAAGGCCATCGAGGATGGCGGCGGCGAAGGCGCCAACCGCTGGTACCGCGTCACCATCACCGAAGGCCGCAACCGCGAAGTGCGCAAGCTGTTCGAGGCGGTCGGCATGGTCGTCAGCCGCCTGATCCGCATCCGCTACGGCACGGTGGTGCTGCCGCGCGGCCTGAAGCGCGGCGTGTGGGTCGAGCTGGGCGATGACGACGTGCGCGTCATCCGCCGCCTGGCCGGCCACACCTCCCACAGCGGCCAGGGGCAGCAAGGGCAGGGCCAGCAGCCGCAGCAGGGCAAGCAGAAGGACCGCAACAACCGCCGCTCCGACGGCCGCCACAGCGGCGTCGGCCCGCGCCCCAGCCGGCCGATGGAGTCGCAGCAGCAGCGTCCGCCGCGCGAGGAGCGCATGCCGCAGTCGCGCCGGGACGACGATGAGGACCGGGATGATGATGACTTCATCCCACACCACATCAACCCGCTGGAGCAGACCTTCGACCGCCGCCATGCGACCGGCGGCAAGCGCGGCATTCCCCAGGGTTTTGGCGCCGGCGGCAGCCAGCAGGGCAACCACAGGCCTGGCAAGGGCGGTGGCAACAAGGGCAACGGCCCGCGTGAGCCCGATCCCATGCAGACCTCGATCGGCTACATCGGTGGCGATGCCTTCCTGCGCCGCGGAGGCGGCGGGGGCGGTCGTGGTGGCAAGGGCGGTGGCGGCGGTGGTCGTTCCGGCGGCGGCTACGGCGGTCGCCGCTGAAAGCGACCTGACGCTACAACTAGGGTCATCCCTGCCCGCTACAATCGCAGGCTTTGTCCAATACAGCCCTTCAGGAGAACTCCATGGCGATCGAAACCACCCTGTCCATCATCAAGCCCGATGCCGTGGCGAAGAACGCCATCGGCCAGATCTACGCCCGCTTCGAAGCCGCC
>CBFGPX010000185.1:0-8948 GCA_965650725.1 uncultured Comamonadaceae bacterium | reverse complement strand
GAGGACAAGTGGGCGCCGCTGTGGGTCGTCGACTTCCCGATGTTCGAGCACGACGAGGAGAACAACCGCTGGGCGGCCGTTCACCACCCGTTCACGGCACCCAAGGACGGCCATGAGGACCTGATGGTCAGCGACCCGGGCAAGTGCATTGCCAAGGCCTACGACATGGTGCTGAATGGCTGGGAACTGGGCGGCGGCTCGGTGCGCATCCACCGCGCCGACGTGCAGGCCAAGGTGTTCGAGGCGCTGAACATCAGCGAGGAAGACCAGCGCATCAAGTTCGGCTTCCTGCTGGACGCGCTGCAGTACGGCGCGCCCCCGCACGGCGGTCTGGCCTTCGGCCTGGACCGCATCGTCACGATGATGACCAAGGCCGAGTCCATCCGCGACGTCATCGCCTTCCCCAAGACCCAGCGCGCCCAGTGCCTGCTGACCGGCGCGCCGTCGCTGGTCGACGAGAAGCAGTTGCGCGAGTTGCACATCCGCCTGCGCAACGCGACACCGGCGGCCTGATCGTTCAGTTGCTTGACGGCAAGAGGCCCTGCATTGCAGGGCCTCTTTGTTTGGCTGACTCTTCAGTGGCAAGTCGGGGGTGTTGAGCTGTTGCTCGGCCCGTGCGAAAAATGGCCCTGCCGCCAGCGTTGACGCTGCGACGGGTGCCGCGGTTCGCGTCAATAGCCCATTCGTGTCGTTGCGAGCTCGAGTGATGCAGACAACTGCTTCTTCAAAGTCTCCGAGACGCGTCGACTCACTTCCGGGTCTTTCAGCGAGGACAGGTCGTAAGTCAGCCCGAGTTCAGACGCTGGCACCTCCACGGGGCTGGCCCCTCCACGGCGGGTCAACTCCTTGCCGTCCTTATCGACGAGAGCAAGCAGCACATGAGCGTGCACAAGTGCTTTGCTGGCAGATGAAGAGCCGAGCGCCCGAAACCAAATGCCGACGCCCCGACCAGGTGCGTTTTCCTGGTTCGTGTCCATCACTACGAATATCAAGTCTGCGCCCGTGGCTTGCGCGATCTCCCGCAAGTCATTGCTGATGTTTCCGGTGAAGGAATTCCAAGCAATGCCCCCCGCCTTCTCTTTGTTGAGCAGTGCTTGCGACGTGATCGTGGAGTCCTTGATGACCCAGTTCGGCCGCTTGTCGCGCAGGTGCTTCTTGACTATCTGATTGGCCAGTCGGTTCAGCTCTCCTTGCTGATCCAGCGTAGCAGTTTCGTTGTTGAACACCGTCAACCCGATCCGTGCAATGGGCGCCTTCTCGTCCAGAAGGCTGACGACTGCGACAGATCTGACTGCAGCGTCGCTCTCAACGGTTCGTGGCGTCGCGGCGCAGGCAGCCAGAAGCGTGACACAGGCGGCGGTGCTCGCGATTCGAGACAGGAAGCCAAGCGGTGCGTGCATGGGTCGTGCTGGTGAAAGTTTGGTTAGGGTTGACGTTACTGCAACCGATGGCAGCCGCGTCGAGGGTTGACCCTGGCGCCTTGTGCCGAGGCATCTTTGCCGCGAGCAGCAAGATGACCGCAGGTAGGCAGCGCCAGCCCGCTCCCCTGATCTCGGGCTCGGGTGGAGAGGTTCTGAAGCAGCTGCGCTTGTACGCGATGGCCGCTCTTGGCAGAAGGCACCATCGCTGCCAACTGAAGGGCGGCTCGTGAGCTGCCGGACATGTGGATGGCCATTGCTTCTCGCGCAGAGTCGTCATGGATCTTGATTCTTGCTGCGAGCAAGAACGAAGCCCCGCAAGGCGGGGCTTCGTTGCTTTCGGAGGCGCCTACTGCATCGGCTTTCCGTCCAGCAGCCGCGTGATGAACTCCAGCGTGGCCTGCGTCAGGTAGCTGCGGTTCTCGGCCTTGCCGAAGCTGTGGCCCTCGTCCTCCGCGGTCAGGAACCACACCGGCGTGCCGCTGGTGCGCACGGCCTTGACCATGGCGTCGGCTTCGCCCCAGGGCACGCGCGGGTCGTTGCGGCCGTGCACGACGAACAGCGGCTTGCGCACCGCATCGGCCCGCGACAGCGGCGAGATCTGCTGCAGGAACTCGCGCATCTTGGGGTCGCGCTCGTCGCCGTACTCCGCGCGACGGTTGTCGCGCCGGTACAGCTCGGTGTGCTCCAGGAAGCTGACGAAGTTGGCGATGCCCACGCGGCAGATGCTGCCCAGGATGCGCTTGGATTCCTTCGTCGCCACCGCCAGCGACATGTAGCCGCCGTAGCTGCCGCCGGCGACGATGACGCGCGAGGCATCCATGTCGGGCCGGTCGGCCACCAGGTCCAGCAGCGTGCTGATGTCGCGCACCGAGTCCTCGCGCAACCGACCGTTGTCCAGCTTCAGGAAACCCTTGCCGAAGCCGTCGGAGCCGCGCACGTTGGGCTCGATGACGTGCATGCCCAGCTGCTCCACCAGCACGCGCATGACGCCCGATACATAACCTGGCCGCGCCTGCGATGCGGGGCCGCCGTGGATGTTGATATAGACCGGCCGGGGCCCCGTGAAGCGCGGGGGCGGCGCCAAGTGCAGGGCGCTGAGCGCCAGCCCGTCGAAGCCCTTCCAGCGCAGCACACCGGCGCGCAGCGGCGTGCCGCCTGCGCTCGCGCTCCAGGGCAGGAGCTGCTGGTCCTGCAGCGACCAGGCATACAGACGGCCGGGGCTGTCGGCGGACACATGGCTGAAGCCCAGCAGTGGCAGCCGCGGATGCCAGCGCGGGTTGCGCAGCACCCCCGGCGGCAGCTCGCGCGCCACGCGCCGTGCCGCCTGGCTCTCGCCAGCCAGCAGTGCCAGCTCCGAGATGCCGTCCACGTTGTAGACCAGCGCCAGCGGCCAGCCCGCGGCCGGTGCGGCCAGCGCCTCGAGGTCGGCGCGCGCGTCGGTCAGCAGGTTCGTGCGCCGGCCGTTGCCGGCGTCCATCCGCACCAGATGGCGGAACTCGCCCTGCACGGCCTGGCGCCGCCACAGCAGGTCGGGACCGTTGGAGGCGGCCGATGCGGCGGTGGCGGGCAGGGCCGTGTTCACGTCGTCGTCCGCATCCTCGCCCGGCTCGCTGCCGGCGCCGCCTAGCGGCACGGGTGCGCTGCCGTCCAGCGCGAAGGCCAGGGTCTGGCTGCGCCCGCCGCGCGTCAGCGTCGCGACGATGCGCCCGCCCGGGCTGACGCGCAGGCCGGTGTAGCGCGCGCCGCGCACCTCGGCGACGAGGCGGCGCGTGTCGGGCCGCTGCGGGTCCATCCACCACAGGCTGCTGCGCGAGGCCGCAGCCGTGCCGCCTTCGCGGTTGAGCTGCTCCTGCAGGCAGACCAGGCCGCCGGCGCGCGGCAGGAACTCGAACTCGCTGACGCGCTCACCGGCCGGCGTCAGCGCCTGCGCTTCGCCGCCGGGCGCCAGCCGGTACAGCCGGAAGGCTTCGTCGCCGCCCTGGTCGCGGCTGAAGACGAGGTAGTCGCCCGCGGCGGGCTCCCAGCGGGCGTTGCTGACTGCGTCGCGCCCGTGGGTGAGCGGCTCGGGCGTGGCGCCGGCGGCCGCGACGCGGTGGAGCTGCTGGCTGCCACCGTGGCGGCGCAGCACCAGCATCTCGGCGCGCAGCGGATGCCAGTCCAGGAAGCGCAGACCCGTCGTCTCGGCGGCATCGTCACCGATGGCGTGGCGCTCGAACGCCGGGATGCCGTCGGCCTTGAGCTGCGCGGCCGGCAGCACCGGCGCGGCGGCGGCCGGCCAGGGCAGCAGCGCGGCCAGCGCCGCGCCCAGCAGCGTGCGCCGGTGGGAGAAGAACTCAGAACTCATAGGAGGCATTCACCGACAGGTAGCGGCCATAGGCATTGGCCACGCTGCCCCGGACGCCGACCTCGGTCTCGTTCGGATCGAGCGCCGGGCGCGAGTCGGCCAGGTTGCGCACCGTGGCGCTGAGGCGCGTGCCCTTGAAGCCCTTGTAGCTGACCGACAGGTCGGCCGTGCGCCAGGCCTTCATGCGGCACAGGTTGGCGTAGCCGCCGTTGGTCAGCGTGCTGTCGCAGCTGTCGCCGGCGTCGAAGCTCTGGAAACCGCTCTGGTGGTTGCCGCTGAGCGTGACGGACCAGTCCTCCAGGCTCCAGTTGGCGCTGAGCTGCAGCTTGCTGCGCGGCTTCCGGTAGAAGCCCAGCGTCTCGACCTCGGGTTGCCCCTCTTCGGTCTGCACCTTGTGCGACAGCGTGCGCGTGCCCTTCAGGCTCAGGCGCGCCTTGCCGTAGGCGGCCAGGCCGAAGCGCTGGCTGAACTCGTAGTCCAGCCCGCCGGCGGTGGTGCGGGCCAGGTTCAGGTAGGGGCGACGCACCTGGTAGACCTGGCCCAGCGTCTCGCCGGCCGCCGGCGCCATGCGCATGACCATGCCGGGGAACTGGCTTTCGCGGTTCAGGATCTCCTGGGCGCTGAGGCGGTCCACCTCGCCGCGACGCTCGATGTACCAGGCGTCCAGCACCACGTCCGTGCCGCGCGCCGGCGACAGCACCAGGCCCAGCGTGTAGGAGTCGGACTTCTCGGGCTTGAGGTTGGGGTTGGCCAGCGACACCGTGGACAGGCTCAGCGAGCAGTTCGTGTTGGTGGTGACGACCGTGGGGCAGAGCCTGGGGTCGCGGTAGCCGGAGCTGAAGGCGAACACCGACGAGGTGGTGATCTGCGACAGCGACGGCGCGCGGAAGCCGTTGGCCCAGGTGCCGCGCACGGTGGCCCAGTCGTTCAGCTTGTACTTGGCGCCCAGCTTGGCGGTCACGGCGTTGCCGAAGTCCGTGTAGTGTTCGGCGCGCAGCGCGACCTGGGTCTCCAGCCCCTGGACAAAGGGCAGCGCCAGCTCGGCGTAGGCGGCGGCCACGTTGCGCGAGCCGCGGGCCTCGCCGATGCCGCGGCCGATGATGTCGCCGGCGGCGGTGCGCGGGTCGGCCGCCACCTCGAAGTTCTCGTGGCGCAGCTCGCCGCCCAGGCCCAGCATGGCGGCGCCGCCGGCCAGTGCCCACAGCTCGCGCGAGCCGCGCAGGTCCACGGCGCTGGTGTTGGCCGTGCCCCAGTCGTTCAGGTCGGGCGACAGGGTGGCCAGCACCTCGGGGCTGTTCTGGCCGCCGAAGCGGTAGCTGCCGTCGGCCAGCACCTTGTTCAGGCCGGACAGGCTGAGCCGCCCGGTCAGCGTCTTGGTGTTCTTCTGGTAGTGGTGCAGCAGGCCGCCGTCGATGTCCCAGCCGGCCAGCGTCGTGCTGCCGCTGATGACGGCGCGGATGTTGTCGGCCTGCGTGTAGTAGTTGTAGGGCAGGTCGGCGAAGCGGTAGCGCAGGCCCATCACGGTGGGGCGGGTGTAGCGCGTGGTGGTGCCGGTGCTGTTGGGCAGCAGCACGGGGTTGGCGGTGCTGGCCAGGCGGGTGGGGTTGTCCGGGTGGTCGGCCGGCAGCGCCAGGCCCAGGAACTGCACGCTCTTGCCTTGCGCGTCGCCCCAGGTGGTCAGCGATTCGCTGCGGCTGGTGGGCGAGTCGGTGTAGTCGTTCTGCACGCGCGAGGCCATCAGCTCGGCGCTGACGACCGCGCCGCCGCCCACGTCCAGGCTGCCGCGCGCGAACACCGAGCCGCGCTTCTGGTCGCCGGTGTACTGGGCGTACTGCGTGGAGTCCCACAGGCAGCGCGGCGTCGCGACGGTGGACGACACGGGTCCCTGCGTCGCGCAGCTCGACGACAGCATGCCGCGGAAGCTGCCCGAGGCGCCGTTGTTGTAGGTGTAGAGGTTGCCGGGGTAGGACGAGGTGGAGCTGGGTTTGAGGCGGTTGTACAGGCTGCTCAGCAGGTCGTGGCGGACCAGGTCCGGCGCCTCGGTGATGCCCACGCCGTCGCGGATGAACAGCTCGGCGCCCAGCATCAGGTTGTAGCCGTCGCGCGCGATGTCGCCGGCGCCCACCATCACGTTGGCGGTCTGGCTCTTGAACAGGCCGTCGAAGCGCTGCTTGGCGTTCATCTCGACGAGCGCGCCCTGGTAGTCGTTGCGCAGGATGACGTTGACCACGCCGGCCAGCGCGTCCGAGCCGTACAGCGACGACGCGCCGGACTTCAGGATCTCGATGCGCTCGACCGCCGACATCGGGATGGCGTTGATGTTGAACACCGTGGACTGGCCGCTGTTGGGGTCCACCACGCCGGCCGGGGCCATGCGACGGCCGTTGATCAGCACCAGGGTGGCCGCCGAGCCCATGCCGCGCATGGAGACGGACGCGGTGCCGGCCGCGAAGCCGTTGCCGGAGCCGATGTCGTCCAGCCCGCCTGTGCCGACGGAGGGGTCCATGCGCAGCAGCTCGTCCAGCGTGGTGGCGCCGGCGCGCAGGATGTCCTCGCGCTTGATGATGGTCACCGGCGAGGTGGTCTCGCTGTCGGTGCGCTTGATCATCGAGCCGGTCACCTCCACGCGCTCAAGCTTGCCGGGCTCGGAGGGCGGGGCGGATTGCGCATGGGCTTGGGACAGCAGCGCGAGGCTGGCCAGGGCGAGGAGGTGCAGACGAGGTTTCACGGGAGGTTCCTGGAGGTTTCTTGTGATGAGGGGACAGGCCTGGTGCGATGGCGCAAGGCGGCGTGTGGCCGCCTGGCGTCGGTCAGCCCCGGCGCTGCGTGGGGCAGGAGCTGCGTGGCCCGGCGGGTAAGGCGGGCAACAGCAGGCCTGTCGTGCGGCTTGTGGCCGCGTTGTTGGCAATCGGAGCGGGTGCTGGCGATCTCAATGCGATACCAGCTCGGCGCGTGCAAGCCCGATGTCCTGCGGGCGCTTGGCATGCCTGGCCGGCACCACAGGCGCAAGCCGGCAGGCCGCGAGGCCGTGCGCCGGAGGTGGCATGAAGTGTGCAGTCATGTCTGCACACTAGCCCTGCCTGCCGGGGCCGACATGAAGCTTTCTTTGCTAGAGTTTTCCGATGGTTATGCAGGATTCAACGGCGCACGCCTCGGCGCCCAAGCAGGCTGAGGATTTCGTGGTGCAGCGCCTGACCCTGCGACAGCTGCGCGTGCTGCTGGCTCTGGCAGACAAGGGCAGCATCAGCGCAGCGGCCGACGCCTTGCATGTCACGCAACCGGCCGTCAGCAAGACGCTCAGCGAACTCGAGAGCGGCCTGGGACAAACCCTGTTTGTGCGGCGTGGGCGTGGCATCCGGGCGACGGCGATGTGCGAGCGGCTGCTGGTGCTGGGCCGCAAGCTGCAGGCCGACCTGCGCCGCGGCGGCGAGGAGGTGGCGTCGCTGGCGCGGGGCGTCAGCGGAGAGTTGCTGCTGGGCGCCACCAATGCGGCGCTGGCCGACCTGATGCCGGACGCCGTGGCGGCGCTGAAGACCGAGCTGCCGGGCGTGGCGGTCAGCGTGCGGACGCATTCGCTGGCCGGCATGTTCGCCGACCTGCGCCAGGGCCGCCTGGACCTGGTCATCGCGCGCGTGCAGGGCGCCGACGTGCCCGGCGACCTGGAGCGCGTGCAGTTGATGCGTCAGCAGGAGGTGCTGGTCATCAGCCAGTGCCACCCCTTGGCGGCCAGCCGCCACCTGAGCTGGGAGGTGCTGGCGCAGCAGTCCTGGATCTGGCCGCTGCCGGGCACGCGCATGCGCGTGTTGCAGGACGCCAAGTTCCACAGCCTGGACCTGGCACTGCCGACCAACCTGTTCCAGACCGACGACCTCATGGTGACCATCAGCATGATGCGCAGGCTGCCGCTGGTGGGTTATCTGCCGGGCAGCATCGCGCGCGTCGCGGCGCGCGAGGGCCATGTGCGCATCCTGGCGCTGGAGAACGCGCGCCTGCCGCTGGACGAGATGTGCGCCTGGCACATGCGCGAGCCGCAGAGTGAACTGGTGGAACGCTTCAAGCAGTTGTTGCTGGCCGCGGCGGCGCGGCTGGAGCGCGAGGCCTGAAGAAGGCGAGTCAGGCGCGGGCGGCCAGGCTTTGCAACAGCTTGTCGTGAATGCCGCCAAAACCGCCATTGCTCATGCACAGCAGGTGGTCGCCCGGCTTTGCGGCCTTGATGACCTCGACGACCAACGCATCCACATCTGCGCCGACGATGGCCTGCGCGCCCATCGGCGCCAGCGCCTCCTTGGCGTCCCAGCTCAGCCCCTGCTGGTTGCAGAAGGCCAGGTCGGCCTCCTCCAGCGCCCAGGGCAGCTGGGCCTTCATCGTGCCCAGCTTCATCGTGTTGGAGCGTGGCTCGAAGATGGCCAGGATGCGATCGGCCGGCGCGATGCGGCGACGCAGGCCGTTGACGGTGGTGCGGATGGCCGTGGGGTGGTGGGCGAAGTCGTCGTAGACCTTGATGCCGTTCACCTCGCCGCGCAGCTCCATGCGCCGGCGCACGTTCTGGAACTCGGCCAGCGCGGCGGCCGACTGCTCCGGCGACACGCCAACGTGTTCTGCAGCGGCGATGGCGGCCAGCGCGTTGAGCTGGTTGTGCTCGCCGATCAGGCCCCATTCGACGCGGGCCACCTTCAGGCTGCCGCGCAGCACGTCGAAGGCCTGCGGCTCGCCGCGCGCGCGCAGCATGCCGGCCTCTTCCTTCTTGGCGCCGAAGCGCTGCACCTCGCTCCAGCAGCCGCGCGCGATGACGCGTTGCAGCGCCTCCTCGCGCGCATTGACGACCAGGCGGCCACTTTCGGGCACGGTGCGCACGAGGTGGTGGAACTGCGTCTCGATGGCGGCCAGGTCCGGGAAGATGTCGGCGTGGTCGTGCTCGAGGTTGTTCAGGATGGCGGTGCGCGGCCGGTAGTGGACGAACTTGCTGCGCTTGTCGAAGAAGGCGGTGTCGTACTCGTCGGCCTCGATGACGAAGGCGCTGCCTTCGCCGAGTCGCGCCGACACGCCGAAGTTCTGCGGCACGCCGCCGACGAGGAAGCCCGGCTTCTGGCCGGCGTGTTCCAGGATCCAGGCCAGCATGGACGTCGTCGTCGTCTTGCCATGCGTGCCGGCCACGGCCAGCACGTGGCGGCCCTGCAGCACGT
>CBFGPX010000184.1:0-9024 GCA_965650725.1 uncultured Comamonadaceae bacterium | reverse complement strand
ACGCCGACACCCGCGAGGCCAACCTGGCGCTGCTGCGCCACCTGGGCCTGGGCGAAGGCCTGGTGTCGGCCGACCATGCCGACGCGCTGCTGCAGGCGCTGGCCCAGGCCCGCCAGGCCGGCGCCGCCTTCGACTGGCTGCTGCTGGACTGGCTGCTGCCCGGCCCCGGCCCCACCGGCGCCGAGCTGCTGGCGCGGCTCCGCCGCGACCACCCCGCGCTGCGCGTGGCCGTGCTGACCCAGGCCGGCCAGGACGACGCCGCGGCCCAGGCCCGCGCATTCGGCGCCCGCGCGCTGTGCGCCAAGCCGCTGCTGCCCGCCGATGTGCGCCGGCTGCTGGCCGAGATGCCCGCCGCGCCGCCCGCCAGCGGCGACGGCGAGTCGCTGGCCGGCCTGCGCGTGCTGCTGGTGGAGGATCACCCCGTCAACCAGGAGATCGCGCTGCGCCTGCTGAACAGCCGCGGCGCCAGCGTGGAGGTCGCCGCCAACGGCCAGCTGGGCCTGGAGCGCTTGCAGGCCGGCGGCCCCGGCGCCTACGACCTGGTGTTGATGGACCTGCAGATGCCCGTGCTGGGCGGCCTGGACGCGACAAGGCGGCTGCGCGAGATGCCCGGCTTCGAGGACCTGCCCGTGCTGGCCATGACGGCCCACACGCAGGCGGAGGAACGCGCCCAGTGCCTGGCCGCCGGCATGCAGGGCCACATCGCCAAGCCGCTGGACGTGGCCGTGCTGGTGCGCGAGCTGCAGCAGTACCGGTCCACGCCGTCCGGCGCGGCGCCGGTGCTGGACCTGAACGCCGGGCTGCGCCAGTTCGCCGGCCAGGCCGGCCTGTACCAGCGCACGCTGCGCGGCTTTGCCGACCACTACGGCGGCGGCCTGCAGGCCTGGCACGCCTGGCTGGCCGACGCCGACTGGGCGGAGCTGCGCCGCGCGGCCCACACCCTGCAAGGCCTGGCCGCAACGCTGGGCGCCCAGCCGCTGCACCGCCTGGCGCTGGCGCTGGAACGCTGCGCCGCGGCCGCCGACGCGCCGGGCTCGGCCCAGCATCTGGCCCGCGTGGAGGCCCTGCTGGGCCGGCTGCTGGACGAGATCCGCGCCGCCCTGCCCGAGCACGCGCCGGCCGCGGCCCCGGCGGCCGGCGGCGACCTGGCCGAGCTGCGCCATCTGCTGAGCCAGAGCGACAGCCGCGCGCTGGACTGGTGGCAGGCCCATGGCCGGCACAGCAGCCTGCCACCCGTCACGCGGCAACGCCTGCAGCAGGCGCTGGACGCACTGGACTTCGACGCCGCCGTCGAGGCGCTGCGGGAGTCGGCCTGATGGGGGGGGCCACCCTGGTGCTGCTGGGGCCGCGGGGCACGCGCTGGCTGTTCGGCCTCATCGTCGTGTCGGCGCTGGTCGCCTGGGGCAGCGAGACGCAGCTGGGCGTCATCGAGCCCAGCGACCGCATCGCCTACCCCGTCATCGCGCTGGCCTTCGCGGTGCTGGGCTGGTTGAGCTGGCACCGGCCACAGCGCCTGCAGCGCTGGCAACGCTGCGGCGTCACGCTGCTGGCGCTGTACTTCTGCCTCAGCATGTTGGCCTTCACGCTGCGCGGCGACCCCGGTCCCAGCCTCTACACGCTGGGCAGCATCGCGCCGTGGAGCCTGGGCGGCCTGCTGCTGCTGTTCAGCACCTGGCGCGCCCACCGGGCCCTGCAGATCTCGCTGGCGCTGCTGACACTGATGGTGCTGCCGCCCACGCTGCTGCGCTTCTCGGCCCAGCCGCCCACCTGGCTGCTGGCAGGCTGGCCGCTGATCGCCAACCTGGCGCTGTGCCAGACCCTGTTCTGCCTGGCGCTGTGGGGCCTGTCGCGCCAGCTCGCGCCGCTGCAGCAGCTGGCGCCGCAGGGCGACGGCCTGGCCACCGCCAGCGATCTGGTGCGCGCCCGCATGGCCGAGCTGGAGCGCTCGCGCGCCGCAGCGCAGGCGGCGTCGCGCGCCAAGTCGGACTTCCTGGCCAGCATCGGCCACGAGATCCGCACGCCCATGAGCACCGTGCTGGGCCAGACGAGGCTGCTGCTGGCCGGCCGGCTGACGGCCGAGCAGCGCCGCCAGCTGGAGGATGTGGCCCAGGCCGGCGAGGCGTTGGTGCGGCTCATCGACGGCCTGCTGGACTACGCCGACCTGGACGCCGGCCGCTTGCAACTGGCCAGCGAACCCCTGCATCTCGAACAGCTGCTGGCCGGTGCGGTCGACGCCGTGCGCGCCGCGGCCCAGGCCCAGCAGCTGGAGCTGGTGTGTCACATCGCCAGTCCCGAGCTGCTGGGCGCCGCCGGCGCGCGGCGCGGCGACGCGGCACGGCTGACGCAGCTGCTGACCGAGCTGCTGGTCAACGCCGTCAAGTTCACGCCGGCCGGCCAGGTGCGGCTGAGCGTGCAGCTGCAGACCGATGGTGGCTGGCGCTTCAGCGTGCGCGACAGCGGCGTGGGCATGACGACCGAGCAGCTGGCGCGGCTGTTCATGCCCTTCGTGCAGGCCGAATCGGGCGCCACGCGGCGCTTCGGCGGCACCGGCCTGGGCCTGGCCACCTGCCGCGCGCTGGCCGAGCGCATGGGCGGCACGCTGACGGCACGCAGCATGGCCGGCCGCGGCAGCGAGTTCGAGCTGCACCTGCCGCTGCCGCCCGCGCCCTGGCCGGGCTGGCCCGCCGGCGCGCCGCCGCGCAGCATCGCGCTGGTGCAGGCGCCGCACAGCCCCGGCCACGAACCCATGCTCGCGCTGCTGCGCGACCTGGCCCCGCTGGCCCGGCAGGAGCTGCTGCCGCACGGCGCTGCGGCGCTGCAGCGGCTGGCCGCCAGCCCCGCCGAGCTGCTGCTGGTCGACTGGGTGCTGCCCGACATGGACGGCTGCACGCTGCTGGAGCAGGCTGCCCAGGCCGGGCTGCCGCGGCCGCGCCGCACCGTGCTGCTCAGCGCCTTCGACACGCCCGCGCTGCGCGAGCGCGCGCTGCGCCTGGGCGCCGACGCGCTGTGCGCCAAGCCGCTGCTGCCGCACACGCTGCGCCGCCTGCTGGACCTGGACCAGCCGCTGCCGGCCGAGCCACCGGCACCGCTGGCCGCCGATGCCGACACGACCGACCCTGCCACGCTGATCAGCGAACTGGACAGCCTGCTGGGCGAGGCCGACAGCCATGCGCTGACGCTGTGGGAACAGCACGGCTCGGCCTTCATCGACCTGCTGCCCGGCCCGCAGGCCAAGGCGCTGGCCGGCGCGATGCAGCGGGTGGACTTCGACGAGGCCCAGGCCGCACTCCGGGGAGACAAAAAGACATGAACGCCAGCCTTCAACCCGCCGACGCCGGCGCCCACGCGCCGGCCACCATCCTGGTGGTGGACGACACGCCGGCCAACCTGACGCTGATGGCCCAGGTGCTCAAGCCCGACTACCGCGTGCAGCTGGCCGTCAGCGGCGCCAAAGCGCTGGAGATCTGCCAGCGCCAGCCGCCCGACCTCATCATCCTGGACGTCATGATGCCGGAGCTGGACGGCTACGAGGTCTGCCGCCGCCTGAAGGCCGACCCGGCGACGCGCCGCGTGCCCATCATCTTCCTGACCGCGCTGACCGATGCCGACGATGAGAACGCCGGCTTCGCCGCCGGCGGCGCCGACTTCATCCACAAGCCCTTCAACCCGGTCACGGTGCTGGCGCGCGTGCGCACCCACCTGCAGCTCAAGCTGGCCGAGGACCGGCTGCTGCACCACAACGCCCAGCTCAGCGGCGAGCTGGAGGCGCGCCGCCGCGAGGTGGAGCGGCTGCGCGACACGACGCTGTTCGTCATGGTCGGCCTGGCCGAGTTCCGCGACGCCGACACCGGCAACCACATCCAGCGCACGCAGGAGTACGTGCGCGCGCTGGCCTCCTGGCTGGCGGCCCAGCCCGACGGCGCGGTGGACCTCAGCCCGGACGCCATCGACGAGCTGGCCAAGGCCGCGCCGCTGCACGACATCGGCAAGGTCGCCATCCCCGACGGCATCCTGCTGAAGCCGGGCCGGCTGTCGGAGGACGAGTGGCGCATCATGAAGACGCATGCCGAGCAGGGCGGCGACCTGCTGCAACGCGCCATCGACAAGCTGGGCGACGACGCCGGCCTGATGCTGACCTACGGCAAGCAGATCGCGCGCCACCACCACGAGAAATGGGACGGCAGCGGCTACCCCGACGGCCTGGCCGGCACCGGCATCCCGCTGTCCGCGCGGCTGATGGCGGTGGCCGACGTCTACGACGCGCTGATCAGCCCGCGGCCGTACAAGCAGGCCATGACGCACGACGAGGCGCTGGACTACATCCGCGACGGCAGCGGCAGCCACTTCGACCCGCGCGTGGTGGAAGCGCTGGAGGCCTGCGTCGAGCAGATGCAGGACATCGCGTCGCGCTGGGCAGATTGAACAGCCCGGGCAACGCCTGTCGGGCTGGGGCGTTCACAGCGTCTTCAGCAGGGCGCGAGCCTCGTTGGACTGGGACAGCTTGGGATCCAGGGCCAAGGCCTTTTCGAGCGCTGCGCGTGCGGCGGCCGGTTGCTTCAACTCCGCTTTGACCACCCCCAGGTGGAAGTGATAGCCGGCCATGTTCGGCTCCATCTCGACCGCCTTGACCAGGCTCGCACTGGCGGCAGGCAGATCGCCCGCCGCCCGCAAGGCCCAGCCCAGCGTGTCATGAAAGGGCGCCGAGCCCGGGGCCAGCGCCACGGCCTGCCGCGCCCAGGCCACCGCCTGTCGGGCGTCGCCCTTGCTCTCGACGGTCATCCAGGCCAGGTTGTTGTAGGCCAAGGGATCGCGCGGCCCAAGCTCAATGGCTTTCAGGTACTCCGCTTTCGCAGCCGCGAACTGGCCGTTGGCCTGATGGACATCGGCGAGCTTGAGCGCGACCGCCGCGGCCTTGGGCGCAATGCGTCGCGCCTGCGTCAACTGCTCAAGCGCGAGCGGCCAGCGTCGCTGCGCAGCGAGCGCATCCACCCGATCCAGCATCGCCGGCAAGTAGGCGGGCTGTCGCTTCAACGCACCGTCGAAGGCCGCCAGCGCCTCGTCGAAGCGACCGGCCTCCAGCCACAAACGACCGATCAGCCGCGGCGGCTCGGAATCGCGCGGCTCCAACTTTGATGCCTTGTCCAGCGCCGCCAGGGCCATCTCGCGCTCCCCATTGGCGGCTGCGGCAGCGCCCAGCCCGAACTGTGCATGCCCATTGGCGGGGGCAAGCTCGACAGCAGCGCGGAAGGCCTCGAGGGCTTGTTTGCGATGGTTGGGCGACTTCAGATACAGGTCGCCCAGTTCGAGCAGCGGAGGAATCGTGCGCGGCGCCTGCTCGCGGGCCTGCAGAAACGACTTCTCTGCCTGCGCCAGGCGCCCCTGCCCCTGGTGGTAACGCCCCCACGCCAGATGGACCTCCGGCGCACCGGGCTCAAGCTTCTCCGCCTGTTGAAGCCAGGACTCCACCTGTGCCGAGCGTCCCTCCGCCTGCGCCACGGCGGCCATGCCCAGCAAGGCTGGCACATAGCGCCTGTCGATCTTCAGCGCCCGCTCGAAATGCCCGCGTGCGACGCTGGGCTTGTCCTTCTCCAGCAAGAGCGCCTGCACACCGGCACGGAAAGCGACACCCTGAGGCGACTCGTCAGATTTCGCATCCGGCAGGCGAAGCAAAGGCCCGCCAGTCACCACCGGAGCGGCCATTGCACCGAGCGGTGCGAGAACCAGCACCACAGCCAGTCCGTGGGTGAACACAAGCCGAGCTGAACGGCGAAATGGGCGCATCTTGAAGATCGCAAGTTTGGAAAGCGGCGCAGTCTATCGAGACTCCAGGCCCGCTTCCAGTGACGCTGGCCTGTCGAGCGACCTTACATTGACGAACTAGGGATGACTCACGCACCAGTCGTAAATGACTGTCGCAAAAGAATAAATTCTTTTGCCTGGGCGGTGGCACGCATGCTGCTTTAAAGCCCCCGGAAGCCGGAGCCATCGTGGTCGGCTGATCGCAACGCAGCATCCTCAGGGAGGTTTTATGTCAGGACGAATTTCTCGCATCATGGCCGCCATGGCCGTCACTTGTGCCGCACTGACCTCGGTCAGTGCGCACGCGTCGCTCACCACGTTCCAGACCTTCGTCGGCAACTACGGGGTCTCCACCGATGGCTGGGGTGGGACGAGCAGCAGCGGCACCATTTCCGCCTTCGTGCCGGTCGGCGCCACCGTCGTGGCCGCCTATCTGTACACCACCACCAACAACAACGGGGGTACGGCAGCCACCGTGACCTCGACGCTGGCCGGCTCCGGCAACATCAACTACACCAACCTGGGCGTCAACAGCAGTGCCTGCTGCAATCTCGCGGCGGGCCGTGCCGATGTCACCAGCATCATCAAGCCGCTGGTGGACGGTGGCCCTGGCGGCACCTACAACTTCACGGTCACCGAGTCCAACTCGGGCGTGATGGACGGCGAAGCGCTGGTCGTGGTCTACAGCCTGCCTTCGCTGGGCATCACCACCATCGGCATCCTGGACGGCGCGGCATCCTCGGCCGGTGATTCGGCCACGCTGAGCTTCGCCGCCGGCATCGACAAGACCGTGCCCGGTTTCACGGCCGAGATGCGTCTGGGCATCGGCTTCAGCTACAACGACTCGGGCACCAACCAGACCTCGACCGTCACCGTCAATGGCCAGACCTTGACCAACAACGCCGGCAACTTCGACGACGGTGCCGCCGCGAACGGCGCCCTGATCACCGTCGGCGGCAGCGACGACCCGCTGTCCCCGGCCAACCCGTCGGTGGCGCTGGATCATGAACGCTATGACCTGAGTTCCTTCATCAACCAGGGCGACACGGCGATCAACATCCGCACCACCAACTCGTCTTTTGACGACAACATCTTCCTGGCCTTGTTCCAGGTGAGCGGCGAAGGCACCGTGTGCACGGACACTCAATGCGCCGTGCCTGAACCGACCATGCCGCTGCTGGTGGGTGGTGCCCTGCTCGGGTTGGGCCTGCAACGTCGCAGGTCCCAGCTGAAGAAGTCTTGATCACGGAATAGATCGCGCCGCCTGACGACCGAGTGATCAGGCCTGCACGCGCGGGCAGAGTCCGCGCAGCAGGTGCAGTACCCAAAATTGCCAAGTCGAGGCGCTGCTAGAGCAAGCCCCCGCTGCCCACGAGGCAGCGGGGGCTTTTTCACTGCGTGCTGGGCGATGCCCTTTGCCAGCGCCGGCGTTCTTGGCAGGCAGCCGACCGGGGCGCTGCGCCCCAGGTGGGCATGCGCCGATAATCCGCCGCCTCATGCAGTCCGGCTCCATCCTCAACATCTCCTGCTACCTCTTCGTCTCGCTGAGCGACACCGCGGCGCTGCGCGATCGCCTGCATGCACGGGCCGACGCGCTGGGCCTGAAAGGCACGGTACTGATCGCCGAGGAAGGCATCAACCTGTTCCTGGCCGGCCCGGCCGATGCGGTGAACGCCTGGGTGGCCGACGTGCGCGCCGATGCCCGCTTCGCCACGCTGACGCCCAAGGAAAGCTGGAGCGAGGTCCAGCCCTTCCAGCGGCTCAAGGTCAAGGTCAAGCCCGAGATCATCCGCATGAACCAGCCCGCCGTGCGCCCCGACCAGGCGCCGCGCGCGCCGGCACTGGCGCCCGCCACGCTGGCGCGCTGGCTGGACCAGGGCCATGACGACCAGGGCCGCGAGGTGGTGATGCTGGACACGCGCAACGACTTCGAGGTCGACCAGGGCGCGTTCGACAACGCCATCGACTGGCGGCTCGCCAAGTTCAGCGACTTCCCCGCCGCGCTGGCCGCGCACAAGGCCGAGCTGGCCGGCAAGACCGTGGTGAGCTACTGCACCGGCGGCATCCGCTGCGAGAAGGCTGCCATGGTGCTGGAGGCCGAGGGCGTGCGCGCCTGGCAGCTGGACGGCGGCATCCTGAAGTACTTCGAGGACACCGGCGGCAAGCACTACCACGGCAACTGCTTCGTCTTCGACGACCGCAGGGGCGTCAACGCGGATCTCAGTCCGACGTGAGCAGCCGATTCGGCGACTGGGCGCTGAAGCTGGTCGGCATCTTTTTGATGCTGGCCGCGCTGGGCTTTGCGGTCGGCAAGGCGCCCGACCGCTCGCTGGAAAGCCTGCTGCCGCGCTGGGCGCTGCCGCCGTCCGACTTCGTCGAGCTGGACGGTCTGCAGGTGCACTACCGCGACCAGGGCCCGAGCAGCGACCCGCTGCCCCTGGTGCTCATCCACGGCACCAGCGCCAGCCTGCACACCTGGGAGGGCTGGGTGGCCGAACTGGCGCGCACGCGCCGCGTCATCAGCTTCGACCTGCCCGGCTTCGGCCTGACCGGCCCCAATGCCGACGGCGACTACCGCGGCCCGCGCTACGTGGCCTTCGTGCGGCAGCTGCTGTCACGGCTGGGCGTGGGCCGGGCCATCGTGGCGGGCAATTCGCTGGGCGGCGAGATCGCCTGGCAGCTGGCGCTGGCCGACCCGGCTCGCGTGGCCGGCCTGGTGCTGGTGGACTCGGCGGGCTACGACTTCGTGCCCGAAGCCCTACCGCTGGGTTTCCGCCTCGCCCGCATCCCGGTGCTGCGCGAACCCATGCGCTGGCTGCTGCCGCGCCGCGCCATCGAGGACAGCGTGTTGAGCGTCTATGGCGACCCGGCGCGCGTCAGCGCCGCGCTGGTGGACCGCTACTACGAGCTGACGTTGCGCGAAGGCAACCGCGTCGCGCTGATGCGGCGCATGGACCAGCTGGCTCCCGGCCCGGTCCAGCGCCTGCCCGAAATCAAGGTGCCCACGCTGATCCTGTGGGGCGGCAAGGACCGGCTGATCCCGCCGGTGTGGGGCGACAGGTTCCATGCCGACATCCCCGGCAGCCGGCTGGTGAAGTTTCCCGCGCTGGGCCATGTGCCTCAGGAGGAAGACCCGGCTGCTACCCTTGCGGCCTTGCGCGACTGGCTACCCGAGGTCGCCCGCTGAATCCGTCCCACCGTCTCACGAAGAGGTCCGACATGAAG
>CBFGPX010000183.1:0-9052 GCA_965650725.1 uncultured Comamonadaceae bacterium | reverse complement strand
CGTCAACGGCGAGCGCGCCGAAATCAATCGCAATGCGCGCCAGACGGCGGACGCCATCGCGCGATCGCAGCGCCTGACGGTAAGCCTGGATGTCGGGCTTCGCGAGCGCGCCTTCGGCCGCTTCGAGGGGCTGAGCTGGGACGAGATTCACCAGGGTTATCCCGAGGATGCGGCACGATGGCGGCGCCGCGAACCGGATTTCGCGGTGGGCGGCGGCGAGAGCCTGAACGATTTCAGCGCCCGCTGTGTCGGGGCGGCACGGCGCATCTGCGATGCGCATCGGGGCGAAAGCATCGCGCTGGTGGCCCACGGCGGCGTGCTGGACTGCCTCTACCGCGCCGCGACCCGGATGTCGCTGGAGGCGCCGCGCAGCTGGCAACTGGGCAATGCCAGCATCAACCGGCTGCTCGCCACGGCCGAGGGCTTCAGCCTGGTCGGCTGGAACGACGACGGACACCTTGCCGGGCTGAGTGCGGACGACGCCACGGCTTGAGGGCCGCTCCGGCGCTTTTCAAGCTCCCTAAGCCCACTGTTGCATCCACGCGTCGCCCGCGACGGCCTGTGTGACAGCCGCTCCTATACTGACTGTCACTTGTCCTTCACGGCGGACTTGTCAATCCGCCGCAACCCCCTCTGCAAAGGCAAACGATGAAGAAGACTGCTGTCGTCGCCGCCCTGGCTGCCCTCGTGGCCGCCCCGGCATTCGCTCAAAGCTCGGTGACCCTGTGGGGCCGCCTCAACACCACCGTTGAAAGCCAGAAGACCGGCTCGCAAGACCGCAAGGTGGTCGTGCAGAACAACTCCTCCCGCCTGGGTTTCAAGGGCACGGAAGACCTGGGCGGTGGCCTGAAGGCTTCGTTCTCGCTGGAGCACGGCGTTGACAGCGACACCGGTGCGGCCAGCGGCGGCACCACCTTCTGGAACCGCGCTTCGTGGGTCCAACTGGAAGGCGCTTTCGGCGGCGTCCGCCTGGGCAAGTGGTTCCCGGGTTCGTACTTCGCGACGGCCGACTACGTGAGCATGCACAACCATGACACGGGCACCTCCGCCGACAACCTGTACGGCACCCGCTTCACGACCAACAACAAGGTCTCCTATTTCACGCCGACCGTGTCGGGCTTCAACGCTGAAGTTGGCGTGGCCGCTGGCGAAGGCACCGTGCCGCGCGCCTGGGACGTGGCCGTCAACTACGACATGGGCCCCCTGCACGCCGGTTTCGGCTACGAGAAGGTTGGCATTTACAAGCAGTTCGCCGTTCGCGGTTTGTATGAAATGGGCGCCTTCACCTTCGGTGGCTACTTCCAGCGCGAGGAAGTCAACGGCTTCAAGAGCCGCGACGTCGGTCGCGTCTCGGCCATGTACGCCCTGGGCCAGTCCGAGTTCCACCTGAACGTTGGCGGCAGCAAGGCCGGCGGCAACGGTGCCTTCCGTACCGGCGGCGCCAAGCAGGTCACGCTGGGCTACAACTACAACCTGAGCAAGCGCACCAAGGTGTACGGCTTCTACACCAAGACCGACTACAACGGCGTGGGTCAACTGGACTTCAACTCGCTGGCCGCCGGCGTCCGCCACAACTTCTGATCTTCGGATCGGACAAGGAAAAGCGCCCCGCGGGGCGCTTTTTTTTATTGCAACGGCGCCATTCAGGCGGCGTTGTCATTCCCCGAACAGATCGGGGCCACCCTTGCCGGTTGGCGGCGCCAGGCCCAGGTGGCGGTAGGCAGCCAGCGTCGCGACTCGACCGCGCGGGGTGCGTTGCAGGAAGCCCTGCTGGATGAGGAAGGGCTCGATGACGTCCTCGATGGTGCCGGCCTCTTCGCCGATGGCTGCCGCCACGTTCTCCAGACCCACCGGCCCCCCGTCGAAGCGGTGCACCACGGCCTCCAGCAGCTTGCGGTCCATCAGGTCGAAGCCTTGCGGGTCCACGTCCAGCATGGCCAGCGCCTTGTCGGCGATGCCGGCGACGATGCGGCCATCGCCCTTGACCTCGGCATAGTCGCGCACGCGGCGCAGCAGGCGGTTGGCGATGCGCGGCGTGCCGCGCGAGCGACGGGCGATCTCCAGCGCGCCGTCGGCGTCGATGGGGGCGCCGAGCAGGCCGGCCGAGCGGGTCACGATGCGCTGCAGTTCGGCCGGCGTGTAGAACTCCAGCCGGGCGACGATGCCGAAACGATCACGAAGAGGATTGGTCAGCATGCCCGCCCGCGTCGTGGCGCCGACCAGCGTGAACGGCTGCAGGTCCAGCTTGATGGAGCGGGCGGCCGGGCCCTCGCCGATCATGATGTCGATCTGGTAGTCCTCCAGCGCCGGGTAGAGGATTTCCTCGACGACGGGGCTGAGGCGGTGGATCTCGTCGATGAAGAGGACGTCGTTCTTCTCGAGATTGGTCAGGAGGGCGGCCAGGTCCTTGGGTTTTTCCAGCACGGGGCCGGAGGTCTGGCGCAGGTTGACGCCCAGCTCGGCCGCGATGATGTGGGACAGCGTCGTCTTGCCCAGGCCCGGCGGGCCGAACAGCAGCACATGGTCCAGGGCTTCCTTGCGCTTGCGGGCGGCGACTATGAAGATTTCCAGCTGCTCGCGCGCCTTGGCCTGGCCGACGTAGTCGTCCAGCAGCTTGGGGCGCAACGCGCGCTCCAGCGCCTCCTCGCGGCTGGACTCGGGCGCCGCGCTGACGATGCGGGGGGCCGGTGCGAAGTCGTCGGTCTGTATCGTCATGACAGCTTCTTCAGCGCCAGCTTGATGCCTTCGCTGACGCCGACGTCGGGCGGCAGCGCCTTCAAAGCCGCGGCGGCGTCCTTCTCGCTGTAGCCCAGCGCCACGAGGGCCTGCAGGATGTCGGCCTGGGCGTCGTTGGTGACCGTGGCGGGCAGGGCCAGGTCCGGCCCCAGCTTGCCCTTCAATTCCAGCAGCAGCCGCTCGGCGGTCTTCTTGCCGATGCCGGGCACCTTGGTCAGCCGGCCGACCTCCTGGCTGGAGACGGCCTGGGCCAGTTCGGACACGGACAGGCCGGACAGCAGGCCCAGCGCCATCTTGGGGCCGACGCCGCTGATCTTGATGAGTTGCCGGAAGGTGGCGCGCTCTTCGTGCGTGAGGAAGCCGAACAGCTGATGCGCGTCCTCGCGCACGGTCAGGTGGGTCAGCAGCACGGCGCGATCGCCGAGTTGGCCCAGGTTGAAGAACGTGCTCATCGGCACGTCCACTTCGTAGCCCACTCCGGCCACGTCAATGACCACCTGGGGCGGTGTCTTTTCGGCGATGACGCCGCTGAGTCTTCCGATCATGGCCCGATTATCCGGGCCGGCTCAGCCTCAGTTGCGACCGAACAAACCCAGACGCTGCGCTTCCAGTGCGGCCTCGGCACGCGAACTCACGTTGAGCTTGCGGTAGATCTGCTTCACGTAGTCGGCGATGGTGTGGCGCGACAGGCCCAGCTGCACGCCGATCTCGGGCAGCGTGAAGCCCTTGGCCACGCGCAACAGCACCTCGGTCTCGCGGTCGGTCAGCGACACCTCGTGCAGCAGCGCCTGCGAGCTGGGCTTGGCCTGGGCCGCGAAGTAGGCGATGACCTTGCGCGCGATCGACGGCGACAGCGGCGGCTCGCCCTGGCTCATGCGCTGCAGCTGCTCCACCAGCAGCTCGCGGGACTGCTCCTTCAGCAGATAGCCGAAGGCGCCGGCCTGCAGCGCCGGGAACAGGTGTTCGTCGTCGTCATGGATGGTGACGATGACCGACTGCACCTCCGGCTGCTTCTCGCGCAGCGCGGCGATGACCTCGACGCCCGAACCGTCCGGCAGGCCCAGGTCCAGCAGCGCCAGTGTGAAGCGCTGGCCGTTGACCAGCGACAGCGCATCCTGCACGCGCGAGCACTCGGTGATCTGGGCGTTGGCGAACACCTGCTTGACCAGCGCCTTCAGCCAGGCGCGGATCTCCGGGATGTCTTCGAGCAGCAGGATGTGGTTCATGAGGGGCCTCGGAAATCTAGAGCGGAATCGTCAGACGGATGACAGTACCCCAGCCGGGGCCGGATTCGACCAGGCACTGGCCATGCATTTGCTTGGCGCGTGACTTCATGCTCGCCATGCCGTGGCCGCGGTCCAACCGGCCGTCCAGTTCGGTCGGGATGCCTTGCCCGTTGTCCTGGATGGTCAGGATGAAGTCGCCGTCCTGCACCGCGGCCGAAATCGTCGCGTTCGTGGCGCCGCTGTGCTTGATGATGTTGCTCACCGACTCGCGCAGGATGCGCGTGGTCTGCACATAGGAGCGGGCCTGGAAGGTGTGCTCGATGTCCTCGGCCGGGCTCTTCCACTCGGCCAGGATGTTGGCCTGGCCCAGCCGCGAGACGACCTCGGCGCGCCAGTCGCCCATGGCATCGATCAGGTGGACCGGCTTGCCCGTCAGGCCGCGCACGGACAGGCGCATCTCCTCCAGCGCCTCGCGGGCCAGCGTGGAGATGCGGTCGGACTCGCTGGTGTGCACGATGGTCAGCAGCTTGGCGCCCAGGTCGTCGTGCAGGTCGGCGGCGATGCGCTTGCGCTCGCGCTCGGTGACCTGCTCCAGCTTCTGCTCGGCCAGCTGGCTGTGGCTGCGCTCGACCTCGGCGATGCGATCGGCCATGCGTTGCTCCAGCGCGGCGGTGCGCTTCTCGGCATCGACGCGCGCCTGCGCCACGTCGTTCACCAACTGCAGGCCCAGCGCCAGCATCAGCAGCGGCAGGGTCAGCGTTAGCCACGGCGAGGCGATCTGCCACAGCGGCTCGTTGACCAGCACCAGCAGCATGTCGGCCAGCAGGGCCAGCATGGTGGGCGGCAGCAGCACCCGCATCAGCCGGAAGTCCTGGACCGACTCTGCATCGGGCTGCTCCTTCAGCCGCCGCCAGCGCAGCCACAGCGCCCAGCCCATGGCCGCGATCAGCTCCAGGCTCAGCACGTCGTGCCAGATCCAGCCCAGCAGGCCGACCTGCCCGCCCGACAGCAGCAGGCTGGCCGGCACCACCAGGCACTGGATCAGCAGCGCGTAGTCGATCCAGTCGCGCTTCCAGTTCATCTGCCGCAGCAGGTACTGCACGCCGCACAGCACCAGCAGCGTCATCAGCAGCGGGCGCAGGCCGGCGGCGCTGGGCACGGTGGCCGCGCGCAGCACCACCCAGCTCAGCATCATGCCGATCAGGAAGTGGGCCGGGCGCTCGCGCGGATGCAGGCTGGAGATCAGGCCCACCACGGTGGCCATCAGCGCCAGCATCGCGGCCACCCAGCCGCGCACGGTGCCGGACCAGTCCGGGCCCGCCAGGCTCTGAGCCTGGGCCAGGGCCGGGCTCAGCAGCGCCACGGCGATCAACGGGGAAGGGCGCAGGCGCCGCGGCATTGCGGCCGCCGACGCGGTCTTGGATTTCATGGGCCGGCATTGTGAGGGAGCCGAGGGGCGCCGGCGCCGGTGAATGCACCAGCGACAATCCCGTCACTGCTCTTTTCGTGAACACCGTGATCCTGCGATTCGCTCTCGAACCCGCCGACAACACCCGCCTGGCCCGCGTCTGCGGCAGCCTGGACGCGCACCTGCGCGAGATCGAGGCCGCCCTGGGCGTGAAGATCACGCGCCGCGATGCCGAGTTCCGCGTCAACGGCGCCAAGGCCGCCGCCGAGCGTGCGCAGAAGCTGCTGGAGGCGCTGTACGAGCGTGCGCGCCGGCCGCTGTCCGCCGAGACGCTGCAGCTGGCCCTGGTGGAGGCCAAGACGCCCGAGCCCGCCAAGGCTGCCAGCGACGACGCGCTGGTGCTGCGCACCCGTCGCGCCGACCTGTCCGCCCGCACGCCACGCCAGCACCAGTACCTGCAGCAGATCCTGTCGCACGACATCACCTTCGGCCTCGGCCCGGCCGGCACCGGCAAGACCTTCCTGGCCGTCGCCTGCGCGGTGGACGCGCTGGAGCGCTCGACCGTGCAGCGCATCATCCTGACCCGCCCGGCCGTGGAAGCCGGCGAGCGCCTGGGTTTCCTGCCCGGTGACCTGACGCAGAAGGTCGACCCCTACCTGCGCCCGCTGTACGACGCGCTGTACGACCTGCTGGGCTTCGACCGCGTCACCAAGGCCTTCGAGAAAGGCCAGCTGGAGGTCGCGCCGCTGGCCTTCATGCGCGGCCGCACGCTGAACCACGCCTTCGTCATCCTGGACGAAGCGCAGAACACCACGCCCGAGCAGATGAAGATGTTCCTGACCCGCATCGGCTTCGGCAGCCGCTGCGTCGTCACCGGCGACACCAGCCAGATCGACCTGCCGCGCGGCGTGCTGTCCGGGCTCGTCGACGCGGAGCGCGTGCTGGCCAAGGTCAAGGGCATCGCGATGACGCGCTTCACCAGCGCCGACGTCGTGCGCCATCCGCTGGTGGCCCGCATCGTCGAGGCCTACGAAGCGCGCGCCAAGCGCGAAGGGCGTGAATCATGAAGCCCGAGTTGACCCTGTCCCTGCAGTTCGCCGACCCGCGCCACCGCGCGCTGCTGCCGCGCCACAAGGTGCAACGCTTCGTCCGCGCCGCGCTGGAGCTGCCGGGCGAGATCGCGGTGCGCATCGTCGATGCCGAGGAAGGCCGCGCGCTGAACCGCGACTACCGCGGCAAGGACTACGCGACCAACGTGCTGACCTTCGACTACGCGCACGAGCCGGTCGTGGGCGCCGACCTCATCATCTGCGCCGAGGTCGTGGAGCGCGAGGCCGCCGAGATGGGCATCCCGCTGCTGGACCACTACGCCCACCTGCTGGTTCACGGCACGCTGCATGCCCAGGGCTACGACCACGAGGCCGACGACGAGGCCGAGTGCATGGAGGCCCGCGAGACCGAGATCCTCGCGGCGCTCGGCGTGCCCGACCCCTACCGACGGGCGCCTTGAAGACCCTGCGCGACCTCATGACGCCGCCGGCCCACATCCAGGGCCGCGTCGAGGTCATCGTCGTCCGCGGCGCACCGCGCGATCCGGCACGGCGGGTGGACGAGACACAGGCGCTGGCCGGCATCGGCCTGGCCGACGATCGCCTGGGCCGGCGTGGCGAGGCGGAGCTGTCCACGCGGCAGGTCACGCTGATCCAGCAGGAACACCTGCCGCTGATCGCGGCGTTCGCGCGCACAGGCGCCGTCGATCCGGTCGACCTGCGGCGCAACCTGGTGGTGTCGGGGCTGAACCTGCTGTCGCTGAAGAATGCCAGCCTGCGCGTGGGCGAGGCGGTGATCCAGATCGTGGGCCCCTGCCATCCCTGCTCGCGCATGGAGGCCGTCATCGGCCCCGGCGGTTATGCCGCCATGCGCGGCCATGGCGGCGTGACGGCGCGCGTCCTGGAAGGCGGCGCCATCCGCGTGGGCGACGTCGTCAGCGTGCTGCCGGGCTAGCGCTGCGCGCCCGATCGAGTGCTCGCTGTGTGCTGGTGGCCGCGCTGAGTTGCTCGCGCAGGTACTGCGCCAGCCGCGGCGGCTGGGCGAAGGCCACGTTGAAGCGGATGTGCGGATCACGTGCGCCGTCGGCGGCGAAGGTGGCACCGCGCACCAGCAGGATGCCGTTGCGGAAGGCGTCCTTCACCACCGCGTCCACATCCACACCAGCCGGCAGCGCGCCCCACAGGAACAGCCCGCCCTCGCCGGGATGCTCCAGCCGCACGCCCGCATCCTGCAACTGCTGCATGGCGGCGCCGCGGGCCTGGGCCAGGCGTTGCTGCAGGCGGTCCAGGTGCTTGCGCCAGCGGCCGGCGGCCAGCGCCTCCAGCAGCACGCATTCGTTCAGCGCCGGCGTCGTCAGCACCGAGACGATCTTCTCGCGCAGCAGCGCCCGGATCAGTGCCGGCTCGGCCGCCATGTAGCCCAGCCGCAGCGCCGGGCTCATGGCCTTGCAGAAGCTGGAGTAGTAGATGACGCGCTCCAGCCCCGACAGCTGCGCCAGGCGCGTGGGCGCGCCGGGGTGGAAGTGGCCCTGCACGTCGTCCTCGGCAATCAGCAGGTCGTGCCGCTGCGCCAGCATCAGCACGCGGTGCAGGTTGGCGGCGGTGCTGCCCCAGCCGGTGGGGTTGTGCAGCACGCTCTGCAGGAACAGCAGCCGTGGTCGGTGCTGCGTGCAGACGGTGTCCAGTTGCTCCAGCGCGATGCCGTCTGGCCGGCGTTCGACGGGCAGGATGCGCACGCCCGCCTGGCGCAGCCGGTCGAACAGCAGGAAGTAGCCCGGCGTTTCCACGGCCACCGCGTCGCCGGGGCGCAGCAAGGCGCGGCAGATCAGGTCGATGGCCTGGGTGCCGCCGTAGGTGGTCAGCACGCGGCCGGCGTCCACCGCGATACCCTGGCTGCGCAGCAGCGTGGCGATGCGCTCGCGCAGCTCGGGCAGGCCTTGCGGCGGGCAGCGCGTGGCCATGCCGGCATTGGCGCGTGCCAGGCCGCGCTGCACGGCGGCGGCGGGGATGGCGTCTTCCAGCCAGGCGGCGGGCAGGGCGCCGCTGCTGGCCAGCAGCACGCCGGCCTTCTGGTCGTTGGCCTGCTGGGCCAGCCACACGGCGTCCTGCTCCTCGCCGGCTTCGACGCGGATGGCGTCCGGCATTGCATCGGCCGGGCCGTCGGCGACGAAGAAGCCGGCCGTGCCGCGCGAGTCGATGAGCCCGTCGGCCACCAGCCGGTCATAGGCGGCCACCACCGTGTTGGGGCTGACGCCCAGCCGCGTCGCCAACTGGCGGATGGATGTCAGCCGCGCGCCGGGTGGCAGTTGCGTGCTGCTCATCAGCGCGCGCAGGCGCTGCTCGATCTGGTCGGCCAGCGGGGTGGATGAGTCGCGGTCGAGGGAGAACATCAGCGCAGCAGCATCACGGCCAGCAGGGCGAGCGAGGCGGCCATGATGGCATTGAAGACGCGCCGCCGCGCCGGGCTCTTCAGGAGGCGGCCGATCCAGCTGCCGAACAGCGCCCACATCGAGATGCAGGGGAAGCCGATCAGGGCGCCGACCAGGCTCACCACGATCGAGCCCTCCACGATGCCCAGTTGCGCCGGCATGAAGACCGAGATCGTGAAGCTGCGGTCGATGTTCGGGAACCCG
>CBFGPX010000182.1:0-9121 GCA_965650725.1 uncultured Comamonadaceae bacterium | reverse complement strand
GCGGCACATAGGCCTCGGGCTGGTAGTAGTCGTAGTAGCTGACGAAGTACTCGACGGCGTTCTTGGGGAAGAAATCCTTGAACTCGCTGTAGAGCTGGGCCGCCAGCGTCTTGTTGGGCGCAAAGATGATGGCCGGCCGGCCCAGGCGGGCGATGACGTTGGCCATCGTGAACGTCTTGCCCGAGCCGGTCACACCCAGAAGCGTCTGGAAGCTGAGGCCGTCGTTGACGCCCTCGCAGAGCTGCGCGATGGCCGTCGGCTGATCCCCCGCCGGAGGGAAAGGCTGAAACAGCTGGAACGGGGAGCCTTCGAAGCTGACGAATTCGCCCTTGCGCTCCTCGGTGTCACCGTCGGAGGCGGTCGTGGCGTTCAGGGCGTCTTGCATGGGGGGAATCCTGGGAAAATCTGCGCCTTGCGCAATCCGTCAGCTTAAGCGCAGTACCCCGCTGACCGCCCTCCCCCTGCTGCCAACGCCTATTCAGGAATCCGTCATGTCTTTGTTCGCCGACGTCGCCCTCGCCCCCCGTGATCCCATCCTCGGCCTGAACGAGCAGTTCAACGCCGACACCCGCCCGGGCAAGGTCAACCTCGGCGTCGGCGTGTACTACGACGAGAACGGCAAGCTGCCGCTGCTGAAGTGCGTGCGCGAGGCCGAAGCCGCCATCGCGGCCGCGCCGAAGCCGCGCGGCTACCTGCCCATCGACGGCATCGCCGCCTATGACAAGGCCGTGCAGAAGCTGGTGTTTGGCAGCGAGCTGAAGAACGTCGCCACCGTGCAGGCCATCGGCGGCACCGGCGCGCTGAAGGTCGGCGCCGACTTCCTGAAGCAACTCAACCCTGGCGCCAAGGTGCTGATTTCCGACCCGAGCTGGGAGAACCACCGCGCACTGTTCACGCAGGCCGGCTTCACGGTCGAGACCTACCCCTACTACGACGCGGCCAACAAGGGCATCAACTTCGCCGGCATGCTGGCCGCGCTGGATGCCGCGCCCGCCGGCACCGTCGTCGTGCTGCATGCCTGCTGCCACAACCCGACCGGCTACGACATCACCGCCGCTCAGTGGGGCGAGGTCGTCGCCGTCGTCAAGGCCAAGGGCCTGACGCCCTTCCTGGACATGGCCTACCAGGGCTTCGGCTTCGGCCTGAAGGAAGACGGCGAGGCCGTGCGCCAGTTCCAGGCCGCCGGCGTCGGCTTCTTCGTGTCCACCAGCTTCTCCAAGAGCTTCTCGCTGTACGGCGAGCGCGTCGGCGCGCTGAGCGTGTTCTGCAGCAGCGACGAGGAAGCCGTGCGCGTGCTGTCGCAGCTGAAGATCATGATCCGCACCAACTACTCCAACCCGCCGACGCACGGCGCGCAGGTCGTCGCTGCCGTGCTGTCCGACGACAGGCTGCGCGCGCTGTGGGAAGAAGAACTGGCTGGCATGCGCGTGCGCATCAAGGCCATGCGCTCGGCGCTGGTGAGTGCACTGAAGGCCGCCGGCGTCAAGCAGGACCTGGGCTTCGTCACCGAACAGCTGGGCATGTTCAGCTATTCCGGCCTAACCGCCGCCCAGATGCAGCGCCTGCGCAGCGAGTTCGGCGTCTACGGCGTGGACTCCGGCCGCATCTGCGTGGCCGCGCTGAACGAAGGCAATCTGCCGACGGTCGCTGCCGGCATGGCCGCCGTCATCAAGGGTTAATCGCACCATCAAAGTGCAAAGGATTGGCGGTTTGACCGCCAATCCATGCTGCGGCGCACAAATCTGCAAGCGTTTTCTGGCACCATCGGGTCATTCCTGACCCTTGCCAAGGCCGGCCATGCTGTATCAATTCTTCGAAACCCAGCGCGCCCTGCTGAGTCCGTTCTCGGAATTTGCCGCTGCGTCGGCCAAGCTCTACAGCCACCCGCTGTCGCCGTTCACGCACACGCCGATGGCGCAGCGCCTGTCGGCCGGGCTGGACCTGATGCACCGCCTGGCCAAGGACTACGAGAAGCCCGAGTTCGACATCAAGTCCGTCGAGGTCGACGGCGTCGACGTTGCCGTGCAGGAGCTGGTGGCGCTGGAAAAACCCTTCTGCCGCCTGCTGCGCTTCAAGCGTTACACGGACGACCCGGCCGTGCTGGCCAAGATGAAGGATCAGCCCACGGTGCTGGTCGTCGCCCCCTTGTCCGGCCACCACAGCACGCTGCTGCGCGACACCGTCAAGCAACTGCTCAAGGACCACAAGGTCTACATCACCGACTGGACCGACGCGCGCATGGTGCCGCTGGAAGTCGGCGCCTTCCACCTGGACGACTACATCTTCTACGTGCAGGAGTTCATCCGCCAGGTCGGCGGCGCGGACAGCCACGTCATCTCCGTCTGCCAGCCCACGGTGCCGGTGCTGGCCGCCATCTCGCTGATGGCCTCGGCCGGCGAAGCCACGCCGCGCAGCATGACGATGATGGGCGGCCCCATCGACGCCCGCAAGAGCCCGACGGCCGTCAACAACCTGGCCATGAACCGCAGCTTCAGCTGGTTCGAGAACAACGTCATCTACCGCGTGCCGACCAACTTCCCCGGCGCCGGCCGCGAGGTTTATCCGGGCTTCCTGCAACACACCGGCTTCGTCGCGATGAACCCGGATCGCCACCTGTCCTCGCACTACGACTACTTCCTGGATCTGGTGCGTGGTGACGACGACAGCGCCGAGGCGCACCGCCGCTTCTACGACGAGTACAACGCCGTTCTGGACATGCCGGCCGAGTACTACCTTGACACCATCAAGACCGTGTTCCAGGACTTCGCGCTGGTCAACGGCACCTGGAACGTCGGCGGCGCCTTCGTGCGCCCGCAGGACATCAAGACGACGGCGCTGCTGACCGTCGAGGGCGAACTGGACGACATCTCCGGCGCCGGCCAGACCAAGGCGGCCCATGACCTGTGCGCAGGCGTCGCCAAGGAGCACCAGTTCCATTACGACGTCGAAGGCGCCGGCCACTACGGCATCTTCTCGGGCCGGCGCTGGCGCGACCTCGTTTACCCCGAGGTGCGCGACTTCATCGCCAAGTACGAAGCCGCGCCGCTGAAGAAGACGGCCAAGGCTGCGGCCAAACCGGCCGCCAAGCGCAGCACACGTAAAGCGTGAGCCTCGCGGCCCTCATCGACGCCGCACTGCCGCAGACCCAATGCACTCGCTGCGGCTACCCGGACTGCCGCCGCTACGCCGAGGCCATCGCCGCCGGTGAGGCCGGCATCAACCAGTGCCCGCCCGGCGGCGCCGAAGGCGTGGCCCGGCTGGCCGCCATCACCGGCCGGCCGGCGCTGCCGCTGAACCCGGCCCACGGCATCGAGGCCACGCGCGGCGTGGCCGTCATCGACGAGGCCTGGTGCATAGGCTGCACGCTGTGCATCAAGGCCTGCCCGGCGGACTGCATCGTCGGGGCTCCGAAGGCCATGCATGTCGTCGTCACCTCGCAATGCACCGGCTGCGAGCTGTGCGTGCCGGCCTGTCCAGTGGATTGCATCTCCATGCCCGAGGTGACCACCGCCACCGGCTGGGCCGCATGGAGTCAGCCACTGGCAGAGCAAGCCCGCGAGCGCTACGCCTTCAAGCAATTTCGCCGCCACCGCGAGACCGAAGAGAACGACGCTCGCCTCGCGGCCAAGGCCGAAGCCAAGCTGGCCGATCTGCCGGCGGCGTCTGCCATCACTGACCCGGGCCAGCTCGACCGCAAACGCATCGCTATCGAGGCTGCACTCGCCCGAGCCCGGGCCAGACGCGGCTGACAATACCGGCATGAACGCCGCGCAGATCGACCGTTTCTTTGCCACGCTCAAAGCCGCCAACCCGGCGCCGCAGACCGAGCTGGAGTTCTCCAGCGTGTTCGAGCTGCTGACCGCCGTGCTGCTGTCCGCGCAGGCCACCGACGTCGGCGTCAACAAGGCCACGCGCAAGCTCTTCGCCGTTGCCAACACGCCGGCGCAAATCCTCGCGCTCGGCACCGATGGGCTGGAGTCGTACATCAAGACCATCGGCCTGTACCGCAGCAAGGCCAAGCACCTGCTGCAGACCTGCCGCATGCTCATCGACCTGCACGGCGGCGAGGTGCCTCGTTCGCGCGAGGCGCTGGAGGCCTTGCCAGGCGTCGGCCGCAAGACGGCCAACGTCGTGCTCAACGTCGCCTTCGGCGAGCCGACGATGGCGGTCGACACGCACATCTTCCGCGTCGGCAATCGCACCGGCCTCGCGCCCGGCAAGACGCCGCTGGCCGTGGAGCTCGGTCTGCTGGAGCGCATCCCCGAGGTCTACCTCGTCGACGCTCATCACTGGCTGATCCTGCATGGCCGCTACGTCTGCCAGGCGCGCAAGCCACTCTGCAACGCTTGCGCCGTGATTCAGGAGTGCGACTACGGCCGCACCCTAAAATCCGCAGCCGCCTGACACCCCTCATCCATGGCCAGCCTGACCGACCTGACCGACCGCGTGGAGCGCCTGCTCCTGCGTCACGACGAAATCCTACGCACCAACCTGCTGCTGCAGGTGCAGCTCACCGCCATCACGCAGGAGCGCGACAGCCTGCGCTCTCGGCTGAACGCGGCGCGCGCGCGCGTCGACGCGCTGCTGGAGCGCCTGCCCGTCGACTCGCCCAAGGAAGACCAGCCATGAAGCAGATGGAAGTGACCATCATGGGCCAGAGCTATCTGCTGGGCTGCCCGGAGGGCGGCGAAGCCGCGCTGACCGCAGCCGTCACCCACGTGGACAGTGAGATGAGCGCGATCCGCGATGCCGGCAAGGTCAAGGCGCGCGAGCGCATCGCCGTGCTGGCCGCGCTGAACCTGGCTTACCAGCTCGCCGACGCGCCGCGTGAGGCAGCGCCCGCAGCACCCGTTGCCGGCCCCGACGTCGATGCCCTCATCCAACGCCTGGATGAAGCACTGGGTCACGACGGACAGCTGCTCTGAGCAGCGTAAAATCTCCGTCGTCCACTGCTTTCCTCTGGGGCTTTATTTCCTTCATCCGATGCTCTTTGAGCAAGGGCTTGGAATATGCCGGATGGGCGTGAGCGTCTCGCGTCAGATGAACCCGAAGTCCGGATGACCTGGCCCACCTGATTACCCCTGGGTGTTCAGGATCTCGGCCCCCAGGATTGCGGTGGACACCTTCTTACCCCTTAGCATCAGCCAATGAACTACTGGCTGATGAAGTCCGAACCCGACGAGGCCTCCATCCTCGATTTGCAGAAGGCCGGCACCCTGCCCTGGACCGGCGTGCGCAACTACCAGGCACGCAATTTCATGCGTGACGACATGCAGCTGGGCGATGGCGTGCTGTTCTATCACTCATCATGCCCGGAGCCCGGCATCGCTGGCCTCGCCGAAGTCTGCAGTGAGGCCTATCCGGACGCCACGCAGTTCGACCCGGCCAGCCACTACTACGACGCCAAGTCCAAGCCCGAGGCACCGCGCTGGGTGCACGTGGACGTGCTCTGGCGCGAGACCACGCGTCTCTTGAGCCTGAAGGAAATGCGCGAGGCGCCCGAACTGGCCTCCATGCGCGTGCTGGAGCGCGGCAGCCGGTTGTCGATCACGCCCGTCACGCCCGCCGAGTGGCAGGCCGTGCTGAAGCGGCTGCGCCAGGCATGACGGCCGGCCTCATCGCCGAACTGCTGGCCTTGGGCCTGGCAGCCGGCTTTCTTGCTGGGCTGCTGGGCATAGGCGGTGGCATGTTACTGGTGCCTTTCCTGACCTTCATCCTGAGCCAGCGCGGCGTGGAGCCGGGCATGGCCGTGAAGATGGCCATTGCGACGTCCATGGCCACCATCATGTTCACGTCGCTGTCCAGCGTGCGCGCCCACCACAAGCGTGGTGCCGTGCGCTGGGACCTCGTCAAGGGGCTGGCGCCAGGCATCCTGGCCGGCGGCCTGCTGGCCGGCGCGGGACTGTTCGCGCTGCTGAAAGGTGCTTGGCTGGCACTGGTGTTCGGCGCCTTCGTCAGCTTCTCCGGCTGGCAGATGCTGCGCAACAAGCGGCCGGCGCCCAGCAGCCAGATGCCGGGCACCGCAGGCCAGTTGGGCGCCGGAGCCGGCATCGGCCTGCTGTCAGGCCTGGTGGGGGCTGGCGGTGGCTTCGTCAGCGTGCCTTTCATGGTCTGGTGCAACGTGCCGGTGCATCTGGCCGTGGCCACCAGCGCAGCGCTGGGCTTTCCTATCGCGGTGGCCAACACGCTGGGCTACGTCGTCGGCGGATGGGGCATCGCGCCCGCATTGCCGGGCGCTTTCGGCTACCTCTACCTGCCGGCCCTGGTGGTGATTGCCGCGGCCAGCGTGACCATCGCACCGCTGGGCGCGCGAGTGGCCCACGCCATGGACGTATCGCAATTGAAGAAGGCCTTCGCGACGCTGCTGTTCGCGCTCGCGGCCTACATGCTCTGGAAGGGCTTCAGCGAGCTTTAGCCGAAAGCAATGGACGCCAGCACCACCTGGTTGCCGCCCCGGCGCTGTGCCTCGTGCACGGCGTTCTCGCTGGCCGCCATCAGCTCATCCTGGCGCGAAGCCGTATGCGGGAAGCTGGACACGCCCATGGAGATGGACAGGCCGAGGTCCTGACCGTTCAGCACGACGATCTGCGCGGCACACTGGCGGCGCAGCTGCTCCATGCGCGCATGCGCCGTCGCCAGGCCCACGCCCGACAGCAGCACGGCGAAACGCTGTGCACCGATGCGGCAGGCCGAGTCCATCGCGCGCGTGTTGGCGCGCAGCATGCGGCCAATGCCTTCCAGCAGGCGCTGCTGGGCCTCGTCGCCCAGTTCGGCAATCGCGGGGGACGCATCCAGCGCAATCACCACCAGCGCGAATTCACGGTGCTCGCGCGAGGACAGGTCGATCTCGCGCAGCAGCTGATCATCGAACTGCGGGCGCAGGTAGAGCCCGGACACCTCGTCGCGACCGGACCCCTGCTGCAGCTCGCGGCGGATCTGCTCGATGGCGCTCTGCTGCTGCTCAATCTGGCCCAGCGCACGCTGCAACTGCGACTCGCGATGGCGCTCCTCGGTGCGCTCGTGCCAGACCGACAGCAGGAAGTCCGGGCCCAGCGCCAGCCGCGTGACGCTGAATTCGCGCCGCCTGCCCTTGATCTCCAGCTTGTGCTCGGACACCACCGGATGGCGTTGCGCCATCACCGTCTGCTCCACTCGCCGCAGCGCCGTGGTCTCGTCGGCCTTCAGCAATTCGGCGTCGGTATGGCCCACGACCGCCTCGCACTCGAACATGTGGGCCAGGCCCGCACTCGCGAACACATAGCGGCCGGTGGCAGCCGCCTTGATGGCGGCCTGGCTGCCCAGCGGCTCGATCAGCGCGACCAAGCCGGCCAGAGCCTCACCGCCCAGCTCAGCATGCCCGCCCAGCCATTGAGCCAGGCTGCCCGGCTGGGGCGACGAGGGATCGGTCATGTCCATGGAATCGTTTGAATGCGATCGCGTGCCAACGGCGGGGAACCGGGCTTGCCCTGTGTCAAGGGACTGTAGTGGGGCGCGAGCGAGGCCAGCAAGGCCAGCTCACCCCACGAATCGGGCCTCCCCCCTAAGACGCCCGTCGGATCAGCTGGCGTCCATCCTACAGAGTTTCAACACCGCCGCCCGCGACAATCAGCCCCCTGGACGGGAGGCTTATGCAGGTATTCGATGCGGTGGTGGTGGGGGCAGGCGCGGCCGGCCTGTTCTGTGCGGGCCTGGCTGGCCAGGCCGGGCTGCGCGTGCTGCTGGTGGACCACGCGCCGCGGCTGGCCGAAAAAATCCGCATCTCGGGTGGCGGACGTTGCAATTTCACCAATCGCGAGGCGGGACCGGCCAATTTCCTGTCCGAGAACCCGGCGTTCTGCCGCTCGGCCCTGGCCCGCTACACGCCTCAGGACTTCATCAAGCTGATGCAGCGCCACGGCATCGCCTTTCACGAGAAGCACAAGGGACAGCTGTTCTGCGACGACTCCAGCGAACAGATCATCCAGATGCTGCTGAAGGAGTGCGAGGCTGGTGGCGTCACGCGCTGGCAGCCCTGCACGGTGGCAGACGTGCGTCAATTGCCCAACGGGGGCTTCGAGCTGGACACCAGCCAGGGGCCGGTTCGCGCGCCGCGCGTGGTGGTCGCCACAGGCGGCCTGCCCGTGCCCAAGATCGGCGCCAGCGACTGGGGCCTGCGCCTGGCCAAGCGCTTCGACCACGCCATCGTCGAGCCACGCCCGGCCCTGGTGCCGCTGACCTTCGACATGGACACCTGGGCGCCTTTTACGACCCTAGCCGGCCTGTCGCTGCCGGTCGAGGTGTCCTGCGGCAGCGGCAAGGCACGCATGCGCTTCCTGGAGGACCTGCTGTTCACGCACCGGGGGCTCAGCGGGCCGGCCATCCTGCAGATCTCCAGCTATCGTGCTGCAGACCAGGCGCTGCAGATCAATCTGGCACCGGAGCTGCGACTGGATCAGGAGCTGGTGGAGGCCAAGGCCACATCAAAGCGTCAGCTGGGCAATGAGCTGGCCGCCCGGCTGCCCCAGCGCCTGGCCACGGCATGGCTGGAGCGCTCGGGCCTGGACGCCAGCCGCCCGCTTGCGGAATGCCGCGACGCCGACCTGCAACGCCTGGGGCGCAGCGTGCACGAGTGGCAATTGATGCCCAGCGGCGACGAAGGCTGGCGCAAGGCCGAGGTGATGCGAGGCGGCGTCTCCACACGCGATCTCAGCTCGCAGACGCTGGAAAGCAAACGGGTTCCCGGCCTGTACTTCATCGGCGAGGTTGTCGACGTCACCGGTTGGCTGGGCGGCTACAACTTCCAGTGGGCCTGGGCCAGCGCCGCCGCCTGCGCGGCAGCCATGGCGGCCGCTTCCAGCGATGCTTCAGTCGGGGCCTGAGCAAATCTTGGCAAGTCCTTGATTTCCCGGCTACAATCCCCGGCTTTGCTGGCAAACCCCGCGCGTCGATTCGCAGGCATCACAAGGTGATGCAGCAATCCGGAACCTGCTGCTGATACTGAAGCCGCGAACACCGAGCGCAATCTGAAGGAAATACATGACCACCATCCGCGTCAAGGAAAACGAGCCGTTCGACGTCGCTCTGCGTCGCTTCAAGCGCACCATCGAAAAGCTGGGCCTGCTGACCGAACTGCGCGCCCGCG
>CBFGPX010000181.1:0-9155 GCA_965650725.1 uncultured Comamonadaceae bacterium | reverse complement strand
CGCCGCCGTGCGGGATCAGGAACTTCAGCGTGGGGAAGTCCTTGAACAGGTCGCCCTGGATGAGCTGCATGAAGGCCGTGGTGTCGGCATTCAGGTAGTGCGCACCGGTGGTGTGGAAGCACGCGTTGCAGCTGGTGCTCACGTGGATCATGGCGGGCAGGTCGTACTCCACCATCTTTTCGTAGATGGGGTACCAATGCTTGTCGGTCAGCGGCGGGCTGGTCCAGTGGCCGCCGGAGGGGTCGGGGTTCAGGTTGATGCCGACGTTGCCGTACTGCTCCACGCACTTGACCAGTTCGGGGATGCAGGTGGCCGGGTCCACGCCGGGCGACTGCGGCAACATCGCGGCGGGCACGAAGTGGTCGGGGAACAGCTGCGCGACGCGGAAGCACAGCTCGTTGCAGATGGCGGCCCAGGTGGCAGACGTGTTGAAGTCGCCGATGTGGTGGGCCATGAAGCTGGCGCGCGGGCTGAAGATGGTCAGGTCCGAGCCGCGCTGCTTCATCAGCTTGAGCTGGTTGGTCTCTATGGACTCGCGCAGCTCGTCGTCGCTGATCTTCAGGTCGCTGGCCTTGGGCACCTTCGTCGGATCCTTGAGGCCGGTGATCTGCAGGTCGCGCCAGGCGCCCAGTGCTGCCGGGGCGGTCGTGTAGTGGCCGTGGACGTCGATGATCATGGGTGGGGCTTTCGTCGTGTTTGAGTTGTCAGTGCGCCAGCGCGCTTGAGCGGGCGTCGCGGTCGTCGGTGGCGGTGTCGGCATCGCGCTTGATCCACAGCGCCGCGGCGGCGATCAGGCCCGGCACGGCCAGCACGGCGAACACCGTGGTGATGCCGGCCTGCATGGCGCCCAGTTGCGCCACCAGCAGCGAGCCGGCGATGCCGCCGAAGCGGCCTATGCCCAGCATCCAGGACACGCCGGTGGCGCGCGCATTGGTGGGGTAGAAGCCCGCGGCCAGCGCCGGCAGTGAAGACTGCGCGGTGTTCATCAGCGCGCCGGCCAGGAACACGCCGACGACCAGCCCGCCCACATGGCCCACCAGATGGCCGATGGACCACACGGCGACGGCGGTCAGCGCGAAGCCCAAGGCCACGATGCGGTTGGGCTCCACGCGGTCCATCAGCCAGCCGAAGAACACGGCGCCCACGCCGCCCAGCGGGAACAGCGCCGAGATCAGCGTCGCGGTGCGCGGGGCTATGCCGGACTCCTTGAACAGCAGCGGCATCCAGTTGATCAGCGCATAGAAGATCACCAGCCCCATGAAGTAGGCCAGCCACAGCATCAGCGTGCCCAGCCGGTAGGGGCGGGCCAGCATCTGCGCGAGGCCGCCGCGCTCGTTGGTGACGACGCGGGTCTCGCTGAGCGTGAAGCGTTCGATTTGCTGCACCTGCGGGCCGGCGATGCGCGCCAGCGCCGCGCGTATGCGCTCCACCGGCTGGCGCCGCGCCACCATGAAGCGCACCGACTCGGGCAGCAGCAGCGCCAGCGCCACGGCCAGCAGCAGCGGCACGACGCCGCCCAGCACCAGCACGCTCTGCCAGCCCCAATGCGGAATCATCCACGCGGCCAGGAAGCCGCCGAAGGCCGCGCCCAGCGGGAAGCCGCAGAACATCAGGTTGGTCAGCATGGAGCGGCGCGATGTGGGGCTGTACTCGCTCATCAGCGTGACGGCGCTGGGCATGGCGGCACCCAGCCCCAGGCCGGTGACGAAGCGCAGCGCGCTGAGCTGGACGATGTCGGTCGCGAAGGCCGAGGCCAGCGTGGCGAGGCCGAACAGGAACACCGTGGCGATCAGCACGCGGCGGCGGCCCAGCCGGTCGGCGATGGGGCCGGATGCCAGCGCACCTGCCGCCAGGCCGAACAGCGCGGCGCTGAGCACCGGGGCCAGCATGGGCTTGCTGACGCCCCACTCGTTGACCAGCGACGGCGCGATGTAGCCGATGGCGGCGGTGTCGAAACCGTCCAGCAGCACGATGAGGAAGCACAGCGCGAACACCACCCATTGCCAGCGCGACAGCGGGTGGTCGTCGATGAGGCGTTGCACATCCGCGCTGCGCGGGGCTGTCGTGGGGTACTGCAAGGGAGGTCTCCTGGGGTCTTGTGGGTCAGTGCATTGGCGGCACGGCGCGCATGCCGTGCTGGCGCTTGAGCGTCTCGGTGGCCGGGCTGGCCATGAAGTCCAGCAGCGCCTGGGCCGCGGCCGGCTGCGTGGCGGTGGCCAGCACGGCGCCGCTGAAGCGGCTGACGATGTCCAGCTCGGGCGGCATGGCCAGCAGCGTGATGCCGCCCAGGTCCATCAGCTCGCTGAGCTGCTGGAAGCCGATCTCCACGTCGCCGCTGGCCACCAGTTGGCCCACCGGCACGCCGGGGCGGGTCTGCACGAGGCGGTCCTTCAGCGTGTCGGCCAGGCCCCAGCGCTCGAACAGCTGCAGCAGCGCCGTGCCGCTGGGGCCGGTGGAGTAGCCGATGCTGCGCGCCTGCAGCAGCGCGGCGCGCAGCGCGGCCTCGCTGGCGACGTCAGGCGGCGTGCTGCCGGCCCGCACGGCGATGGCCACGCTGGAGTCGGCGATGGAGCGCACGCTGCCAGGCTGCAGCCGGCCCGCGGCCAGCAGCTTGGCGATGGCGTCGCTGGCCAGCACGACGACGTCGAAGCGCTCGCCGTCCTGCACGCGGCGCGCGGCGTCCACGCCGCCCACGGATTCGAGATGCACGCCCGGTGCGCCGGTCTGCGTGTGGGCCTGGGCCAGGGCCGCCAGCAGATGCCGCGTGGCCATGGAGGAGATCAGCGAGAGGACGGAACTCATGGTGCGCGATTCTTCGCAGTGCAGCCCTATCAGGCTAGGTCTGGCTGCGGCTAGCAGCTATAGCGGGGCGGCATGGCATCTGCCAAGATGGGCGCATGACGCTGAACCAGATCGAGTACTTCATCCAGGTGGCCGAGCACGGCAGCTTCAGCAAGGCCGCGCTGGTGCTGGGCGTGGCCCAGCCGGCGCTGAGCCGGCAGGTGAGGGCGCTGGAGATCGAGCTGCACGAGACGCTGTTCCTGCGCAACGGCCGCGGCGTGGAGCTGACCGAGGCCGGGCGCCGCCTGCTGGAGCACGGGCAAGGCATCCTGCATCTGGTGACGCAGGCGCGCGAGGACCTCAGCGCGCACCGCAACGAGCCGGTGGGGCAGATCGTCGTGGCCATGCCGCCCACGCAGGCGCGGCTGCTGACGCTGCCGTTGATCAAGGGTTTCGCCACGAGTTGTCCGCGCGCGCGGCTGGTCATCACGGAGGGCTTCTCCACGCACCTGACAGAGTGGCTGGTGTCGGGACGGGCCGATCTGGCGCTGGTCTACAACCCCGAGCCGATGCCGGCGCTGGAGATCCTGCCGCTGCGCGAGGAGAAGTTGCAGCTGCTGAGCCCGGTCAAGGACGCGCCGCGCGGCCCGGTGACGCTGGAGCAGCTGTCGCGCTATCCGCTGGTCATGCCGCAACGCGGCCAGGTGTTCCGCAAGCGTATGGAGGAGGCGGCCGCGATGGCCGGTGTGCAGCTGCGCGTGGACTGGGAGGTGTCCAGCGTGCCGGCCATCCTGGATCTGGTGGCCGCGGGCCTGGGGCACGCGGCGCTGGGCGAGGACGCGCTGCGTGCGTTCGAGCACCCGGAGCGCCTGGCCGTCACGCCGTTCAAGGGTGTCGATGTGCGGACCACGCTGTGCCTGGTCACGCCGGCGCTGAAGCGTTCCACGCCGCTGACGCAGCGCACCGCGGCGCTGCTGATGAAGCTCGTGCGTGAGCCCCAGGCTCGTCACCAGGGCAGCCCGACGTAGTTCTCGGCCATCGACGCCATCGCGCTGTCGGAGCTGACGAGGTACTCCAGCTCCGCGCGGTGCAGCTTGGCGTCGATCTCCGGCTCGTGCGGCAGCTTGTGCATCAGGCTGGTGAACCACCACGAGAAGCGCTCGGCCTTCCAGATGCGTGACAGGCAGCGCGCCGAGTAGTGCTCAATGCCGGCCTCGCTGCGCTCGCAGTAATGCTCGATGAAGGCCTGCGACAGGTAGTGCACGTCCGACGCCGCCAGGTTCAGCCCCTTGGCGCCGGTGGGCGGCACGATGTGGGCCGCGTCGCCGGCCAGGAACAGGCGGCCGAAGCGCATGGGCTCGGCGACGAAGCTGCGCAGCGGCGCGATGCTCTTCTCCAGCGACGGGCCCGTCACCAGCGCGGCGGCGGCGGCCGGGTCCAGGCGCGAACGCAGCTCATCCCAGAAGCGCTCGTCGCTCCAGTCGCCGGCCTGCTCGGTCAGCGGCACCTGCAGGTAGTAGCGGCTGCGCGTGGCGGAGCGCATGCTGCACAGCGTGAAGCCGCGCTCGTGGCGGCCGTAGATCAGCTCCGGCCCCACCGGCGGCGTGTCGCTGAGCAGGCCCAGCCAGCCGAACGGGTAGACCTTCTCGTGCGTGCGTATCGCGTCCGCCGGCACGCTGGCTCGGCTGACGCCGTGATAGCCGTCGCAACCGGCGATGTAGTCGCAGTGGATCTCCAGCCGCTCGCCGTCCACCGTGCAGCGCGCGCCGGGCTGGTCGCCGTCAAAGCCAAACAACTCCACGTCGGAGGCCGAGTACAGCGTCGGCGCGCCGGACGCCGCGCGGGCTTCCATCAGGTCGCGCGTGACCTCGGTCTGGCCGTAGACCATGACCGACTTGCCGCCGGTCAGCCGGCTGAGGTCGATGTGGTGGCGCCGGCCGTCGAACATCAGCTCGAAGCCGTGGTGCACCAGCCCTTCGGCGTGCATGCGCGCGCCCACGCCGGCCTGGTCCAGCAGGTCCACCGTGGTCTGCTCCAGCACTCCGGCACGGATGCGGCCCAGCACGTAGTCGCCGGTCTGGCGCTCCAGGATGAGGTTGTCCACGCCGGCGCGCTGCAGCAGCTGGCCCAGCAGCAGGCCGGACGGGCCGGCGCCGATGATGAGCACCTGGGTTTTCAGTGCCTTCATGTCTCGTCCTTGGAGTTTTGCGATGCATGACAGCGTAGGCCGGCAAGGGCCGGGACGGAATGCACGGACCCGGCCATGAATTGCACAATCCGAACCCATGAGCGACAAGCAGAAGGACGCCAGGCCGCCGCTGTACGAGCTGTACGGCGAGCTGGGAAAGGATGCGGCGCTGGATGGGCTGCACGTGGAGTCCATCGCGGACCGCAGCCGCTTGCACAATTGGGAAATCGGCCTGCACCGGCACGGCGGCCTGATGCAGTTGCTGCTCATCGTCCGTGGCCGGGCGCTGGTGCAGATCGACGGCCATCGGCTGACGCTGGCCGCGCCGGCGCTGGTGTGGGTGCCGCCGCTGACCATCCATGGCTTCCAGTTCGAGACCGACACCTCGGGCCATGTCGTCACGCTGGAGCGGGACTGGCTGCACGAGCGCGTGGCCGCCCGGGGTGGTGCATGGGCGGAGCTGGAGCATCCGCGCGCGTTGACGCTGGCCCGGCGCGGCCCGGCGCTGCAGGCCTTGCAGCCGCTGGTGGCGGGGCTGGGGCTGGAGTACCACGGCACGCAACGCTGGCGTGGCCAGGCGCTGGAGGGCGCGGCCCTGCTGCTGGCGTCGCTGGTGGCGCGCCAGCCGCGCCTGGCGCCCGCGGCGGTACAGGCGGGGCCGGAGGGCCGGCCCGCCCTGCACCTGGCCCGTTACCGGGAGCAGGTGGAGCAGCATTTCCGCAGCCATCCCGAGGTTGCGACGCTGGTCGAGCCGCTGGGCATCACGGCGGCGCAGATGAACCGCATCTGCCGCAGCCACCTGCATTGCTCGGCGCTGGCCCTGGTGCACCAGCGTCTGCTGCTGGAGGCCAAGCGCGAGCTGGGCTACACGACGCTGCAGGTGCGGCAGATTTCCGACGCGCTGGGCTTCTCGGACCCGGCCTATTTCACGCGCTTCTTCCGGCGGCTGACCGGACTGTCGCCCAAGCAGTGGCGCGACGCACGCCTCTAGGAGACTTCATGGCCGTCGTCATCGTCAACCCCGCCCACATGCACGAGTTCGCCAGCGAGCAGAGCTTCCACGACTGGCTCGCCGTGCACCACGACAAGCAGGACGAGGTCTGGATCAAGGTCCACAAGGTCGGTTCGGGCCTGCCGTCCATCACGCCCAAGCAGGCCATCGACGTGGTGCTGTGCTGGGGCTGGATCGACGGCATCCGCAAGGGGCTGGACGAGCGCAGCTTTCTGCAGCGCTACACGCCGCGCCGCAAGACCAGCATCTGGAGCCGGATCAATGTAGACAACGTCGCGCGCCTCATCGCGGCCGGCCGCATGACGCCGCACGGCCTGCGCGAGGTGGACGCGGCCAAGGCCGACGGCCGCTGGGACCGGGCCTATGGCAGCGGCAAGGGTCTGAAGATCCCCGACGACCTGCAGGCCGCCATCGACGCCGTGCCGCAGGCGAAGCAGATGCTGGCCATGCTCACCGAGCAGAACCGCTTCGCGCTGGCCTTCCGCGTGCACAACATCAAGACGCCGGCTGCGCGCCAGCGCAAGATCGAGGCTTTCGTGGAGATGCTCAAGCGCGGCGAAACGATCTACCCGCAGAAGAAGGCCCTAAGCTATCGCCCGTGAAAATCGTCTGTATCGGGTGGGGCGCGCTGGTCTGGAAACCGGACGTGCTCCGCTGCAAGGGGCCGTGGCAAACCGGCGGCCCCACACTTCCCCTCGAATTCGCCCGCACCTCGCGTGATGGCCGGCTGATGCTGGTGCTGACCGAGGGCGGCGCGCCCAGCCCTACGCGCTGGGTCGAGCTGGACTACGCCACGCCGCAGCAGGCCCAGGAGGCTCTGGCCGGCCGCGAGGCCTCGGGGCCCGACTCCATCGGCCTGTGGCCGGGGCCCGAGCCGCGGCATGCGGTCGGTGCAGTCAGCATCGCCGAGTGGGCGGCGGCCGAGGGCGTCGATGCGGTGGTCTGGAGCGCGCTCAAGCCCAGGTTCCTCGGCGAATTCGGGCGCGTGCCGACCGGCCCGGACGAGGCGCTGGACTACCTGCGCGGCCTCGATGCCGAGACCCAGGCCAAGGCGCGCGAGTATGTGGTGCGCGCGCCTGCCGAGGTGTGCACGCCCATCCGCGACGCCATGGCGCGCGAACTGGGTTGGCTGCCCGAGCCGTCGGCTTAGGCCTGCCCGGCCAGCGCCTGCCGCAGCGCGGCGTTCTCGGCCTCCAGCTCGGCGACGCGCAGCAGCAGCGACGCGACGGTGTGCTGCGGCGCCTCGTCCTCGGCCGTTGCTTCGGAAACCTCGGGGGCCGGCGCGGGCGCCCTGCGCCTCGATTCGCGCACGCGCTTGGCGGCCTGCTTCAGCTCCTCGGCACCGGCGGCGGCGGCGGCGGCCTGTTCCTGGGCCGGCAGCGTCGCGACGGCCGCGGCCGCGCTGATGGACACCGCGCCGGCCTTCACGGCCGCCACCAGCTCGGGTGCGCCCTGCTTCTGGATCTTCTCGATCAGCACGACCTGGCTGCTGCTCAGGCGCGCAGCCCTGGCCAGCGCCTCGCGGGTGGCCAGGGCTTCCTCGTCGGACACCGGCGCCGGAGCGGGCGCCGTGGCCTGGGGCTCGGGCGCCTGCGCCACGGGCGTGCTGCGAGCGCGCCGGTCGGCGACGATCTCGCGCTTGCGCAGCGCGAGCACGCCGCGCTGGAAGTCCGAGATGCTGCGCCGGCCCAGGTGCTGGTCGATCATCCACAGGTGCACGTCTTCCATGGACTGGAAGCGCGTGTTCTGCACCGTCTGGAAGGGCAGGCCGTGCTTGCGGCAGATGCCGTAGCGGTTGTGGCCGTCCACCAGCACGTCGCCCCACAGCACCAGCGCGTCGCGGCAGCCCTCGGCCAGGATGCTGCGCTCCAGCGCTTCGTGTTCCTCCGCCGTCAGCGGGTCGATGTAGGCCTTGAGTTCTTCGTTGACGACGATGTCCATGGAGACCGGATGCAGGGCAGGGCAAAAGGGGGCGGATTCTAGAGAGCCCGCGCCCCGCGGCCCGTCACGGGCGCTGCAGCCGCCGTGTGGTGATGCGCGGCGCCGGCGGCTCCTTCATGCCGGCGCCCAGTTCGAAGCCGGGGTAGGGCGGCTGGTTGTAGGCCGAGTTCTGCCACGCGATGGCGACGCGGTACTGCGCGTCGTGCATCAGCGTGACCAGGCGCCGCTCGGTGGCGTAGGGCGTCGTGTAGATGTGCAGCGCCGTGTCGTCCGGCGTGCGCCACACCACCTCCTCGCGCCAGTCGCCGAACAGGTCGGCCGACACGATGGGCACGTTCTTCGTGCCGTTGGTGCTGACCACGCCGGGCGCCTCCAGCAGCGTGCGGGACGCGCCGGCCGTCCAGTCCCACTTGTTGATGCGGTTGCGGTCGAACAGCTCGCGCAGTTCGTCGCCGTCCCACCAGACCACGAAGCTCATCTCGCGCGGGCGCTTGACGCCTTCGATGACTTGCCCCTGCGCGGTGTAGAGCGTGTCGCTGTTGCTGGCCCAGGCTTCGGAGCCGGCGTGGCGCGGGTCGATGTCTGCCGATACGCCGCGGCCCGTGTCCTTGTCGGCGGGCGTGCTCCACAGCACCTTGCCCGTGCGCGCATCCAGCATGGCCGAGCCGATGCCGCCGTTGCTGCGCACCACCTCGTGCGCGCCGAACTTCTCCAGCCCCGGGCGCGTGGGGTCCAGGTCGCCCACCGCCATCGCGTCGCCGTGCAGCAGGCCCGAGCTCCACAGGCCCTTGCCGTCGTCGTCCACGGCCATCGCACCGTAGAGGATCTCGTCGCGGCCGTCGCCGTCCACGTCGGCCACGCTGAACTGGTGGTTGCCCTGGCCGCCGAAGGCCTGGTTGCCGGGCTCGGTGCTGTCGAAGGTCCAGCGGCGGGTCAGCTTGCCGTCGCGCCAGTCCCAGGCGGCCAGCGTGGTGCGGGCGTAGTAGCCGCGTGCCATGACGATGCTGGGGCGCTCGCCGTCCAGGTAGGCGGTGCCGGCCAGGAAGCGGTCGGAGCGGTTGGCGTAGCCATCGCCCCAGACCTCGGTCATCTGCGCCTCGCTGGGCGCGTCGCCGCGCGGATCGCGCGCCGGCCAGTAGGGCTCGCTGGCCAGCGCCTTGCCGGTTAGCCCGTCGAACACGGTCAGGAACTCAGGGCCCTTGACGATGCGCCCCTGCATGGTGGCCACCATGC
>CBFGPX010000180.1:0-9209 GCA_965650725.1 uncultured Comamonadaceae bacterium | reverse complement strand
GGGCTTGGCGCCGGCCCAGATCTTGTGCTTGGGGAAGTGGCCCTTCAGGTTCATGGGCAGGGCCGCGCGCAGGTTGGCGAAGCCGGAGTTCATCTCGCCGCAGACGGCCCGTGCATGCGCCCGGGCGACCCGATCCGCGGGCCACAGCCCGGCCTTGGGATAGGTCTCGTTCAGGTACTCGGCGATCGCCATGTTGTTCCACACCGTGACGCCTTCGTGGCGCAGGCAGGGCACCCGGATGGACGGCGCCAGCAGCAGCAGCTCCTTCCTCGCATCCTCGTCATCGGGCGACACCATCTGCTCGCTGAAGGCCAGGCCGGCAAAGCGCGTCAGCAGCCAGCCGCGCAGCGACCATGACGAGTAGTTCTTGCTGCTCAGCGTCAGCGTGGCGGCCGGCGCCACGGGCACGGCGGCCGGCTTGCGCACCGCCGTCTTGCGTGCGGCGGGTTTCTTGGTGGCGGCGACGGGCATGGTGTCTCCTCAATGCTGGCGCCCGTCTCGTCGCAAGCCCTGTGCCACGCTGGCTCGGTCCTTGCGTCGTGGGGTCATGGACGGCAGGAGACAGCCATGTACGCCACCTATCAAACCCATCGCGACCTGATGTGGCCGCTGCACGCGGCGGCCAGCCTGGGGCTGCCGCTGCTGCAAGACCCCGCGCTGGCGACCCAGCCCTGGTTGCCGGCCAAGCAACTGTCTGCCGCCTGGCAGGTGTTCCAGCTCGCGCGCATCACGCACCGTCGTCCGCCCTGGCGCATCGCCGTGGTGACGGGCAGCGGCGGCGAACGCTGGCCGGTGACCGAGGAGATTGCCGCCCGCACGCCGTTCGCCGACCTCGTGCGCTTTCGCCGCGAGGGCGCGCCGGCCGCGCCCAGGGTGCTGGTCGTCGCGCCCATGTCGGGCCATTTCGCGACGCTGCTGCGCGACACGGTGCGCACGCTGCTGCAGGACCACGACGTCTACATCACCGACTGGCACAACGTGCGCGACGTGCCGCTCGCGGCCGGCCGCTTCGGGCTGGACGAGTACACCCAGCACCTGATGGACTTTCTGGCCGCAATAGGCCCCGAGGCGCATCTGGTGGCGGTCTGCCAGCCCTGCGTCAGCGCGCTGGCCGCGACGGCCTTGATGGCCGAGGACGGCCACCCCGCCACGCCCGCCAGCCTGACGCTGATGGCCGGCCCCATCGACTGCCGCATCAGCCCCACCGAGGTCAACCGGCTGGCCACCAGCAAGCCCATCGAGTGGTTCCGCCAGAACCTTATCAGCCACGTGACTTGGCGCCACAAGGGGGCGGGCCGGCGCGTCTACCCGGGCTTCGTGCAGCTGTCGGCCTTCATGAGCATGAACAAGGAGCGCCACGCCAACGCGTTCAAGGACTTCTACAAGCACCTCGTCGCCGACCAGCTGGACAAGGCCGAGACCACGCGCCAGTTCTACGAGGAATACCTGGCCGTGGCCGACCTGTCGGCCGACTTCTATCTGGAGACCGTGGAGCGCGTGTTCCAGACCTTCGACCTGCCGCGCGGCGAGCTGATGTTCAAGGGCCGCAAGGTCAACCCCGCGGCGATACGCCGCACGGCGCTGCTGACCATCGAGGGCGAGCGCGACGACATCTGCTCGGTGGGCCAGACGCTGGCCGCACAGGACCTGGCCAGCAGCCTGAAGCTCTACATGCGCACGCACTACATCCAACCCAACGTGGGCCATTACGGCGTGTTCGGCGGACGGCGCTGGCAGCACCAGGTCTATCCGCTGGTACGGCATGTGATTCAGGTGTCGCAGTAGGCTGTCCGTGCCGCGCCGCCAGCGGTAGGCGGCGCACTGCGGCGATGAATCCTCCGGGAGACCGGGAGGCGACAATCCGGCGCTTTCCCCCAACCCAAGGATTTCCCATGAACACCATGCCGAGCGGCCTGCAGTTTGAAGACACCACCGTTGGCGACGGCAAGACGGCCATGGCCGGCCAGGACGTGACCGTGCACTACACCGGCTGGCTGTGGGTGGACGGCGCGAAGACGAGCAAGTTCGACTCCAGCCTGGACCGCCGCGACCCCTTCGAATTCGAGCTGGGCGCCGGCATGGTCATCCGCGGCTGGGACGAGGGCGTGCAAGGCATGAAGATCGGCGGCAAGCGCACGCTGATCATCCCGGCCGAGCTGGGCTATGGCGCGCGCGGCGCCGGCGGCGTGATCCCGCCCAACGCGACGCTGTGCTTCGACGTGGAACTGTTGGGCGTGGCCGGCGGCCCCGAGCCGGTGGAGCTGAACCTGCACACCGCCTCCAGCGGCCTGCAGTACGAGGATCGCGTGGTGGGCGAAGGCGCCATGGCAGAGAAGGGCCAGCGCGTGACGGTGCACTACACCGGCTGGCTCTACAAGGACGGCATGCGCGGCAAGAAGTTCGACTCCAGCAAGGACCGCGGCCAGCCGTTCAAGTTCAGCCTCGGCGGCGGCGAGGTCATTGCCGGCTGGGACGAGGGCGTGCAGGGCATGAAGATCGGCGGCACGCGCATGCTGGTGCTGCCGCCCGAGCTGGGCTATGGCGCCTACGGGGCCGGCGGCGTCATCCCGCCGAACGCGACGCTGCTGTTCGAGGTCGACCTGCTGGCGGTTTGACCTCCTAGGGACGATAGGGGCTGACAAGCGCCTGTCATTCGCCCATGCTGTGATCCGGCCCCATGACGGAACCCGGACCCCACCATGACGACGATTGACCAGCGCCGCGCCCCCCGTGTCGAGTTCTTCCTCGTGCCGGCCGCGCACGAGCAGTTGCCGGTCTGGGTCATCAAGCCCGAGGCGCTGTCCGACGCGCGCGGCGGCGTGGTCGTCAACCTCAGCGAGAGCGGGCTGCAGATTCTGATGGCGGCCGAGCCGCCGCTGGACGCGCAGCACTACGAGCTGCGCCTGCTGCTGGGCGAGGACGAGGGCGTGCCGCTGTTCAGCGCGGAGGTTCGGCGCGTCTGGACACGGCCGCTGAGCCGCATCGTGCAGCTGGGCGGCTTCGAGTTCGTCACGGCCAACTCGCAGGCCGAGGAGTTCCTGCTCGCGCAGACCGCGCAGATCACCGCGCGCCAATGGGTGCGCTGCGTGCTCGTGGAGCGCATGACGGCGCTGGCCTGACGGCCCCCCGACTGGTGCGGCGGTCCGGTCTCGGTTAGCGTGGGGCCACCTCACGCGACCCCGACCGCCCATGCTCGAAACCGACCACCTGCTGCGCTACTGGATAGGCAGCCAATGGGCCGCCAACGTGCTGATGCTGATGCATCTGCTGGGTGCCATGCTGCTGGGCCTGCTGCTGGGCTACGAACGGGCCTACCACGGCCGCGCGGCGGGCATGCGCACCTATGCGCTGGTGTGCATGGCGGCCTGCGGCGTGACCATTCTGGTGGGCTACCCCGAGCAGTGGTTCGGCGGCCATGTGGCCGGGGGCACGCTGCCGCAGTTCACCGACCCCACGCGCGTCATCCAGGGCGTGGTGACGGGCATCGGCTTCCTGTGCGCCGGCGTCATCATGCGCGAGGGCATGAACATCTCGGGCCTGACGACGGCGGCCTCGCTGTGGGCGGCGTCGGCCATCGGCATCGTGCTGGGCATGGGCTTTTACTTCGCCGCCATCGCGCTGACGCTGCTGTGCGCCAGCCTGATGATGTGGGGCGCCAAGCTGGAAAACCAGTTGCCGTCGCACCCAGCCATCGCGGTCGCGCTGCGCGGCGAGCCGGGGCGGCGCTTCTCGCAGGCCGAGCTGGCCGAGTTCGCCGACGGTCTGGGCTACCGCTTCGCGCCGGGGTCGCTGTCCATCGAGAAGCAGGGCGACTACGAGGAGTGGCGCTTTGTCTGCACGGCCAAGCAGAACTACGGCGGCCAGACGCTGTGCCGCTTCAGCAGCCACATCCAGGACCTGCCCGGCGTGGCGGGCTACCGCGTGACACACGCGCGGAACTAAAGCAGGCTGACTCCCGCCAGGTTCAACAGCGAGGTCTCGCGCATGAGCCGCACGAAGTCGGCCAGAAACGGCTTGGCCGCCAGGCCCGGCGTGCTGACGGCATAGAGCCGGCCGGTCAGCCCGCCCTCGCCGATGCGCTGGCGCGCCACATAGCCGCGCGCCAGATAGCCCTCCACCGCCCACAGCGGCAGCGCCGCGACGCCGCGGCCGCTGGCCACCAGTTGCAGCATGGCCACCGTCAGCTCGCTGGTGCGGCGCGGCGGCGCGATGCCGGCCGGCTGCAACACGCGGCGCACGAGGTCCAGCATCTCGTCGGGCACGGGGTAGGTGATGAGGGTGTGGTCCTTGAAATCGGCCGCCTCCAGCCAGGGCCTCCCCAGCAAGACATGACCCTTGGGCAGCAGTGCGACGATCTCGAAGCTGAACAGCGGGTGCACGACGACGCCGGTCTCGTCGGCATCCACGTCGGACACGATGGCCAGCTCGGCGCGGTCCTGGTGCAGCAGGCCCACCGGGTCGGCCTGGAAGCCGGACACGATGTCCAGCTCCACCTCCGGCCAGCGCTCGCGGAAGGCGTCCATCGCCGGCATCAGCCAGTCGAAACAGGTGTGGCACTCCACGGCGATGCGCAGCTGGCCGGCCGAGCCGTCCACCAACCGGCGCACGTCGCGATCGGCCTCGTCCACCTGCGGCAGCACCGCGTCCGCCAGCTTCAACAGCCGCTGGCCGACGACGCCGAACGCCAGTGGGTTGCTCTTGCGCGCGAACAACTCGGCGCCGTAATGATCTTCCAACCCTTTGAGCTGGTGGGACAGCGCCGACTGCGTCAGGTTCAGCAACTGCGCCGCACGGGACAGGTTGCCGGCCTCGCGCAGGGCGATCAGCGTGCGCAGGTGGCGCAGTTCGAGCGGAGTTTGCATGAGTGGAACTGTTGATGAACCCGAAAACGTTTCGTTTGATTCATTGTGGCAGCTTGCGGATCATCACGAACGAAATTCATTCACCTTCGTTTCAACATGATCAAGACTCATATTCTCGGCTTCCCTCGCATGGGCGAGCACCGCGAACTGAAGACCGCGCTGGAGCGCCACTGGCGCGGCGAGCTGTCTGCCGACGAGCTGGAAGCCCAGGCGTCCGAACTGCGCGCCCGGCACTGGGCGCTGCAGAAGGAGGCCGGGCTGGACCACGTCACCGTGGGTGACTTCGCGCTGTACGACCACGTCGCTCACCTGATCCAGCTGTTCGGCTGCGAGCCGGCGCGCTTCGGCTTCACGGGTGACGAGACGCCGCTGCAGCGCTACTTCGCCATGGCGCGCGGCACGACGGCCCGGTCCTGCTGCGGCGGCACGCACGGCGACGGCCCGCCCGCGCTGGAAATGACCAAGTGGTTCGACACCAACTACCACTACCTGGTCCCCGAGTTCGACGCCGCCACCGAATTTCACCTGCATCCCGACCGGCTGCTGGCCGAGGTGGACGAGGCCATCGCCCTGCCGGTCAGCCCCAAGGTCGCGCTGCTGGGGCCGGTGAGCTTCCTGTACCTGGGCAAGAGCAAGCAGGACGGCTTCGACCGCCTCGGGCTGCTGACACAGCTACTCCCCGTCTACGAACAGCTGCTGACCCGCCTGGCCGCGCGCGGCGTGACCTGGGTGCAGCTGGACGAACCCATCCTGGGCCTGGACCTCAGCCCCGCCTGGCGCGAGGCGCTGCGCCAGGCCTATGCCCGCCTGGGCGTGGTGGGCCAGCCGCTGCTGCTGGCCACCTACTTCTCGCCGCTGGGCGACAACCTGGACCTGGCCTGCGAACTGCCCGTGGCCGGCCTGCACGTGGACGCCGTGCGCGCGCCGGCCGAGCTGCTGCCCGTGGCCCGGCGCCTGCCACTGGACCGCGAGCTGTCGGTGGGCATCCTTGATGGCCGCAACATCTGGCGCAGCGACCTGGATGCTGCGCTGGCCCCGCTGCGCCAGGTGCAGGCGCTGCGCGGCGGCCGGCTCTGGGTGGCGCCGTCATGCTCGCTGCTGCATGTGCCCTTCAGCCTGCGGCACGACAAGGCGCTGGATTCGGAGCTGCAGAGCTGGCTGGCCGGCGCCGTCGAGAAGCTGGACGAGCTGCGCGTGCTGAAGCGCGCGCTGTGGGGCGATGAGATCAGCGTGAGCCGCGAGCTGGCCGAGGCCCGCGTCGCCCGTGCCACGCGCATCAGCAGCCGCCGCGTGCGCAACGCCGCCGTCGCCGCACGGCTGAAGGCGCTGCCCGCCGACGCCGACCAGCGCTGCTCGCCCTTTCCCGCCCGCCGGGCCGCGCAGCGCCAACGTCTGCAACTGCCGGCCTTCCCGACCACCACCATCGGCTCCTTCCCGCAGACGCCCGAGATACGCGCCGCGCGCGCCGCCTTCAAGCGCGGCACGCTGGGCGAGGCCGCCTATCGCGAGGCCATGCAGCGCGAGATCGAACTCGCCGTGCGCAAGCAGGAAGCTCTGGGGCTGGATGTACTGGTCCACGGCGAGGCCGAGCGCAACGACATGGTCGAGTACTTCGGCGAACAGCTGTCGGGCTTCGCCTTCACCGCCAACGGCTGGGTGCAGAGCTACGGCTCGCGTTGTGTGAAGCCGCCGGTGCTGTTCGGTGACGTGTCGCGCCCGAAGTCCATGACGGTGGACTGGACCGTCTTCGCGCAGACGCTGACCGCCAGGCCGATGAAAGGCATGCTGACCGGCCCCATCACCATCCTGCAATGGTCCTTCGTGCGCGACGACCAGCCCCGCGCCGACACCGCGCTGCAGATCGCGCTGGCCATCCGCGACGAGGTCGCCGACCTGGAGGCCGCCGGCATCGCCGTCATCCAGATCGACGAGCCCGCCATCCGCGAAGGCCTGCCGCTGCGCCGCGATGCCTGGGGTGCCTACCTCGCCTGGGCCACGCACGCCTTCCGCGTGTCGGCCAGCCCGGTGCGTGACGACACGCAGATCCACACGCACATGTGCTACTCGGAGTTCAACGACATCCTGCCCGAGATCGCCGCGATGGACGCCGACGTCATCACCATCGAGACGAGTCGATCGGACATGGAACTGCTACGCGGCTTCGGGCAGTTCAAGTACCCCAACGAGATCGGCCCCGGCGTCTACGACATCCACTCGCCGCGCGTGCCCGACACGGCCGAGATGCTGCGGCTGCTGAAGAAAGCCACCGAGGTCATTCCGCCGGAACTGCTCTGGGTCAACCCGGACTGCGGGTTGAAGACGCGGGGCTGGGCAGAGACGGAGGCGGCTCTGGGGAGGATGGTGGACGCGGCGAGGACCTTGCGGCGGGAGGCAGCACCGGCGGGCTGACGCATGGGGAAGGAAACCGCCTGTCCCCGTGGCCAGGCGGCCAGACACAGCCACGGCCGACACGCGATCGACCTCTGCACAGCTGCCGCAGCCGCCTCGATGCACACAGCTGGCCCGGAAAAGAAAAATGCCTCAGATCCGCGAGGACCTGAGGCATTTCCAACCTACCAAATTTGGTAGGCGCGATTGGATTCGAACCAACGACCCCCACCATGTCAAGGTGGTGCTCTAACCAACTGAGCTACGCGCCTGAAGAGCTACGCACTATAGCATGGATTTTTCAGTGCCGTCCAGATTCACTTGCGGCGTGCCGAGCGGACGCCCGATATCTCGCAGAGTTCACGCAGCACGCGCGTCAGCTTGGTCGCGTCGGACAGCTCCAGCGTGAAGCTCATCCAGGCCGTGTCGCCGCCGCCGGTGCGCGGCTTGGCTGCGCCGCCTTGCAACGACTGCGTGTTCACGGCCACGACGTTCATCTTCTCCTTCGCGAACACTTCCAGCACGTCGCGCAGCAGGCCTTGCCGATCACCCGCTTCCACCAGCACGTCGACCGGGTAGACCGGCGCGCCCTTGCCTGCACCCGCTCCAGGTTCGCCGCCGCCCCAAGCCACCGCGATGACGCGCTCCGGAGAACGCCGCTGCATCTCCGCCAGATTGCTGCAGTCGCTGCGGTGGATGGCCACGCCCTTGCCGCGCGTGACGAAGCCCGAGATCGCATCCGGCGGCGCCGGCCGGCAGCAGCGCGACAGCGTGGTCAGCAGCGAGTCGATGCCGACCACCAGCACGCCGCCACGATGGCCGCCGCTGGCACTGCGGGTGTGCCTCTGCGCCAGCAATTCGTTCTCGTCGGCGACCGGCTCCGGCGGCCGCAGCAGCAGTTCGATGTTGCGCAGCGAGTACTCGTCCTTGCCAACCACCTCGAACAGCGCGTCTGCGCCCTTGAACCCCAGCCGCGATGCCAGCTCGTCGAGCTTGAGCGCCGTCTTGCCCTCGCGCTGCAGCAGCTTCTCAACCAGCTCGCGACCCTTGGCGATGGTCTGCGCCTGCTGCAGCGCGTTGAACCAGGCCCGCACCTTGGCGCGCGAGCGCTGACTCTGCAGATAGCCCAACTCGGGATTGAGCCAGTCCAGCGACGGTCCACCCTCGCGCACGGCGGTGATCTCCACGGTCTGGCCGCTCTGCAGCGGGGTGTTCAGCGGCAGCATCTGGCCGTCGATGCGCGCACCGCGGCAGCGGTGGCCCAGGTCGGTGTGCACCGCATAGGCAAAGTCCACCGGCGTCGCACCGGCCGTCAGCTCCACGATGGTGGCCTGCGGCGTGAAGACGTAGATGCGGTCGTCGAAGCCCGTCGCATCGCCGTCGGCCTGCACCGTGTCGCGCTCCCAGGCCAGCAACTGGTTCAGCACGGCCTTGCGGGCGCGGGCCACCTGCTCCTCGAACTCGCCGGCCGCCGTGACGCCCGCGTATCCGCGCGCGCCCGCCTCCTTGTAGGCCCAGTGCGCGGCGACGCCGTGCTCGGCATGGTCGTGCATCTCGCGCGTGCGGATCTGCACTTCCATCGCCCGGCCGTCCGGGCCCAGCACCACCGTATGCAGCGACTGGTAGCCGTTGGGCTTGGGCTTGGCGATGTAGTCGTCGAACTCGCCCGGCACCGGGCGGAACACCGCATGCACGCGGCTGAGCGCGGCGTAGCAGTCGGCCACCTCGGGCACGATGACGCGCATGGCGTGCACGTCGAACACGCGGTCGAAGTCGAGGGCCTTGCCCTGCATCTTCTTCCAGATGCTGTAGAGGTGCTTGGGCCGCCCCTGCACCTCGGCGTGCAGGCCCTGGCGCTGCAGATCGTCCTGCAGCTCGCGGCGAAAGGCCTCCACCCGCGCCTCGCGCTCGACGCGCTTCTCGGCCAGCAGCCGCGCCACGAGGTGGTAGTGCTCGGGC
>CBFGPX010000179.1:0-9261 GCA_965650725.1 uncultured Comamonadaceae bacterium | reverse complement strand
ATGCTGTTCGACGAGCCCACCTCGGCGCTGGACCCCGAGATGGTGGGCGAGGTGCTCGACGTGATGGTGCAACTGGCCCACGAAGGCATGACCATGATGTGCGTGACGCACGAAATGGGCTTCGCCAAGCGCGTCAGCAACCGCGTCATCTTCATGGACGCCGGCAAGATCGTCGAGGACTGCAGCAGTGCCGACTTCTTCGGCAAGCCCGAGGAGCGCACGCCGCGCGCCAAGGACTTCCTGGCCAAGATCCTCCAGCATTGACGTGATCCGCCGTCGCATGAAAAACGCCCGCCGATCGGCGGGCGTTTTTATGAGGGGCTGACGCCGCGCCTCAGGGCTCGATCGCGGCGCCCACCACCGGGCCGCCGGCCACGGTGCCGATGCGCGTGGCCTTGCCCGTGGCCAGGTCCAGCCGGTACCACGTCGACTTGCCGCCGGCCGTGATGGCCGAGTAGGCCGCATTGTTCAGGTCAGAGATGTCCAGCGTGGCCTTGTCGAACGAGCCCAGGCCCAGCGACCCCACTGTGAACAGCTTGCCCGAATTGGGCGACACCATGGGTTGCACGCCTTCCTTCGTGCCCTGGTGCACCAGCACGCCCAGCTTGCCGTCGAGCGCGTAGTTGGTCGTGATCTTGTCGTTGTCCTTGTTGTAGGTGTAGCCGGCCGCGACGACGTTGGCGGGCTTGTTCGCGTGGGCATCCGTCGCGTCGTAGGCCAGCCGGCCGTCGAATTGCACGCCGGGCTGGTTGGCATCGCCGTCCACCATGGCCCCAGTGTCCGGGTGCAGCCTCAGGTTGAAGCCGGCATCGCTGACGACGCGGATGCGGTCCACGGTCGGGTTGAAGTCGAAGCCCCATTCGGTGGCGCCGGTCGGCAGCGTGTTGGGGGCGCCGACGGCACTGGCGGCACCGGTCTTGGTGTCGATCCGGTAGAGCTGGCCGCTCGCGCCCAGGCCGTAGAGCTGGCCCTTGGCCACGCGATAGTCGATGCCCAGCAGCGTGTCGCCGGCGGCCAGGCCGGTCAGCAGCTTGGACGACAGCGTCTTCTGCGGCTGGCCGGCATTGAACTGGATCAACTGGTTGGACGCCGTGACCGCGTAGATCATCTCCTTGGCCGGCGGGCCCAGCGGCTCGGTCGGCTCCGTGGCACAGGCGGACATCAGCAGGGCGGTAGCGGCAAGCGCGAGGGCGGTTCGGGTCATGACGTCTCCATCAGTGAGGGCTGGCGGTTTATACGCGTCTACCTCGCGCTTGGATGCATGTCCCTTACAGGAACATGCCGCCCGACGCCTCGATGCGCTGCCCCGTGATCCATGCCGCACCCGGGCGCATCAGCGCGGCCGCGGCGCCGCCGATGTCCTCGGGCTCGCCCACGCGGCCCAGCGCCGTGACGGAGGCGACGAAGCAGTTCAGCTCCGCGTTGTCGCGCACCGCGCCGCCGCCGAAGTCGGTGGCGATGGCGCCCGGCGCCAGCGTGTTGACGCGGATGCCGCGCGCGGCCAGCTCCTTGGCCTGGTAGCGCGTCAGCACCTCCACGCCGCCCTTCATCGCGGCATAGGCCGAATAGCCCGGCAGCGAGAAGCGCGCCAGCCCGCTGGAGATGTTCAGCACGCGGGCGCCGTCGGCGAGCAGCGGCAGCAGCGCCTGCGTCAGGAAGTAGGGCGCCTTCAGGTGCACGGCGACCAGCGCGTCGAACTGGTCTGGCGTCGTGTCGGCGAAGAGCGCATGCACGCCCATCCCTGCGTTGTTGATGAGGCCGTCCAGTTGCTTGGCGCCCCAGCCGGCCAGACCGTCGCGCACGGCCGCTGCGAAGGCCGGGAAGCCGGCCGCGTCGCTCACGTCCAGCGGTAGCGCCATGGCGCGGCGGCCGAATGCTCGAATCTGGGTGACGACGGCGTCTGCGGCGCTGGCGGCCTCGCGGTAAGTCAGCACGATGTCGTGGCCATCGCGCGCCAGCGCCAGCGCCATCTGCGCGCCCAGGCCGCGGCTGCCGCCGGTGATCAGGGTGATGGGGGTGGTGGTCATGAAGCTCTCCGGTGGGGTTGGGATGGAGAGAATTTATTGGTCGCCATGAAATGGATAAAGTAGAAGAAATTGAAATGACTGTGTTCTGAATGTCATCCAATATCGACCTGGGCGCGCTGCGCGTCTTTTTGCAGGTGGCGGAGCTGGCCCACTTCAGCCGGGCCGCCGATGAGCTGGGCCTGCCCAAGGGCCGTGTCAGCCAGGTCGTGCGCGACCTGGAGGGGCGGCTGGGTACGCGGCTGTTCCAGCGCACGACACGGCGTGTCAGTTTGACGCCGGACGGCGAACTGCTGGCCGAGCGCGCCCGGGCGCTGCTGGCCGACGCTGGCGAGATCGAGGCGCTGTTCCAGCAGGACCAGCAGCTCACCGGCCGGCTGCGTGTGGACATGCCGGTGCGCCTGGCGCTGGACGCCGTGCTGCCTGCGCTGCCGCAGTTTCTCGCGGCACACCCCGGGCTGACGGTGGAGCTGAGCTGCACCGACCGGCGCGTGGACCTGGTGGAAGAGGGCTTCGACTGCGTGCTGCGCGTGGGTGCCGTGCACGACCCGTTGCTGGTGGCGCGGCCGCTGGGGCAGATGAGCATGGTCAATGTCGCCAGCCCCGACTACCTGGCCCGGCATGGCATGCCGGCCACGCCGGACGACCTGCAGACCGGTGGCCACCACCTTGTGCACTACAGCCAGGTCTGGGCGGATCGCCGACCGCGCTTCGAGTGGCTGGACGCCGCGGGCCAGGAGCGCAGCCTGACGCTGCCGTCGCGCGTCACCGTCAACAACACCGACGCCTACCAGGCCGCGGTGCTGGCCGGTGCCGGCATCGCGCAGTTCCCGTTGCAGGGCGTGCGCCACCTGTTGGCCGACGGCCGCCTGGTGCGCGTGCTGACGGGCTTCGACGCCGCGCCGCTGCCGGTGCGCCTGGTCATGAGCCAGCGCCGCCACACACCGCGACGCGTGCGTGTGTTCATGGACTGGCTGGCCGAACGGGTCGCCGGCCGGTTGGACGGTTAGAGCTTCACCGGCCCGTCGATGGCCGCGCCGCCCATGGCGGCCTTGGCCTGCTGCTGGCGCACACGGTCGATATAGGTCTCCGAGCGCGCCAGCTGCTCCTGGATGAGCTTGTTGTTGGTGCCCATGGTCGCGATGGCCTGGCTGCGGAAGTTGTCCATCGCGTCCATGGCCTGGAAGGTCTGGTCGAACATGGACTGGATCTGCTGGATGCCCAGCATGGGGTTGGCGGCGAACTCGGCGGTCTGGTCCACATGCTGGTTCAGCGCCGTGCCGGTCTGGTGGATGAGGTCGCCAATGGTCTTGTTGACGCCCTGCAGCATCTGCATGACCTCGATCTGGTTGCCGGTCGCCCGCGCCACGGTCTGGGCCACGGCCAGCGCGCTCATGCCGGTGGTGGCCACGCGGTCACAGCCGATCATCATTTCGCGGCCGGTCTTCTTCAGCACGTCCAGCGCCAGGTAGCCATTCACGCAGACGGCCTGCTGGGTCTGGATGTCGGCCAGGTTCTGGCGCGCATAGAACAGCACCTCCTGCTCCAGCGCCTTGGCCTTGAGCGGGTCGCTGGCCTTGAGCTGCTCGACGCGCTCGGCCAGCCGCGCATCCAGCGTGCGGGCGAAGCGGGCCGCCGCGGCCAGCGCCTGCATGGCGTCCCACAGCTTGCCGCGCGTGGCCTCGATGTCGATGACATCCTTCTGCAGATCGTCCTTGGCCGCGTAGAGCTGGGTCATCGCCGTCTGCAGCTGCGAGCTGGCGCTCTCGAACTTGCGGAAATAGGCCTCCAGCTTGTTGCCGAACGGGATCAGCCCCAGCAGCTTGCGCGGCTGCAGCAGGTCGCCGTCCTTGCCGGGATTGAGCTCGTCGAGCTGGCCGCGGATGGCGGCGATGGCCTTGTAGGCCGGCGTGTCCGTCGCGCCGACAAAGTTGCGCTGCATCAGGCTGCCCTGCATCAGGCCGGCCGCGATGCTGATCTCCTGCCGGCCCAGCTGGAAGGCGCTGTCCAGCTTGGCCTTGAAGGGCTCGCTGTGCAGGTCTTCCTTCTCCAGCGCCTCGATGAAGCGGCGCACCTGCTCGTCCACCTTGTCGGCCACCTCGGCCTTCAGCGGCACGGCCTCGACGGCCTGGACGGGCTGCACCGGCGTGATGACCTCGGGCGGCGTCAGCGTGAAGGTGGCGGGCGTGGCGGTCGTCGTCGTGTTCATGCGATGTCCTTGTTGCCGAACTTCTGTCTGAGGAATTCACTGTGGCGCAGAAAGGCCTGCGCGTCCTGCGAGGCGAGGTCGTCGCCGAGCTGCTCGACCTTGGTCTCCAGCTCGGCCAGCACGCCCTCGAAGGTGGTCTGCGCCGTCTTGCCGTTGGCCAGCAGCTTGGTGGTGGCGAACTGCGGCGGGATGCTGAGGTAGGTGTTCAGCGCCTCGGGCAGGTAGGTGATGGCGATGTGGCGCGCATGGAAGGTCTCCTGCAGGCTCAGCTGGCCCTTGCTGCGCTCCCACTGGTTGAGCAGCCCCTCCAGCCGCTCGCACAGGCGCTGGATGCGCTGGGCCAGCGGGGCCGGGATGCGGCCGCCGGGGTTGTGCTCGGTCAGCCGCCGCACGCCGGACAGCGCCCGGCCCATGGCCTCGCGCGCGTCGCCCTCGTCGTTGAACTTCAGCGCCTCCCAGGCGTCTTCCTTCGTGCTGGGCCAGCCCCACCACAGCGCGCCGGCGCCCAGGCCCGCGGCATAGCCCAGCGCCGCGACCCCCAGCCCCAGGCCGCCCAGCAGGCCCAGCGCCTTGAGCACCAGCACGCCGGTCGCCACCAGCAGGCCGCACCAGTTGGCCGGTGCGTTCAGCCATCGAATCAAACCACGCATGCTTCGCTCACTGGTAGGCCCGAATGTCCTTGAACACGGCGTACAGCGGCGTCTTGCGCGCATCGAACACCTTGCCGCCGGTGATGTTGACCAGCTCCTTCAGGTCGCCCGCGTCGGCCTCGCCGAACAGCACCATGAAGACCGGGATGCCGCGCACGTCCTCGGGCAGTTGCTCGTAGGCGCGGCGGAAGTCTTCCAGCTTGCGGCCCACGGTGTTCTTGCCGTCGGTGAAGGCCACCACCGAGTACTGGTAGTCCGGGTTGCGGGCGCGCTGCTGCAGCATGTGCTCCAGCCCGGCCAGCACCGCGTCGTACAGCGCCGTGCCGCCGGCCATGCGCAGCTCGTCGGCGGCGTCGCGCACACGCTTCAACTCGGCCAGCTTGGCCTCGGTGTCGACCTGCGGCGCCACGCCCTTGGCCACGCGGCTGCCGGCCGGGATCTCGAACGGCACCGGCGCCTGCGGCGCGCTGCTGAAGGGCAGGAACCACAGCCGCTCGCGGTTGGTCAGCTTGGCGACACGGCCGGTCAGCGACGCGTCGGCGCCGGCCAGGTAGTGGATGGCCTCCACCAGCTGCTCGCGGCGCTTGCCCTGCATGCTGCCGCTGGTGTCCAGCACGAAGGTGGACGCGATGGGCTTGCGGAACTCGTTCAGGTAGGCGTCGATCAGGCCGTCGGCCAGTTGCCGGTCGGGCGAGAACGGCAGCTCCACCTGGAAGCCCAGCGGCGGCAGCACGTCGGCCACGCGGGCCGCCAGCTCGGCTTTCATCGGTCGGCGCAGCGTCTGCCGCGCCAGCCACAGCTGGGCCTCGTCGCCCTTCAGGTACTCGACCACCTTCACATAGTCCGCGCGGCGCGCCTCGTTCAGCAGCATCAGCGGGTAGTCGGCCGTGGACACGCCCTCGAACGGGTAGATCAGGTGCAGCGGCTCGCGCAGCTTGCCGCTGGCGTTCAGGCTCAGCAGCCAGCTCTCGTAGTTGATGAAGGCGTTGGCCCGCGTGCCCTGCAACTTGATGAACTGCTCGGCCAAGTAGGTCGAGTTGTCGCCGACGATGCGGTAGCCCTTCAGGAAGTCGGCAATCGCGCCGCGGTCCACGTCGGCGGCGGAGAGCGCCTCGCCCTTGCCGCCGGCCGCGGCCACCACGCCCAGCAGCGCCATGAAGCCCTGGTTGCTGGTGGCCGGGTTGGACAGCGCGTACTGCAGCTTGCCGGCCTTGGCCGCGCGGGCGATGTCGGCCCAGGTCATCCGGGTGTCCGGCCGGTCCCATCCATTGCGGGCCGCATCACTCTTGCTGACGCCGACCGCGATGGGCGACAGCATGATCTTCTCCTGCACCTTGACCTTGCCCTGGCCGGCCGCGTCGCTGAGCAGGTACTTGGCGTTGGCGAACCAGGCCGCGTCGGCCTGCGAGCCGCTGAGCACCTCCTGCGTGCTCTCCATCGTGCCGCCGAAGCGGAAGCGCACGTCCACGCCGGTGGCGGCGCGGATCTTGGCCGCCAGCGGCTCGATGTCCTTCAGGTCGCTGGTGGCCAGCACCTGCAGCGGCGCCGTGGCCTCGGCAGGCGGCGCAGCGGCGACGGGTTCGTCGGCCTGCTTGCCGCAGGCGGCCAGCAGCGTGAAGCTCAACAGCAACAGGGCACGGCGCATCACTGGTTCATCTCCCGGCTGACGATGTCGATCATTTCAAACATCAGGTCGAACCCCGGCGGGTCGATGACCTGGTTCAGGCGCTGGTCCACCGCCAGGCCGGCCTTCTCGGCGGTGGCGGCAAAGGCCGCCGCGTCACCGGTGCGAAAGCCCTGCTCCAGCGCCACGGCCTGCAGCGTCTTGTCGGCCACCAGCAGCTCGGCCAGCCGCTTGGCGCGCTCGCTCAGCGTCACCAACACCAGCTTGTTGACGATGGTGGGCTGCGGATACATCAGCACCATCTCGGGCTTGATGCCGCCCTTCTGCGCCTGGGCCAGCATCTGGCTCTCGTAGATGAAGGTCAGCGGCGTCTTGCCCATGCCGATGGCCAGGTAGTCGTCGAAGGCGCCGTTGACGTAGTTCTCCTGGAAGCCCTGGCGCTTGAACAGCTCGGCCAACTGGGCCGCGTGCTTCTGCGCCGAGGCGCGGTCGGCCACCACGTCGCCGTTCAGCGCGGCCGAGGTCAGCGCCAGGTACATGGCGGCCGAGTTGCTGCGCCGGATGTCGGTGGTGCTGACCAGCACGCTGCGCGACACCGCGTAGTCGCCGCTGGCCTTCAGGTCGCGCCAGCGCTGCTTGGCCAGCATCGCCTGGGTCAGCTTTTCCATGTCCAGGCCGTAGACCCGCGGCGCCAGCGGCCTGGCCATGCCGTTGGCGGCCAGGATCCTGGCCACCGGCTCCCACGAGGCGACGACCAGCGGCGTGTGGAAGGGCGAGCTCTGCGTGGCCGTCTTGCCGGCCTTGCGGGCGGCGTCGGCAATCATGTTGGCGGCGACAACGCCGCTGGCGATGAAGAAGTCCGGCTGGTCCGGCCCGCCGATGCGGGCCGCCATGTCGCGGCTGCCGACCCGCGCCACCTGCACCGGCAGCCGGGCCTGGGCCAGCGCGCGCGTCACACGCTCGTCCTTGAAGATGGGCTCCATCTCCACCGTAATCAGCCCACGCAAAGGCTCGGCCGTCGCGATGGCCGCCTGCTCCTGCTCGATCTGCCGGGTGGCCTCGTTGCTGCGCAGCGCAAAGAACAGGGCGCCGCCAAACAGCGCCAGCAGGACCAGGGTGCCGATCAGGCGTTTCGCAGTGTTCATGATGGGGGTAAGCCGCCTCCTTTGAATCAGGTGCGGAGTGTGCATCCTTCCGGCGACGACAATCACCGGCCATGAGTGACATCCTTACCCTCACCCGTCCTGACGACTGGCACTTGCACCTGCGCGACGAGGCGGCGCTGGCCAGCGTGCTGCCCTACACCGCGCGCCAGTTCGCCCGCGCCATCGTCATGCCCAACCTGCGCCCGCCGGTCACGACGGCCGCCCAGGCCGTGGCCTACCGCGAGCGCATCCTGGCGGCCTTGCCCGAGGGCTCCGACTTCCAGCCGCTGATGACCATGTACCTGACGGACAACACGCCGCCGGACGAGATCAAGCGCGCCAAGGAGGCCGGCGTCGTCGCGCTCAAGCTCTACCCCGCGGGCGCCACGACCAACAGCGATGCCGGCGTGACCGACATCCGCAAGACCTACAAGACGCTGGAAGCCATGCAGCGCGAGGGCCTGCTGTTCCTCGTGCACGGCGAGGTGACCGACGCCGACATCGACATCTTCGACCGCGAGGCCGTGTTCGTCGATCGCGTGATGACGCCGCTGCGCGCCGCCATGCCCGAGCTCAAGGTCGTGTTCGAGCACATCACGACCAAGGAAGCCGCGCAATACGTGACGGACAGCGACCGCTACACCGCCGCCACCATCACGCCGCAACACCTGCTCTACAACCGCAACGCCATCTTCACCGGCGGCCTGCGCCCGCACTACTACTGCCTGCCCGTGCTCAAGCGCGAGGAGCATCGCCAGGCGCTGCTGAAGGCTGCCGGCTCTGGTCTACCGAAGTTCTTCCTCGGCACCGACAGCGCGCCGCATGCGGCCCAGCTGAAGGAGGCCTCGGTCTGCGGCGCCGGCTGCTTCACGGCCATCGCCGCGCTGGAGCTGTATGCCGAGGCGTTTGAAGCCATCGGCGCGCTGGACAAGCTGGACGCCTTCGCCGGCCACCACGGCCCCGACTTCTACGGCCTGCCGCGCAACACCGGCACCGTCACGCTCAAGCGCGAGCCCTGGACGCTGCCCAGCGCCGTGCCCTTCGGCGAGGCGCAACTCAAGCCGCTGCGCGGCGGCGACACGCTGAACTGGAAACTGATCGCATGAGCACGCAAGACAAGAAGGTCGCCTTCCTGGTCGATTTCGACAACGTCGCCACCGACGTCATCGAGCAGGCGCTGAACATGGTGTTCAAGGACTACGGCACAGCCCACATCCGGCGCGCCTACTGCAACGCCGAGCAGGCCCATCACAGCCAAGCCTTCATGAAGCGGCTGGGCCTGCGTGCCATCGTCAACCTCGCCATCGGCAAGAACTCGACCGACATCGCGCTGGCCGCCGACGCGATGGACATCGCCATCAACGAGCGGCCGGACGTCATCGTGCTGGTGTCGTCCGACAGCGACTTCGCGCCGCTGGTGCTGCGGCTGCGCGAGAAGGGCGCCTGGCTGCGCGGCTTCGGCCAGTACGGCAAGACGGGCGACGGCGTCATCCAGATCTACGACCAGTTCAATGAACTGGCCCACGGCACTGGGCGCGGCGCACGCGATGCGGCACCGGCCAAGGCCGCCGGCAGCGGCCGCGGCAGCCGACGCGGCGGCCGTGCGGCC
>CBFGPX010000178.1:0-9293 GCA_965650725.1 uncultured Comamonadaceae bacterium | reverse complement strand
AGCACGATGTGGCCGTCCAGGATGGCGCGCGCGGTGTCCACCACCGGGTCCTGCTGATCGTCGCCCTCGGCCAGCACGGTGTAGATGGCGCTCATGCTGCCTGCGGTGGATTCGCCGTTGCCGGCGCTCTCGACCAGCTCGGGCAGCAGCGTGAAGACGGACGGCGGATAGCCGCGCGTGGCCGGCGGCTCGCCCAGCGCCAGCGCCACCTCGCGCTTGGCCATCGCGTAGCGGGTCAGCGAGTCGACCAGCAGCAGCACGTGCTGGCCCTGGTCGCGGTAATGGGCGGCGATGCTGTGGCACAGCTCGGTGGCGCGCATGCGCATCAGCGGCGACTCGTCGGCCGGCGCCACGACGACGACCGCGCGCTTGCGGCCGGCCTCGCCCAGCGACAGGTCCAGGAACTCGCGCACCTCGCGGCCGCGCTCGCCGATCAGGCCCACCACCACCACGTCGGCGACGGTCTGGCGCGTGATCAGCCCCAGCAGCACGCTCTTGCCCACGCCGGAGCCGGCCATCAGGCCGACGCGCTGGCCGCGGCCCAGCGTCAGCAGGCCGTTGATGGCGCGCACGCCGACGTCCAGCGGCTGGTGCACGGGCGCCTTCTTCAGCGGATGGACCTTGGGCGGCTGCGCCGGCAGCGGATGCTCGCCCGTCAGCCGGCCCAGGCCGTCGATGGGTTCGCCCAGGCCGTTGATGACGCGGCCCAGCCAGGCCGGGCCGATCATGGGCAGGCGGCTCTCGGGCGCCGGCAGCACGCGGGCGCCGGTGGCCAGGCCTTCGGGCTTGCGGAACGGCATCAGGTAGGACACCTGCTCGCGGAAGCCCACCACCTGGGCCGGGACCCAGTCACCGCCCGCGCCTTCGACCATGCAGCGCTGGCCGATGCGCAGGCTGCTGCCCACGCTCTCCAGCAGCAGGCCCGACGCGCCCACAACGCGCCCGGTGGGCGTGGACAGCGGCACGGGCTCCAGTTCAACGCGGCGCAGCGCGGCGGCGATCATGCGTCGCCCCCTTTATCGTCTTGGGCCAGTTGCTCGCGCACCTGGTCCATGCAGGCCGCGAGGCGCTGGCCGCAGCCGGCATCGGCCTCCAGCCCGCCGGCCACGACGCGGCATTCGCCGCTGGCCAGCTGCGGGTCGGCGCGCAGCTTCCAGGCCTGGGCGCGCTCGGCGGAGAACTCGCGCAGGCGCTCCAGGTCCTCGGGATTCAGGAACACCTCGGGCGGCGCATCGGCCGTGGGCATGGTGGCCAGCGTCTCGTCCACCAGCGCCAGCAACTGGGCCGGCTGCAACGTCAGCTCGCAGCGGATGACCTGGCGTGCCACGCGCTCCACCAGCTCCACCACCTCGCGGCGCATCGCGGCCTGGGTGTCGTCTACCAACTGCTGCCACTGCGCGCGCAGCGCCTCCACCGGCGCGGTCAGCGCGTCGAAGCGTTCGGCCAGCTCGCGCCGGCCCTGGGCCTGGCCCTCGCTGCGGCCCTGCGCGCGGGCCTCGTCGGCGCCAGCTTGCAGGCCGCTGGCATGACCTTCCTCGTAACCCTTGGCCAGGCCTTCCTGGAAGCCGCGGGCCAGGCTGGCCTGCAGGTCGACGGCCGGCACGGCGGCGGCGTCGCCCAGCTGGACCAGCGGCGGGAAGCGGTGGAGGCGGGGCGACTTCAGCATGAGCTCACTCGACGGTCGCCTCGGCGAACAGCTGGACCTGGATCTCGCCGGCATCCACAAGCGCCTTCACGCGGGCCATGACCTCGGCGCGCGCGGCCTCGGCGCGCGACAGTGCCACCGGGCCGCTGCGGCGGATCAGGTCCTCGAAGCTCTGCGCCTGGCGGCGCGGCATGGCGGCCAGGATGGCGTCGCGCACCGAGCCCTCGGCGCCCTTCAGCGCCAGCGCCCACTGCTCCAGCGGCACTTCCTCGATGACACGGGTCAGCACCGTCTCGCTCTGGCGCGACAGGATGAAGAAGTCGTACATGCTGACCTCGATCTCGCTGACGACCGTGGGGTCGTGCGCACGCAGCTTCTCCACCATCTGGGCGCGCTCGCCCGGCAGGCGGTTCAGGATCTCGGCGACCTGGCGCACGCCTTCCACGCTGGCGCTCTGCTGGCCCAGGCCGGCCAGGCATTGCTCGACCAGGTCTTCCAGCTCCAGCAGCAGGTCGCGGTCCACCTCGGTCAGGCGGGCCACGTTCAGCAGCACCATGTCGCGGTTGTCGGCCGGCAGCGCGGCGATGACCTCGCTGGCCAGAGCGGCCGGCAGGAAGGCCAGGAACACGGCCTGCATGCGCACATGCTCGTGCGCGATGCGCTCGGCCAGCCAGCGCGGCGAGGCCCATTGCAGGCGCTGCATCTTGGGACGGATGGCGTCGCCGTAGATGTTGTTCAGCACGCTGTTGGCGATGTCGCCGCCCAGCGCCAGGTCCAGCGAGCGCTTCAGGTAGCTGCGCGACGCGCCGTGCACGCCGCTCTGCTCGCGGTAGTCGTCGAAGAAGCCCTGCAGCGCGGTCTTGACGGACTCGACCTTGATGCCGCTCATGCGCGACATCACCTGCGTGACGCTCAGCAGCTCCTCGCGCGACAGGCAGCGCAGCACTGCCGCGGCGGGCTCCTCGCCCATGCTCAGCAGCACGATGGCGGCCTGCTCGACGGGGCTCAGGGCCGCGTCGGCGCCTAACGTCAGATCATTCGCTTCGGGCATTTTTCTTCTGCACCCACTGCTTGACGACCTCCGCCACGCGCTCCGGCTCCTTGGCCGCGAGCACCTTCAGGTGGTCCACCAACACATCCACCGGCGAACCGGAGGGCGGCAATTCATAGTTCTCCAGCAGCGGCACCACCGGCATGGCCGGGGCCGGCAGCGCGGCGGCAGCGGCACCGGCATGGCCGAGCGCAGCAGCCGGCTCGGCGGCGGCGCCGTCCAGCGGCACCAGCGGCGTCAACTCGGCGGCGGCAGGCTGCGGCGGGGCCAGGCGCTGCTGGGCCAGCTTGATCAGCGGGCGCGCCAGCAGCAGGTAGGCGGCCAGCGCGGCGATCAGCGCCGCCACCCAGCTGACTATCTCGACGAGGTTGTCGCGCTGCTCGAACCAGGGCACGGGCGCCGGCGCCACCGGGAAGGCCAGCGGCGACACCGTCAGCCGGTCGCCGCGCTCGGCATTGATGCCCAGGCCGCTGGACAGCAGCTTCTCGATCTTCTCCAGCTCGGCCGGGCCCCAGCCCTTGCCGCCGGGCGCGGCGACGTCGTTCAGGGCCACGGCCACGTTGAGCCGCGCCAGGCGGCCGCGGCTGCGCTTGATCTGCGTGATGTTGCGGTCGTAGGCGTACTGGCGCGTGGACGCATTGCGGCGCGTGCTGGACGCATCGGCATCGGCGCCGCTGGCGGCGGCGGCCGGCGCGTTGACCGGACGGTTGCTCAGCGAACCCGGCACACCCAGCGCGATGCGCTCGCGGTCGGACTCCTCGCGCATGGCCTCGTTGGTCAGGCGCGGCGCGTCGCCGTACTGCTCGCGGGTCTCCTGCACGCGGTCGTTGTCCACGTCGGCCGTGACGCTGAGCTTGTAGTTGGACTCGCCCAGCACCGGTGCCAGCAGGTCGCGCACGTTGCGGCGCACCTCGTCCTGGTAGTGGCGCGCGGCGTCGTTGCCCTGGCCGCCTTCATAGCCCTCGCTGAGGTCCACGCGCGACGACAGCAGGTTGCCGGCCTGGTCCACCAGGCTGACGCGCTGCGGCTCCAGGCCCGCGACGCTGCCGGCCACCAGGTTGATGGCGGCGGCGATCTGCTCGTTGGACAGCTGGCGGCCGGGCTTCAGCGTCAGCACCACCGAGGCGGTGCTCTTCTGGCCGTCGTTCAGCACGAAAGACGAGGACTTGACGACGGACAGGTGCACGCGCGCGCCATCGACCGCGTCCAGCGCGAGCATGCTCTGCGCCAGCTCGCCCTCCAGGCCGCGGCGGAAGCGCACGTCCTGCACGAACTGGCTCACGCCCAGCGGGTCGTTGCGGTCCATCAGCTCCAGGCCCGCGGGCAGCTTGGCGACCACGCCCTTGGCGGCCAGCAGCATGCGCACGCGGCCCAGCTCGCCTTCGGGCACCAGCACCTGGCCGGTGTCGGGGTGCAGGCGGTAGGCGATGTGCTCGGCGTCCAGCACGGCCAGCATGTCGGCGGCGGCCACGCGCTCGCGTTGGCCGAACACCGGCTTGTAGCCGGCCTGGTCGCGCCACATCAGCATCAGCGCCAGCGCCGTGCCGGCGATGGCCAGCGCCAGCACCGGGGCCAGACCCTTCATCAGGCCGGCCGGCAGCGCCGGGCGCGCGGACCAGAAGGAGCCCAGGCGGGCCTGCAGGTTCTTGAGCATCGCGCGTGTCGCCTTACAGCTGCAGCTTGATCAGCTCGTCGACGGCGCCGACGACCTTGTTGCGCACCTGCATGAGCATGGAGAACGACAGGCTCGCGTCCTGGCTGGCCAGCATCGCGCCCACCAGGTCGTCGCTCTCGCCGCGTTCGACGGCTGAGACCTTGGCCGCAGCGGCCTGGTCCTTCGCATCGACGCCGCGCAGCGCCTGCTCCAGGCTGTGGCCGAAGTTGACCGCCTGCGGCTCGCCGCCGGCTAGGCGCAGCGCCGTCTGCTCGATGCGCCCCAGTTCCTGCTGGATGCCGAGCAAGCCCGTGGGCATTGCCGTGCTAATCATCTGCAAGCCTTTCGATGAAACCCGCACAGCGGGCGGAACAAACCCTTGCCTCCGTCAGGACGGAAGCAAAATGAGAATATTGATAAAAGCGCCAGCGAGGCCCGCTCGCGCCATTACGGATCTAGCGCGAATCCGATTTCAGAAAATCATTCATTCAAAACTCCTTGAATTCAAAAAGAATCCCTTGAACGAAATCAAATCAACCAACCAGGGGGCGTAGTATTTTTAATACCACCCAGCCGGCAGATACCACGGAGCAAAGCTCCGCCAAACCCGGAACAGGATCCGGGAAAACCAAATATCAGGAGACTTGGGGGCGCATCGGCGCCACGTCAGGACCTCGGCGTGGCCGAGCAGCAGCCGGCGCACCGGATCGCGGCGCGGGCATGCAGGAAAAGCTTTTGATGATGCATAGGCTTCGTCCTCCGGACCCCAAGGGGTCACAAGTCGACGGCAAGCCCTGGCGAGCGCCAAAAAGGTCACAACAGACCGCGGGGAGCGGCCCGGCAGGCAAGAGTACCCACAGACCCGCGCAGCACGCGGATCGGCAGACTCAGGTCTGGCAACCCCGCTATCGTGACCCGGTGGCACCCTCCAAGGAGTGCCGGCCGGGTTGTAGACCGGAGGCTTTGCGACCCCGGCTTTCGCTCGGGTGTGCCCTGATAAGGGTTGCACTCTAGCGGCAGTAACAAGACCTCACAAGCCGCCGGCCAAAAATAGTCCGACCTTAAATCGCCGAGCGTGAACAAGTTCACATCCAGGCCTGCCGGCGCACCAAACAAAGGCAACAAACCCGTCCGCAAACAACCTTGGACGCAATCTCCTGACCGGTGCCGGCGCGCTGTCATCTGCGCGTCACAAACCCCGACCTCAGGCGCCGTCGTGAATTATTTCCGCCTCCCTGAACAGGTAATTAACCCCGACCACACAAAACCCCATCCACTTTCTAGAATTCGCGCCCAACAGATATTCAGGGTGCCGCCGCGCGCACCATCCAAACAAAGGATCCACCGATGCCGCGCCCATCCCACGGGACCGCCGAGTCCACCCCGCCGCCCTGCCAACCCTGGCTGGACCCGCGTGCCCTGGGCCGCCCCGTGCACCTGCTGCCGCGCTTTGCCGAAACGCTGCGCGAGCGCCTGGACGAGACCCTTCGCCTGCAGCTGAACCGGCGCTGGCGCAGCCAGTACGCGGTCGGCGAACTGGTCTTCCAGCCGCTGGATGGTGTGGTGGGTGCGGGCCGCTGGCTGGCCGGCAAGGGCTCGCATGGCCTGCTCGCCTGCCGCATGGAGCGCCCGCTGCTGCTTTCCGTCATGTCAAGGCGTTATGGTGACAACGCCTCCGGCAGCCAGCCCGAGACCAGCAGCGAGGAACGCGTGCAGCAACAGCTGACACGGCTGCTGCTGGACACCACGCTGGCCTCGCTGCTGGAGGCCGACACGCCCACGCCCGAGCTGCGCCCGACCATGGCGCCCGGCCTGCCCGAAGGCAGCTGGCTGCTGAAGCTGACGCTGCGCGAAGCCGAGCAAGGCCTGGCCAGCCGCGTGGTCATCGCGCTGGCGCCCGACTATCTGGCGCCGCTGCTGGCCCGCCTTGCGCCCAGCCGGACGCGCCCGCCGCTGGTGGCCCCGCAAGACCTGCCCCGCCTGCTGAACCTGAAGCTGCAGGCCCGCCTGCTGCAGCACGAGCTGTCGCTGGGCGAGTTGCTGGCGCTGCGCCCCGGCAGCCTGCTGCCCATACGCCTGCGCGACAGCGACGTGCTCGTGGACGGCAAGCGCCTGTTCACCGCCACCGTGGCCGAGCACCAGGGCAAGTTGTGCCTGACCTCTTTCCAAGACGCCGAGTGAGAACCCCATGATCGACGACAACACCCACACGCTGGACCAGCTGCTGACCGGCCTGGACGACGCCTCGCCCGAGCTGCTGGGCCTGCCCGGCGGCGCGGCCGCCCCCGCGGCGCCCAAGCGCGACCTGGGTGCGCTGATGCGCAAGATCCCCGTCACGCTGACGCTGGAGGTGGGCGAGGCGCGCATGTCGCTGCAGGAGCTGAGCACACTGGGCGCCGACAGCGTGGTGGAGCTGGACACGCTGGCCGGCGAGCCGCTGACGCTGAAGGTCAACGGCACGCCAATAGGCCGCGCCGAGGTGGTCGTTTCGGGCGACAACTACGGGCTGCGCATCCTCGAAGTGGCTGGCCTGGACCTGGAGAGCCTGCAGCCATGAAGCGTCTACGGCCGCCCGCCGCGGCCCTGCTCGTCCTGCTGCTGGCCGCCGCGCCCGCCTGGGCGGACAACGCCATCAAGATCGCCGGCGGCCCCGGCGGCGACTTCACGGTGAAGAGCCAGGTGCTCATCATCATGACGCTGCTCGGGCTGCTGCCCGTGCTGGTGCTGATGATGACCAGCTTCACGCGCTTCGTCATCGTGCTGTCGCTGCTGCGCCAGGCGCTGGGCCTGCAGCAGGGCCTGCCCAACCGGCTGGTGACCGGCGTGGCGCTCATCCTCACGCTGCTGGTGATGCGGCCTGTGGGCGAGAAGATCTGGAACGACGCCGTCATCCCCTACGACAGCGACAAGATCACGCTGACGCAGGCGCTTCAGATCGCCGAGGCGCCCATCTCGCGATTCATGCTGGCGCAGACCAGCAAGACCGCGCTGGCCCAGGTGGCCAAGCTGGCCGGCGCCGACAACGTCGCCAAGCCCGAGGACCACGCCTTCACCGTCAAGCTGGCGGCCTTCACGCTGTCCGAGCTGAAGACGGCCTTCCAGATCGGCTGCATGCTGTTCATCCCCTTCCTGGTCATCGACCTGGTTGTGTCGTCCGTGCTGATGGCGATGGGCATGATGATGCTGTCGCCGCTGGTCATCTCGCTGCCGCTGAAGCTGCTGCTGTTCGTGCTGGTGGACGGCTGGACGCTGACCGTCAACACCCTGGTCACCAGCGTGAGGGCCTTCTGATGCTGACGCCCGAAGTCGCGGTGGACCTGGTGAGCGAGAGCCTGCACCTGGTCATGCTGTTGGTGAGCCTGCTGGTGCTGCCCGGCCTGGCCGTGGGCCTGCTGGTCGCGCTGTTCCAGGCGGCCACGCAGATCAACGAACAGACCTTGTCCTTCCTGCCCAAGCTGCTGGTCACGCTGCTGGTGGTGGGCCTGGCGGGCCGCTGGATGGTGGGCACGCTGATGGACTTCTGCGTGTCCATCTTCGAGCGCGCCGCAACGCTGGTCGGCTAGCCGCGCATGGAATTTCTCTACGCCCAGCTGCCCACGCTGCTGACCGGCCTGTGGTGGCCGTTCTGCCGCGTGATGGCCATGCTGTCGGCGTCGCCCATGATCGGAGAGGCCACGGTGCCGGTCAGCGTCCGCGCGCTGCTGTCGCTGGTGCTGGCGGTGGTGCTGATGCCCATCTCGCAGAGCACGGCGCTGCCCGTGTCGCCCTGGTCGCTGCAGGGCATCGCGGTGGCGGGCGAGCAGGCGCTGCTGGGCTTTCTGCTGGGCCTGGCCTTCCACATGGCCATGGCCGTCATCACGCTGCTGGGCTTTCTGCTGTCCTCGCAGATCGGCCTGTCCATGGCCATCATGAACGACCCGATGAACGGCGCCTCGTCCGACGTGGTCAGCGCGCTGTTGACCGTGCTGTGCATGCTGACCTTCTTTGCGGTGGACGGCCACCTGCTGCTGGTCAGCGTGCTGGGCGGCAGCTTCCGCGCCTGGCCGGTGGGCTCGGGCCTGCTGTCGCTGTCGATGGAGACCGTGGTCTACAACCTGGCCTGGGTGTTCTCGGCCGCGCTGCTGCTGGCGCTGCCGGTGGTGTTCGCCACGCTGATGGTGCAGATCGGCATGGGCCTGCTGAACCGCATCGCACCCAGCCTGAACCTGTTCTCGCTGGGCTTCGCCGTCGTCACGCTGTTCGGCCTGTTCATGCTGACGCAGATGCTGTCGCAGGTGCCCGCGCACTACCTGGAGATGACGCGGCGCTGGCTGGACCTGCTGGAGCACGGCCTGAAGGCGGGGGGTGGCCATGGCTGAGTCCGGCAGCGGCGACAAGACCGAGAAGCCGTCGCAGCAGAAGCTGCGCAAGACCCGCGAGCAGGGCCAGGCGGCGCGCTCGCGCGATCTGGGCATGGCCGTGGGCGTGCTGCTGAGCTTCAAGCTGCTGGTGCTGCTGACGCCGCAGTACATGGACGACTTCGGCCGTCTGTTCCGCCTGGCGCTGGCGCCGACCGATCTGGACGCCGAGGCCGGCCATGCGCTGTTCATCGGCACGCTGTGGCTGACGGGCAAGCTGGTGCTGCCGCTGCTGGTGCTGCCGCTGGCGGCACTGCTCACCGGCGTGGTGCCGGGCGGCCTGCTGTTCGCGCCGGGCAACTGGATGCCCAAGATGCAGCGCCTGAGCCCCGCGGCCAACCTGGGCCGACTGGTATCGGGCAAGCACTGGGGCGATTTCGCGATGACGGTCGCCAAGGCCGCCTGCGTGCTGATGCTGCTGGTGCACCTGAGCCGCAGCCTGGCGCCGGAGTTCGTGCGGCTGCAGTCGTTGAGCCTGGACGCCGCGCTGGCGCTGGGCGCGGGCCTGACCATCGACGCGCTGCTGGCGCTGGCCGCGCTGCTGCT
>CBFGPX010000177.1:0-9318 GCA_965650725.1 uncultured Comamonadaceae bacterium | reverse complement strand
ACGTGGCCATCGTCATGGCCGTGACCGACAAGGCCGCCGGCAAGAAGGGCATCAGTGCCTTCCTGGTGCCCACCGTCACGCCCGGCTACACCGTGGCGCGCATCGAGGAGAAGATGGGCCAGCACAGCAGCGACACGGCGCAGATCCTGTTCGAGAGCTGCCGCGTGCCGGCCGCCAACCGGCTGGGCGACGAAGGCCAGGGGCTGAAGATCGCGCTGAGCGGCCTGGAGGGCGGGCGCATCGGCATCGCGTCGCAGTCGGTGGGCATGGCGCGCGCGGCCTTCGAGGCGGCGCTGCGCTACAGCCAGGAGCGGGTCACCTTCGGCCAGCCCATCTTTCAGCACCAGGCGGTGCAGTTCAGGCTGGCCGAGATGGCCACGCAGATCGAGGCGGCGCGCCAGCTGATCTGGCATGCCGCGGCGCTGAAGGACGCCGGCCGGCCCTGCCTGAAGGAGGCCGCCATGGCCAAGCTGTTCGCCAGCGAAATGGCCGAGAAGGTCTGCTCCGACGCCATCCAGATCCACGGTGGCTACGGCTACCTGAGCGACTTTCCGGTGGAGCGCATCTACCGCGACGTGCGCGTCACGCAGATCTACGAGGGTACGAGCGAGGTGCAGAAGATCCTGATTGGCCGGGCGCTGGCCGGCTGAGGGGGTCAGCCCAGGCGGGATAGCAGCCGGCCTGCAAACACGTTCGCATCGTCGTCCTGCTGGCCCGCCTTCTGGCACATAGGGCGGCCCTTGATCGGCCTGCGCATCCAGCGCATGCCGGCCTTGAACTCGGGGTGGGCTACGCCGATCTCGAAGGACTTGAAGCCGCAGTGGCGCCAGAACGCCAGACCCGCCAGATTCGTCTCCAGCACGCCAAGTTCCCAGCGTGCGATGCCAGGCCAGTTCCTGGCCTGGCGGCTCAGACGTTCGACGATTTCGCACCCCACATGCTGGCGCTGTTCGCCGGGCCGCACGAGCAGCAGTAGCAAGGTGGCGGCGTCCGGGACCGGCCGATGCAAGGCCACCTGAATGAGCGCCAGCGGCTCATTGCGCCGGTAGGCCACGAAGCTGAGCCGATCTTCGGCCGGGCATGCGTCGGGGAAGCGGTCGTGTAGCTGATCGCCATCTTCCGCCGAGGGCAGACGGCCAAAGCTCTGAACCTCGTATCCAGCGCTGGCCAGAAACAACTCGGTCGCGATCGCGCGGTCGGCAGGCAGGCTCAGGTTCAAACGACGGAGGAACATATGACTTCAAAGGTTTCTGGAACCTTGCATAGGTTATCGAAACAATCATGAAGTTGCACGATTTGATCGAGTGAACTTGCACATTGCGTGTTATCGAATGTTTCTGGCTCGGGGCTGTGGCGACCTGATGTATCGATCAGGTGCTTTGCGCGCCGGCGCGGGGCGCTCTGTGTTGCTGCGGTCCCTGCTGTTCATTCCGCGGCTCGTCGATTCACGCCGCCTTCATGCCATCCGTCGTCGGCCGGTCGCGCGGCGTTGCCGGCCTGCCTAGCATCCAGCGCATTCGGTTCAGGAGGCGATGGCATGAATGACAGCGAAGTGCTCGTGGCCCGCGGCCTGCGCAAGGCCTATGGCGAGCGGGTGGCCGTGCACGAGGTGGCGCTCGCGCTGCGCCCCGGCGAGGTGCTGGGCCTGCTGGGCCCCAACGGCGCCGGAAAGTCCACGACGGTCGGCATGATCTGCGGCCTGACGGCGCCCGACGCCGGCAGCGTGACGCTGGCGGGCGGCGTGAGCCTGGCCTCCGACGAGGCCGGCTACAAGCGCCGCATCGGCCTGGTGCCGCAGGACATCGCGCTGTACGAGGACCTGCCCGCGCGCATGAACGTGGAGCTGTTCGGCGCGCTGTACGGCATGGCCCCCGACCTGCTGAGGCGCCGCACCGACGAGGTGCTGGCCATGGTGGGCCTGTCGGACCGCGCCAAGGACAGGCCGGCCACCTTCTCCGGCGGCATGAAGCGGCGACTCAACATCGCCTGCGCGCTGGTGCACGACCCCGAGGTCATCCTGCTGGACGAGCCCACGGCCGGCGTGGACCCGCAGAGCCGCAACGCGATCTTCGACAACCTGGAGGCGCTGAAGGCGGCCGGCAAGGCCCTGATCTACACCACGCACTACATGGAAGAGGCCGAGCGCCTGGCCGACCGCATCGCCATCATCGACCACGGCCGCGTCGTCGCCAGCGGCACGCAGGCGCAGCTGTTCGCGCTGCTGCCGGCCGCGCAGACGTTGCAGATCGAACTCGACGGCGAACCCGACGATGCGGTGCTGGCCGGCCTGCCCGGCATGAAGCGCGCTGGCCAGCGGCTGGACCTCAGCCTGCGCGATGTGGGCCGGGATGCCGCTGCCGCACTGGCGGCCCTGGCCGAGCGGGGTGTGCGGGTGCGCGGCCTCGCCACGGCGCGCGCCACGCTGGAAGACGTCTTCCTCCAGCTCACCGGCCGCGCCCTGCGCGATTGACAGGAACCGACCATGCAAGCCTTGCTCGCCCTCGTCCGTGCAGAACTGAAGCTGCACTTCTCCAACCGCCGCGCACTGCTGATGAGCATCGTCGCGCCGGTGCTCATCGCGGCCTTCTTCGGCAGCCTGTTCGGTAGCGGCAGCAAGCCTGCCGGCATCGCCGTGGGCGTGGTCGACCAAGACGGCAGCCTGCTGTCGCAGCGCGTCGTCGCGGCGCTGCAGGCCGAGCCGTCGCTGAAGACCTCGGTCGGCGATCCGGCCCAGTTGCTGGAGCAGGTGCGTGCGGGCAAGCTGCGCGCCGTGGCCGTGCTGCCCAAGGGCTTGGGCGAGCAGGCAGCGCGGGCCTTGTTCGGTGCCGCGCCCAAGCCCGAGATCGAACTGCATTACGACCCTTCGCAGGCCAGCGTGCTGGCCGTCGTGCGCGGCCTGCTGGCGCAGACGCTGATGCAGGAGGTCAGCCGCACCGGCTTCAGCCCGGCGTCGCTGGGCGAAATGCAGCAGCAGGTGCGCGACGCCACCGGCGTGCCCGCCGCGCAGCGCGAGGCGCTGACGAGGATGTTTGCCGCCATCGGCGACGTGCAGCGCGGCGAGGTCGCGGCGTCGGGCGCCGGCTCCGGCGGGCTGTCCATGCCCTACACGACGCGCGAGATCGAGGCCCTGCAGTCGACGGCCAACGCGGCGCCGGCGGCCTACAACAGCTATGCGCATTCGTTCGCCGGCATGGGCGTGCAGTTCATCCTGATGGCCGGCATCGACATGGCCGTGGGCCTGCTGCTGATGCGCCGCCTGGGCCTGTGGAAGCGGCTGCGTGCCGCGCCGCTGTCGCGCGCCCAGTTGCTGGGCAGCCGGGTCGCCGCGAGCGCGCTGATCTCGCTGATCGTCTTCGCGGTGATCTACGCGGTCGCCATTGCCGGCTTCGGCGTGCGCGTGCTGGGCAGCCTGGCCGGCTTCGCGCTGGTGCTGGTGTGCTTCTCGTTGCTGACCGCCAGCTTCGGCCTGCTGGTGGCCGCGCTGGGGCGCACGCCCGAGGCCACGCGCGGCCTGGCCATCCTCGCGACGCTGCTGATGGTCATGCTGGGCGGCGCCTGGGTGCCGGCCTTCATCTTCCCCGAGTGGCTGCAGACCGTGTCGCTGGCCGTGCCCACCCGCTGGGCCGTCGATGCGCTGGACGCGATGACCTGGCGCGCCCAACCCTTTGCCGAGGCCTTGCTGCCCAGCGCGGTCATGCTGGGCTTCACGGTGGCCTTCATGGTGGTCGCGATCTGGCGCTTCCGCTGGGAGGAGTGATCAGCGGATGGCCGCTGCCCAGCGCTCGAACCGTGGTGCCAGGCGCCAGCCGTCCTCGCCCAGCCAGTCCGCCGACACCAGCACGCGGTGGGCGCGGCCGATCAGCCGCTCGCGCGGCACCGTGCCGATGACGCGCGAGTCCGCGCTGAGGTCGCAGTTGTCGCCCAGCATGAAGTAGTGCCCGGCGGGCACCGTGGTCTCGGTGAAATCGCGTGGCACGCCCAGCACGGGCAGCGCCTGCACGGCATGCGGCCGGCCGTCCAGGTCCTCGGTGGCGCGCACGGCGTCCACGACCCAGCCCGGTGCGATCGTCTCGCCGCGGTGCCGGATACCGGTCCGGACTTGAGGCCGGCCGTTGAGCAGCAGTTCGCCGTTGCGCATCGCGATGCGGTCGCCCGGCAGGCCCACGATGCGCTTGATGAGTCGCGTGCCGTCGGCTGGCGAGCTGAACGTGACCACGTCGCCGCGGCGCGGCTCGCCCAGGGGCAGCAGCACCATGTCGGTCAGCGGCAGCTTGAGGTCGTAGGCCAGCCGGTTGACCAGCACCACGTCGCCCTCCAGCAGCGTGGGCCGCATGGAGGCCGAGGGGATGGGGTTCCAGTCCGCCACCGCCGTGCGCAGCAGCGCCAAGCCCAGCAGGAAGACGATGAAGCCACGGTGGGCCTTGAGGGAGTGCAGCAGCTTGTTCATGCGGCCATGGTGCGGCTGGCGGCTGCAGGGCGGTGCGTCGGGCGGGCGAATGGCAGGATGGGCCGCCTGGTTGGCGGGTGGCGGCTGTCACTGCGCCCAGGGGCGCGGCCGCCGGACCCCGACGGTAAACTGCCTCGATGCCCGTTCTGCTTGCCCTTGACAGCTCCACCGAGACGATGGCCCTGGCCCTCGTGGCGCCGGGGGCGACGAGGCGGTTCGAGGCCGCCGGCGGCGCCCAGGCCTCGGCGCGCATGCTGCCCGAGATCAAGGCCTTGCTGGCCGAGGCCGGCATGCAGCTGGCCGACGTGGACGCCATCGCCTTCGGCCAGGGGCCGGGGGCCTTCACCGGCCTGCGCACCGCCTGCGCGGTCGCCCAGGGCCTGGCCTTCGGCCTGGACAGGCCCGTGCTGGCCATCGACAGCCTGATGCTGGTGGCCGAGGATGCGCGCGCGCAGGGCGCGGGCGACGACATCTGGGTGGCGATGGACGCCCGCATCGGCGAGATCTATGCGGCCCGCTACCGCTGGGCCAGCGGCGCCTGGCAGGTGGTCGAGGCGCCGGCGCTGTACGCGCCCGCGGCGCTGGCCGCCCACTGGGGCCAGCCGGCCGCCGTCGCCGGCACCGCGCTGACCGAATACGCCGACGCGCTGGGGCCGCTGCCCCGTGCCTGGCCGCAGGCGCATTCGCGCGCCGCGGCGCTGGGCGCGCTGGCGCTGGCGGCCTGGCAGCGCGGCGAGGGACGCGATGCCGCCGAGGCCTTGCCCGTCTATGTGCGCGACAAGGTGGCGCTGACGACGGCCGAACGCGAGTTGAGCAAGGCATGAGCGCACAGCTGGATCGCGGGCAGCCGCCTTACGAAGCCTCCGGAATGCGGCTGCCAGACCTGACCGAGGTCATGGCCGTCGAGCGGCGTGCCTACCCGGTGCCGTGGACGCATGGCAATTTCGTCGACTCGCTGGCCGCCGGCTATCCGGCCGAGGTGTTGCGCGGTGCGCGCGCGGAGTTGTTGGGCTACTGGGTGGCCATGCCGGGCGTGGACGAGCTGCACCTGCTCAACATCACGGTCGCGTCGGCCTGGCAGGGGCGCGGCCTGGCGGTGGTCATGCTGGACCGCCTCGTCGTCGCCTGCCGCCAGCGCGGCCTGACCCAGCTGTGGCTGGAGGTGCGCGTCAGCAACGAACGCGCGCGCGAGGTCTATCTGCGCTACGGCTTTGCCGAGGTCGGCCGGCGCCGCGCCTACTACCCGGTGCTGCAGGGTCCGCGCGAGGATGCGCTGCTGATGAGCCTGCCGGTGGCGGCCGCCTGAGCATGAGCTGGGACCCGCGTCAGAGGGCGATGCTGGCCGAGATGGGCTTCCGCGTGCCGGCCGCTGCGCCGCAGGCCCTCGTGGCGGACGGGGTGCCGACGGCAGCGCCGCCTGCACCCGCACCCGTCGCTGCGCGGGCACCGACGCCGGCGCCCGTGCCGGTCCCAGCCCCGGCCCCCCGCGCGGCGCCGCCGGTGCTGGCGAGCCTGGCGGGCCTGGACCTCGCTGCGTTGCGCGAGGCCGTGCTGGATGGCCGGGCCTGCGGTACCTGCGAGCACCGCGGCCATCTGTTCGGTCGTGGTGCGCAGCCGCAGGCGACGTGGCTGGTCGTCACCGATCCGCCGGACGAGGCCGACGAGACCGCGGGCGAACTGCTCGGCGGCGATGCCGGCCGGCTGCTGGACCGCATGCTGGCGGCCGTCCACCAGCGCCTGGGCGGCGACGGTGCGACGGCCTTCGTGGCGCCCATCGTGCCCGGCCGGGCGCCGCGCGGCCGGCCGCCGCTGCCGCAGGAGCTGGAGGCCGGCGAGGCCCAGCTGGCGCGGTTGGTGGAGCTGCTGCAGCCGCGCGTGGTGCTGGCCATGGGGCTGCAGGCGGCGCGCCGGCTGACCGGCGGCGGCAGCGAACCGCTGGGGCGGCTGCGCGGACGCGTGCACCGCTGGCGCGACTTGCCGCTGGTGGTCACCTACCATCCGGCCTACCTGTTGCGATCACCGGCGGACAAGGCCGGAGCCTGGGACGACCTGTGTCTGGCTCGCGAGACCTCCAACACATGAACGCTGCCGATGAAGCGGCGCGCTCGCTGGAGGCTGCGCGCTTCAGGCTGCTGGCCGACTACCTGCCGGCCTGGATCGCGCTGTACGACGCCAGGACCCAGCACTGTCTGTTCGCCAACCGCGGCTATGCCGGCGCCTTCGGACTGACCGAGCAGAGCATCCTGGGCAAGACCTTCGCCGAGATCATCGGCGCCGACGCCGCGGCGCTGATCCAGCCGGCGGTGGACCGCGTGCTGTCCGAGCGCGTGGCCGTCAGCTACGAGCGCGAGCTGCCCGAGGCCGACGGCACGCCGCACTGGATCGAGGTGCACCTGATCCCGCAGCTGGGCCCGGACGGCGAGCCCGTGGCGAGCTGCGTGCTCATCAACGACATCACCAAGCACCGGCTGGCCGAGCGCGCGGTGCGCGAGTCTCAGGCGCGGCTGGACAAGTTCATGCAGGCCACGGTGGAAGGCATCCTGTTCCACAAGGACGGCATCACCACCGACGTGAACCCGCCCTGCTGCGAGCTGGTGGGCTACACGCTGGACGAGATGGTGGGCCGGCACGTGCTGTCCTTCATCGCGCCCGACGAGCTGCCCAAGGTCAAGGAGGTCATGCGCCTGGGCCGCGAGCTGCGCTACGAGACCGCCGTGAGCCACAAGGACGGCACGCGCATCCCGGTCGAGTTCATCGTGCGCACGCTGGAGCGCGACGGCGAGAAGCTGCGCATGACCATCGTGCGCGACATCCGCGACCGCATCGAGAGCGAGGCGCGCATCCAGCACCTGGCCCACCACGACGGCCTGACCGGGCTGCTGAACCGCGGCGCCTTCATGGAGCGCATGACCGGCATGCTCAAGCGCGCCGAGCGCAAGGGCGAGATGCTGGCGCTGCTGTTCATCGACCTGGACAACTTCAAGCGCGTCAACGACTCGCTGGGTCATCTGGAGGGCGATCAGGTGCTGACCACCGTGTCCGAACGGCTGCTCGGCGCGCTGCGCGGCAGCGACCTGGTGGGCCGCTTCGGCGGCGACGAGTTCGTCGTGCTGCTCAGCGACCTGGAGAGTCGTGCCGACGTGGTCGTCGTGCTGGAGGCGTTGCTGTCCGTCGTGGAGGTGCCGGTGAAGGCCGACGGCCGCTCGCTGTCCGTCACGCCGTCCATCGGCGTGGCCATGTTCCCCGACGATGGCCGCCAGGCCGACGAGCTGATCCAGCACGCCGACACGGCCATGTACCGCGCCAAGGCGCGGGGCCGCGCGACCTACCAGTTCTTCGAGTCGGCGCTGGCCGAGACGGCCTATGCCGACCTGGTGCTGGAGTCCGAGCTGGCGCAGGGCCTGACGCGCAACGAGTTCGAGCTGTTCTTCCAGCCGCAGGTCGAGTCCACGACGGGCCAGCTGTCGGGTGCCGAGGCGCTGCTGCGCTGGCGCCACCCGGAGCGCGGCCTGCTGTCGCCGGACAGCTTCATCTTCGTCGCCGAGCGCCACCGCCTGATGCTGGCGCTGGGCGAGTGGGTGCTGCGCGAGGCCGCGCAGACCGCGCGGCGCTGGCGCGAGCAGGGGCTGACGCAGGGCCATGGGCCCATGCGCATCGCCGTCAACCTGTCGCGCATGCAGTTCCACCTGGACGGCTTTGCCGACACGGTGAAGCGCGTGCTGGCCGAGTCGGGCGCCAAGGGCCAGTGGCTGGAGCTGGAGCTGACCGAGCGCATGCTGATCGACGACATCGAGCACGCGCCGGCCACGCTGGCCCAGCTGCGCGCGCTGGGGCTGACGGTGTCGGTGGACGACTTCGGCACCGGCTACACCTCGTTGGCCCACCTGACCGAGCTGCCGCTGGACAAGCTGAAGATCGACCAGAGCTTCGTCGCCCGCCTGCCCGACGACGGCGGCGCGCAGGCCATCACGCGCGCCATCGTGCAGATGGCCGTGGGCTTGGGCCTCACGGTCACGGCTGAGGGCGTGCGCACGGCGGCGCAGTGGCAGCTGCTGGCCGGCTGGGGCTGCCAGCAGTTCCAGGGCGAGCTGGTCGGCGCGCCCATGCCGGCGGCCGAGTTCGAGGCCTGGGTCAAGGCAAGATGAATCTGAACGACAAGATCCGCGCGCAGATCGCCGCAGAGGGCGGCTGGCTGCCGTTCGACCGCTTCATGAGCATGGCCTTGTACGAGCCGGGCCTGGGCTACTACGCGGGCGGCCGGCGCAAGTTTGGCACCATGCCCTCGCAGGGCTCTGACTTCGTCACCGCGCCTGAGATGTCGCCGCTGTTCGGCCGCGCGCTGGCGCGCCAGCTCGCGCAGGCCATGGACGCCAGCGGCTGCCGCGACGTCATGGAGTTCGGCGCCGGCTCCGGCGCGCTGGCCGCGCAGCTGATCGCCGAGCTGGACGCGCTCGGTGCGGGCCTGGCGCGCTACCGCATCGTGGAGCTGTCGGCCGAGCTGCGCGAGCGCCAGAAAGAGCGCCTGGCGCATTGGAGGGCCCGCGTCGAATGGCTGGACGCGCTGCCCGAGCAGATCGAGGCGGTGGTCATCGGCAACGAGGTGCTGGACGCGATGCCGGTGCAGCTGATCGCCTTCGATGGCCAGGTGTGGCGCGAGCGCGGCGTCGTGTCGTCGGGCGAGGGCTTTGCGTTCGAGGACCGCGACAGCATGCTGCACCCGCCGCTGGACACCGGCTTCGTGCCGGGCACAGTCACCGAGATCCACCCTCAGGCCGAGGCCTTCACGCAGACGCTGGCCCGCGCGCTGAAGCGCGGCGCGGCCTTCTTCATCGACTACGGCTTCCCCGAGGCCGAGTACTACCACCCGCAGC
>CBFGPX010000176.1:0-9398 GCA_965650725.1 uncultured Comamonadaceae bacterium | reverse complement strand
GCCAGCGCCTTGCCGCCACGCTCCAGCCCGGCGACGAAGCTGCGGTCGATCTTGACGGTGTCGATGTCGTGATGCTGCAGATAGCTCAGTGACGAGTAGCCGGTGCCGAAGTCGTCCAGCGAGATGGCCAGCCCCGCGTCGCGCAGTGCACGCAGCCGTTCGGCCACGGCCTCGTCGCGCTCCAGCAGCAGGCCTTCGGTGATCTCCACCGCCAGCGCATCGCCGCCCAGACCCAGGCCGCGCAGGTGGGCAATCCAATCGGGCTGCAGGCGGTGGCTGCGCTCGCTGAGGAACTGCACCGGCGACTTGTTGATGCTGATCTGGAAACCATCATGTCCGGCCGCGCGCCAGGCCCGGACCTGGGCCGCCGCCTCGCGGAACACCCAATCGCCGATGTCCACGATGAGGCCGGTGGCCTCGGCGATGGGGATGAACTGCGCCGGGCTGACCTCGCCCAGTTGGGGGTGGTGCCAGCGCAGCAGCGCCTCGGCCTTGCGTGGCGGTGCAGCGGGGTCGCGCAGCGACAGGATGGGCTGGTAGACCAGGCTGAGCTGCTGCAGCCGCAGCGCCTCGCGCAGCTCGCTGGCCAGCCGGGCGCGGCGCTGGGCCGCGACGTGCAGCGCCGGCGTGAACATGGCCATGCGGTTGCGGCCGGCGCGCTTGGCCTCGTACAGCGCCAGGTCGGCATGCTTGAACAAGGCTTCGATCTCAAGCCCGTCGCGCGGCGCCAGGCTGACGCCGATACTGGCCGACACATAGACCCGCTCGCCCGCGACCAGGAAGGCTTCGGACAGGGCTTCCAACATGCCATGCCCGATTCGCTCGGCCTGCGGGGCCACCAGTGGCGCGGCCAGCAGCACGGTGAACTCGTCGCCGCCCATGCGCGCCACGGTGCCGCTGCCGGCGTCATCCGTGGGCATGCAGCTCTGCAGCCGGCCGGCGACCTGCACCAGCAGCGCGTCGCCCACGTCGTGCCCCAGCGAGTCGTTGACTTCTTTGAAGTGGTCCAGGTCCACGAACAGCACGGCCAGTTCCTCGCCGCGCAGGGCGCGCTGTGCAAGGGCGCGCTCGATGCGCTCGCGCAGCGCGCGCCGGTTGGGCAGTCCGGTCAGCGTGTCGATGCGGGCCTGCTGCCAGACCAGCGTTTCCTGGCGCTTGCGCTCCGTGATGTCGGTGTGCGTGCCCACCATGCGCAGTGGCTGGCCCGCCGCGTCGCGGGCGATGACCATGCCGCGGCTCAATATCCATTTCCAGCGGCCGTCCTTGGACAGCACGCGGTGCTCGTTGTGATAGACCGGGGTGCGGCCGGCGAAGTGGTCCTCGCGGTCCTGCGCCATCTGGGCCAGGTCGTCCGGGTGGGTGCGCGCGTCGAAGGCCTCGGGCGTGGCGTCCACGTCGCCGGACTCGAAGCCGTACAGGCGCAGATAACGGTCGGAGAAGTGCTCCACCCCGGCCTGCACATGCCAGTCCCACACGCCGTCGCCGCTGCATTCCAGCGCCAGCTTCCAGATTGCGTCGGCCTCGTGCAGCCGGTTCTCCGCCATGCGCCGGCCGGCGATGTCGGTATGGGTGCCCAGCCACAGCGCCGAATCCGGCAGGCGCTGCGCCTGCGCCAGCACCCAGTGGCTGCCGACGCGGTACTCCATCTCAAAGCGCCCGGCGGCCTGCGCGGCCACCCAGCGCTGCTCGAACGCGGCGCGGTCGTCCTCGTGCAGCCACTGCGCCAGCGGCGTGGGCAGCGCCGGGCGGTGCAAGGCCTCGGCCAGGCGCGCGTTCATCCACAGCAGGCGGCCTTGCGCGTCGGCCTTCCAGACCTGTTGCGGCAGGGCGTCGAGGACAGAGGCAAAGTGCACAGGCGAGGACATTGCGATGGATACGGGACTCTGCCGACGGAGTATGCCCGCCGGCATGGGCCACAATCGCGCCCGCCCGAGCCGTTCGGGCGCGTTTTGAACGAGACCCCCCGCATGAACAAGACCGATCTGATCGAACACCTGGCCGCCAAGCACGAACTGAGCAAGGCGGAAGCCGGCCGCGTCCTCGAGACGCTGCTGGACGCCGTCGTCACCACCGTGAAGAAGGGTGGCTCCGTGTCGATCCCGGGCTTCGGCTCCTTCAAGCAGCACGCCCGTGCCGCCCGCAACGGCGTGAACCCCAGCACCGGCGCCAAGATCAAGATCGCCGCCGCCAAGCTGCCCAAGTTCACCCCGGGCGCCGGCTTCAAGGCTGCCGTGGACCCCAAGGCCGCTGCCAAGAAGGCTGCTGCCAAGCCCGCCGCCAAGCCGGCAGCCAAGGCCAAGAAGAAGTAATTCTTCGCTGCCATGGGTGCGCGCGGAGGTTCCCCCACGATCGTCGACGTGGCCCGTGAGGCCGGCGTGTCGATCAAGACGGTCTCGCGCGTGCTCAACCATGAGCCCGGCGTGCACGAGAGCACCCGGGATCAGGTACTCAAGGTGGTGGAGGCGTTGCGCTACCGGCCCAAGCAGTCGGCGCGCAGCCTCGCAGGCGGACGGTCCTTCCTGATCGGCCTGCTCTACTACGACCCTAGCGCGATCTTTGTCGGCAGCGTCCAGCAGGGCGCCACGCTGCGCTGTCGCGAGCTGGGCTATCACCTCGTCGTCGAGTCGCTGCACAACGATGCGCCCGACCTGCGCCAGCAGATCGACCGCATGGTGCTGGCGCTGCGGCCCGACGGCATGATCCTGACGCCGCCGCTGTGCGACAACCCCGAGGTGTTGGCCGCGCTGCGCGACAGCGGCACGCCCTGCGTGCTGATGTCCCCGGAGCGCGACATTCGCGGCGTGCCCTCGGTGCGCATGGACGACGTGCATGCGGCCGAAGAGATTACCAACCTGCTGCTAAGCCTGGGGCACCGGCACATCGCCTTCATCAAGGGGCCGGCCGACCAGTCGGCCAGTGCGGCTCGCTACCAGGGCTTCGTCAACGCGCTGCGTGCGCATGACCTGCGGCCCGAACCCGATCTGGTTCAGCCCGGCAACTTCACGTTTGCCAGCGGCCGCGACGCGGCCCACAAACTGCTCAGCGGCCGCCAGCGTCCGACCGCGGTGTTCGCCAGCAACGACGACATGGCGCTGGGTGTGCTGGCTGCTGCCCATCGGCTTGGGCTGAACGTGCCGAACGAGCTGTCGGTGGCCGGCTTCGACGATTCGCCCACGGCCGCGCTGGTCTGGCCGCCGCTGACCACCGTCCGCCAGCCGGTCGCCGAGATGGCGCGCACGGCGGTGGAGATGCTGGTGGGCGCCTCGCGGGCCGACGCCGTGGCGCCGGCGGACGACGCCGATCTGCACAAGGTGTTGGCGCACGAGCTCATCGTGCGCGACTCCACCCGCGCCCGCTGAAGGGCTCCGCCGGCACCCCGGTGCCACCTTCTCTGGACCGTGAGGCTTGGGTGTGATCGATGACATCGCTGTCAATTCCAATTGACAACGTTGTCAGCGATCGTGCAAGATGTGTTTTCAGATGCCTTGCCGCGGCTGCCCCGATGTGGTGGGGCGTCGACGGATCCAGAAGCCCAGGAGACAGCATGCTTCCTCGCCCCCTGCGCCGCCGCCGTGCGGCTGACTGCCCCGGTGGGGCGGCTCCGGCCCCGCTGCCGCAGCGGTGATCGCTGGCGCATACACGGGTCCATGACCCGCGGGGCCTGGCCGGTGCCGGCGCCCGCATCCCATTTCCCTCCCGGAGCGGATCGTCCGCTCCGTCTTCATCCGACCGCGCCATAAGACGCGGCTGCCCAAGCCCTGACCATGAACATCCTCGCTCCCGATCGCCTCGACGCTGCCGGCCTCGCCCAGGCCTTCCCTGCCGACTTCCTGTGGGGCACCGCCACTAGCGCCGCCCAGATCGAGGGCGCCGCCTTCGAGGACGGCAAGGGCCCGTCCATCTGGGACGTGTTCTGCCGCCAGCCCGGTCGCATCAACGATGCCTCCAACATCGACGTCGCCTGCGACCACTACCATCGATTCCGCGAGGACGTGGCGCTGATGAAGAAGCTGGGCCTGGACTGCTACCGCTTCAGCCTCTCCTGGCCGCGCGTGCAGCCGCTGGGGCAGGGCGCCTGGAACGAGGCGGGCTTCGCCTTCTACGACCGGCTGGTCGATGCGCTGCTGGAGGCTGGCATCCAGCCGCATGCAACGCTGTACCACTGGGATCTGCCGCAGGCGCTGGACGAGAGCATCGGCGGTTGGCTGTCGCGCGACATCGTCGGCCATTTCGCCGACTATGCCCGCGAGGTGGCGCGCCGCTTGGGTGACCGGCTGGCCAGCATCGCCACGCACAACGAGCCCTGGTGCACCGCCACGTTGGGCTACGAGACGGCCCAGTTCGCGCCCGGCCACAAGAGTCGCGCCGAGAGCCTGCAGGTGGCGCACCACCTGATGCTGTCGCATGGCGACGCGATCGCCGCGATGCGCGCCGAGACCCGGACCCGTCTGGGCATCGTGCTCAACCACACGCCGTCCTTCCCGGCCGCGCCGACCGAGGCGGATCGCCGCGCCGCGCGCATCGACGACGGCCTGAACGTGCGCTGGTACATGGACCCCATCTTCCGCGGTGCCTACCCGCAGGACGCCATCGACCATGTCGGCGCCGACGCACCACGGGTCGAGCCGGGCGACCTGGAGCGCATCCGCCAGCCGCTGGACTTCCTGGGCATCAACTTCTACACCCGCGCCCTGTTCGGCGCCGACGGCAAGACCGTCAAGGGGCCGGGCAAGCGCGGCTTCAGCGACATGGGCTGGGAGATCGTCCCCGAGGTGTTCGCCCAGCACTTGGTGCGGCTGGCGCGCGAGTACAACCCGCCGCCGATGTACATCACCGAGAACGGCATGGCCAACGCCGACACCGTCGTCGACGGCCGCGTGCCCGACGCGCAGCGCATCGCCTACGTGCACAGCCACCTGCAGGCGCTGGCCGCCGCCATGAGCCTGGGCGCCGACGTGCGGGGCTATTTCTACTGGAGCATGCTGGACAACTTCGAGTGGAACTCGGGTTACCTGAAGCGCTTCGGCCTGTTCCACGTCGACTACGACACCCAGCAGCGTGTCGCCAAAGACAGCGCCCGGTGGTACGGCGACCTGATCGCCGCGCATCGCGCACGCCGCTGAGCGATTCGGCCGCGCGGCCGCCATTCGCGAAATCCTCCCGCTTGGGCGACTTCAGACGTTGCCCACTCCCCGCATCCCTTCGCGTTTGCACCGACGAAGGGACAGAATTTCTGTCGTCATCAGGCGCTAAGCTCCGAGATGACGCGCAAGGGGATTTTTCCCTGATGCCTTTGCGCGGCCTGAAACCAAATCACGTATAGCGGAGGCTGGTTCTCCGGGTTCGGCAGCGGTGCCGGAACGGGTCCAGTCGGGGGTGCCCGGTCAGCGGGTGTGAGCGAATGCAGGACAGATCAAACGATCCATTGATCGACGTCAGTCAATTGACGGTCGGGATGTTCATTCATCTCGACCTGGGCTGGATGTCGCATCCCTTTCCGTTGTCCAGTTTCAAGATCGCGTCGGCCGACCAGTTGCTCATCCTGCGTCGCCTGGGCCTGACGCAGGTGCGCTGGAGCCCGGCCAAGAGCGACCTGGCGCTGCAGTCGCGCCCCGCGGAACTGGACGAGGCTGCGGCCAAGGGCGTGGCCGATGCGGCGGCGGCAACGCCGGCCCAGTCCGCCGTGCCCACGCCCGAAGAGCTGGCGCGGGAGGCCCACCGCCGCGCGCTGGCCGCACAGCGCGAGGCCCTGCGCCTGTGCGAGGAGCAGTACGGCGAGGCCGCCAGTGGCTTCCGGGGGGTCATGGACGTGGTTCAGCGCGCCCCCCACGAGGCTCGCGCCCAGGCCGAGGGCCTGGCGGCTGCACTGCTTGACAAGATGCTGGTCGAGGGCGACCTCAATATGCGGCTGCTGAACGAGTCGGCCGGCGACCGCAGCACCGCGCACGCGCTGAACGTCTGCATCATCGCGCTGCTGCTGGGGCGTGCCTTCGGCCTGGGCCGTGACGAGATGATGGACCTGGGCGTCGGCGCGCTGCTGCACGACGTCGGCAAGCAGGAGGTCGCGGCGCGGCTGCGCCATCGTGACGAGAGCTTCACGAGCGCCGAAACCCAGGCCTACCAGCAGCACGTCGCCAAGGGCGTGGCCATTGGCCAGGCCATGGGTCTGGCGCCGGCGCCGCTGCTCATCATTGCCCAGCACCACGAGCACGCCGACGGCAGCGGCTTCCCGCAGCGCATCAACATGGACCGCATGAGCACCGGTGCGCGCATCGTCGCGCTGGTCAACCGCTTCGACGGCCTGTGCAACCCGCTGATCACGTCCAAGGCAATGACGCCGCATGAGGCGCTGTCGCTGATGTTCGCGCAGGGGCGCAACCGCTTCGACGCGACCATGCTGAACGCCTTCATCCGCATGATGGGCGTCTACCCGCCGGGCTCCACCGTGCAGCTCACAGACGATCGCTACGCGCTGGTCGTCTCCGTCAATTCAGCGCGACCGCTGAAGCCGCGGGTCATGGTGCACGACATCAAGATCCCCAAGGAGGACGCCTTGATCCTCAACCTCGAAGAGATGCCCGACCTGGGCATCCGGCGCAGCCTCAAGCCGCAATTCCTGCCACGGGCCTCGCTGGACTACCTCAGCCCGCGCGCCCGCATTGCCTACTTCTTCGACGCCATCCATACCGGGCCCGGGGAGCTGACCGCGTGAACGCCAGCCGCGAGGCGCCCCTGGCGCGCCCTCGCGTCAACGAGGTGGCGCCCGTCATCGGAGCCCTGCTCGAAGGCCTGCCCGAACCGGCCTGGCTGGTCGATGGCGAGAACCTGACGGTCTGCGTCATCAACCGGGCCGCACTGCGGCTGCTCGGGCTCAAGCCCGAGCGGGCGCTGGGCCAGGCGCCCGCGTCGCTGTGCGGATCGCTGGAGGACGAGGCCTTCTGGCAGGGCGCCGCACGCGACCCCTTTGCGCGCATCCGCTCCGACACGGTGCTGACCCACAGCGACGGCCAGCCGCGCTGGGTCAGCCGCGCCATCAGCCCCATCCACACGCCCGACGGCAGCCATTACTGGCTGGTGCTGCTGCACGACCAGACGCGCCGTCGCCGCGCCGAGGCCGAGCGCGAGACCCTGCTGGCCGAGCTGCGCGCGACGCTGGAATCCACGGCGGACGGCATCCTGGTCGTGGACCTGGGAGGCCGCGTGCGCAGCTTCAACCGCCGCTTTGCCAAGCTGTGGGGTCTGCCCGGCGGTCTGCAGCATGAGCCTGGCGATGCCGGCCTGTGGCTGAGCCTGCAGCGCGTCATGCGCGACGGCGAGCAGTACCGCCTGCGCATCGAGGCCTTGCTGGATGCGCCCCTGATGCGTTCCAGCGACGTGCTACGCCTGGCCGACGGCCGCGTGCTGGAGCAGGTCTCGCTGCCGCAGATGAGCCGCGGCGAGCCGATCGGCCGCGTGTTCTCCTTCCGCGACCTCAGCGAGAAGCTGGCCGCACACCAGCGCATCGAGGAGCTGGGCCGCTCCGACGTGCTGACCGGCGCGCCCAACCGCCGGGCGCTGGCCGACCGCATCGTGCAGCAGATGTCGGCCGTGGCCACCGGCGAGCCGCAACCGGCCTTTGCCCTCATCCATCTGGACCTGGACCGATTCAAGCAGATCAACGACACGCTGGGCCACACCTATGGCGACCGCGTGCTGCGCGAGATCGTCGAGCGCCTGCGCGGCGCCGTCGGCCCCAACGACACGCTGGCGCGGCTGGGCGGCGACGAGTTCGCGCTGCTGATCGATGGCGCCCAGCTGTTCGAGGCCGAGGCCAGCGCCCGCCGCGTGCAGCAACTGCTGGCCCAGCCCTTCAGCTTCGACACCCTCAGCTTCACCGTGACCGCCAGCTGCGGCATCGCGCTGTTCCCGGGCGATGGCGCCACGCCGGACGAATTGATGGCCAGCGCCGAGCGCGCCATGCACTGGGTCAAGGAGAGCGGCCGCGCAGGCTTCCGCTTCCACGTACCGCGCAAGGAGGTTGACCTGCTGTCGCGCATGCGGCTGGACCACGACATGCGCCAGGCGCTGGCCGAGGGGCACTTCAGGCTGTACTACCAGCCCCAGGTGGAACTGGGCAGCGACCGCGTCATCGGCGCCGAGGCGCTGATCCGTTGGCGCGACCCGCAGCGCGGCGACATCTCGCCGGCCGACTTCATCCCGCTGGCCGAGGAGAGTGGCTTCGTCGTCGCCATCGGCGACTGGGTGCTGCGCGAGGCCGTGGAGCAGGCCGCCCACTGGCTGAGCCGCGGCCTGCGCATGCCGGTGGCCGTCAACGTGTCGGCGCTGCAGTTCCATCAGCCGCATTTCGTCGAGAACGTCGCTGCCGCGCTGCGTGATGCTGCCCTGCCGGCCAGCATGCTGGAGCTGGAGCTGACCGAGGGCGTGCTGCTGGGCGATGCCGACGAGGGCCTCAAGCGCATGCAGGCCCTGGCCGGCCTGGGCGTCACGCTGTCCATCGACGACTTCGGCACCGGCTACTCGTCGCTGGCCTACCTGAAGCGCTTCCCCATCCAGCGCCTCAAGATCGACCGAAGCTTTGTCAAGGGCCTGCCCGGCGACGCGAGCGACGCCGGCATCGCCAACGCCATCGTGCAGATGGGGCGGGCGCTGGGGCTGCAAGTCATCGCCGAGGGCGTCGAGACCGAGGCCCAGCGCGACTTTTTGGCGCAAGCCGGCTGCCATGAATTCCAGGGCTATCTGTACGCGCCGGCGCTGGGCCCCGAAGAGTTCGAGCGGCGTGTGCGCCCGCGTCGCCACGTGGTCGACGCGGCGGTGTCCGGTTGGCTGGGCCTGGCCGGCAACGGCTGAGGAGCGCGAGGCGCCACAATGGCGCCATGCTCTACGTCTTCAAGTCCAAGGCCGGTGCGGACGTCACCCTGCTGGCCGAGTCCGGCGATGCGCTGCTGCGTCTCATGGCGCGCGAGCCCGCCCCGCGCGGCATCTTCCAGGCGGCTGACCTACCACGGCTGATGCAGGCGCTGGAAGCCGGTGTCGCCGCCGACGAGGCGCAGTTCCAGCAGGCCGTGGAGGACGCCAAGGCTGCCGGCGAGCCCGCACCGCGCCGCCAGGGCGTCAGCCTGCGCCAGCGCGCCTGGCCGTTGCTGGAACTGATGCAGCGCAGTGTGCGCGAAGACGCCGACGTGGTCTGGGGCGTGTAGTGCTGGAACAGGCGACGCGGATCGTGCTGATCCGTCATGGCGAGACTTTGTGGAACCGCGCCACGCGCATCCAGGGCCACACCGACATTCCGCTCAGTCCCCTCGGCCTGTCGCAGGCCCGGCGTCTGGCCGAAGCGCTGGCCGAGGAGGCCTTTGCCGCCGTCTATTCCAGCGATCTGAGCCGTGCGCGCCAGACGGCGG
>CBFGPX010000175.1:0-9505 GCA_965650725.1 uncultured Comamonadaceae bacterium | reverse complement strand
GCCTTCTTCATCGACTACGGCTTCCCCGAGGCCGAGTACTACCACCCGCAGCGCCGCGGCGGCACGCTGATGTGCCACCAGGGCCACCTGGCCGACCCCGACCCGCTGCAGGCCGTGGGTGACAAGGACATCACCGCCCACGTCAACTTCACCGGCGTCGCGCTGGCGGGCCAGGATGCGGGCCTGGTCGTGCTGGGCTACACCAGCCAGGCCAATTTCCTGCTCAACTGCGGCATCGCCGACCTGCTGGCCGGCGCCTCGCTGGGCGAGCGCGCGATGGCGCACCGCCTGCTGGCCGAGCACGAGATGGGCGAGCTGTTCAAGGTGGTCGGCTTTGCGCCGCCGGAAGGCGCCTTCGACGCCATTGGTTTTGAACGCGGGGATCGCTCCCACAAACTCTGAGGAGGGACTGCGGATGAAGGTCTGGCCGTTGCTGTTGCTCACGCTGCTGCCGTGCGCGCCAGCGCTGGCGCAGGACCTCAACGCGGGCCGCAACCTCGCGGCCACCTGCGCCACCTGCCACGGCACGCAGGGCCGGGCACGGGGCACCCTGATGCAGCCGCTGGCCGGCATGAAGGCCGGCGTGATGCTGGCGGCGCTGGCCGACTACCGCAGCGGCCGACAGGCCGGCACGGTGATGCCGCAGATCGTCAAGGGCTACAGCGAGGCGCAACTGCGCCTGATCGCAGCCTATTTCGAAGCGCAGGCCGGGCCGTGATCGCGCGCCGGCAACTGATGGCGGCCGGCGGGCTGGCACTGGCGGGCTGCGCGACGCCGCAGGCGGCCATCGGCCGCGTCGTCGTCGTGGGCGGCGGCTTCGGCGGCGCCACCGCGGCGCGCTACCTGAAGCTGTGGGGCGGCGATGCGGTGGACGTCACGCTGGTGGAGCGCCATGCGGGTTTCGTGTCCTGCCCGATGTCCAACCTGGTCATCGCCGGCACGCGCGGCCTGGCCAGCATCACCCACGGCTATGCGGGCCTGGAGGCGCAGGGCGTGAAGCGCCTGCGCGGCGAGGTCGTGGCGATCGACCCGGCGGCGAAGACCGTCCGGCTGGCTGACCGCAGCCTGCTGCGCTGGGACCGGCTGGTGCTGGCGCCGGGTATCGGCCTCATGCCAGACGAGGTGCCCGGCCTGGCCGCCGCCTATGCCAGCGGCCGCGCGCTGCATGCCTGGCAGGCGGGGGCGCAGACGCTGGGCCTGCGCCGCCAGCTGGAGGCGTTGCCCGAGGGCGGCGTCGTGCTGATGAGCATCCCCAAGGCACCCTACCGCTGCCCGCCGGGGCCTTACGAGCGCGCCTGTCTGATCGCGTCGTGGCTGCGCCGCGCGAAGCCCCGCGCCAAGCTGCTGGTGCTGGACGCCAACCCCGAGGTGCAGAGCAAGAAGGCCTTGTTCGAGCGCGCGTTCGCGCAGCACCACGCCGGCGTGCTGGAGTACCGGCCCAATGCCGAGCTGAAGGAGGTGACGGCCGACGGCGTCGCGCGCTTCGAGTTCGAGGACGTGAAGGCGGACGTGCTGAATCTGATCCCGCCGCAGCGAGCGGGCGACCTGGCGCTGCCCTTTGCCAATGTGAACCGGCGCTGGGTGGGCATAGCCTGGCAGACGATGGAGGCCCAGGCCGCGCCGGGTGTGCACGTGGTGGGCGATGCGATCTTCTCGGCGCCGGGCATGCCCAAGTCCGGCCACCTGGCCAACCAGCAGGCCAAGCTGGCGGCGGCGGCCGTGCTGCAGTTGCTGAAGGGCGAGCCGGTCAACCCCGAGCCGCTGGTGATGAACACCTGCTACAGCTTCGTCACGCCGGACGAGGCCATGCACGTGGCCTCGGTGCACCGCTACGACGCGGCCGACAGGACCATGAAGACGGTGCCCGGTTCGGGCGGCGTGTCGGCCGCGGCCAGCGCCGCCGAAGCCGGCTATGCGCTGGGCTGGGCCGAGAACATCTGGGCCGACACGCTGGCCCTTTGAGTTACCAGGAGCCCGTATTGGGCATGGACGCCCAAGGCTCGGCCGGCGCCAGCGCGGGGCCGTGCTGCAGCAGCTCGATGGAGATACCGTCCGGCGAGCGCACGAAGGCCATGCGGCCGTCGCGCGGCGGGCGGTTGATGAGCACGCCGTGATCGGCGAGCTTCTGGCAGGCGGCGTAGATGTCGTCCACCGCATAGGCCAGATGGCCGAAATTGCGGCCGCCGGTGTAGGTCTCGGCCTTGCCGTCGGCATCGGGCCAGTTGTAGGTCAGCTCGACCTGGGCGTCCTCGTCGCCGGGAGCGGCCAGGTAGACCAGCGTGAAGCGACCGGCCTCGTGCTCGGAGCGGCGAACTTCTTGCAGCCCGAGGGCATCGCGGTAGAAGCGCATCGATGCGTCCAGATCGTGGACGCGGACCATGGTGTGCAGGTATTTCATGCCGCCATTGTCAGTAATCCAGCCACTCCATGGGCGCCACAAGGGCTTGGCCGCGGATGCGCTGCAGCGTGCCGGTCAGCACGTCGATGTTGTTGTCGAAGCTGCCGTGGCTGGCGGCGATCTGGTCGCCGGTCCTGGTGGTGCGCACCTTGGGGCTCTCGACCAGGTTCAGCAGCGCGCCCGCCGGCCACAGCTTGCGCCAGGCGGCGATGTCGGCGTGGGCGCCGTCGGCCCACTGGTCGGCGGGCCAGTGGGGCTGCGGCTTGACCAGCGCGCGCTCCATGCCCAGCAGCGGCTGCTTGCGGATGTCGTCCAGCGCGCGCGACACGAGGTAGAGCAGGCTCTTGCCGTAGATGTCGCGCTCGGCGCTGGGCAGGCCGTCGGCGCGCTCGTTGGCGTCGGTCAGCACGTGCAGGCGCAGCCGGTCCAGCGGCAGCACGTCGGTGGCACCGCCGTAGTGCCGCACGGCAAAGGCGCTGGAGCAGGCGGCGGCGTACAGCTCGCAGCTGGCCACGCCCAGCGCCTTGGCGCCGCCCAGGTGACCCAGCAGATGGCCCAGCAGGATGGAGCCGGCCGAATGGCCGATGAGGTGCAGCTCCAGCGTCTGGCCGTTCTTGGCCAGCGCGTCGCGCAGTTCGCGCAGCATGCGCGCGGACAGTTCCAGCACATGGTCGGTGGTGGCGCCGCCGGCGGCGTTCTCGCGCATCTCGCTCCAGATGCCGCGCGCGAACTGCCGGCCCACGGCCTCGATGCTGCGGTCCTTGGCCTCGGAGGCGGCCTCGCGCAGCCGGTCCAGCCAGCCCTCGCTGCGGTCGTCGCTGTCGATGATGCGGTGCTTCAAGTCCTCCAGCATGTACTTCAGCGTCTCGCCGGGGCCGGTCTTCCAGGTGAAGAACAGCGGGTAGATGCCATTGGCCAGGAAGTAGGGCGCCAGCACGCGGATGCGCTGGATGGAGCCGCCCTCGGAGTTCAGGCCGCCGTGGGCGTAGAGGGCCAGCTTGACGGTCTTGGACTTGCCGGCCTTGAACCAGCTCAGCGGTCGCTCCACCACCAGCTCGCGCGCCAGGCCCACGCGGTCGTTGCGCTCGCGGGTGAAGTCGGTGGCCATCAGCTGGCCGTCGTTGCCCGACACCAGCGTGTGCGTGTAGGCCTGGTCGGTGCGCAGCGGCTGGTAGGGCTTGTGGTCGAAGCTGTGCTTGAACGGCCAGGGGTCGTCGCGCGGGTTGTCGCCCTGGTTCAGCGTGGCACCCACGTCGGACAGGCCGCGTCCCGCCATCGTGCGGAAGCCGCTGGCCGGCGCCCCTTTGGCCGGCTTCGTGCCCGGGGCCTGGCGTGCCTTCACGTCGGACAGATCCTGCGGCACGCCCAGAGCGACGGCCCAGGCGTCGGTCGCGTTGGTGACCCAGTCCTCATACGGCAGGATGGCAAAGCCGCTGGCGCCCCAGCCGGTGCCCCAGCTGTTCTGCACGACGAAGCCGCGCTCGTTGAAGCCCACCAGCGCGAACGCGTGGCCGCCGGTCTTCTGCTTCATGGCCGCGATGCGCGGCAGCTTGTCGTGGCTGGAGGGCATGGGCGCGGCGTCCAGGCCCCAGCCGTCGTGCACGTCGGCCGACACGTAGACCGCGCCGATCTCGTAGATGGCGGCCTGCATGTCGACGACGCTTTTCTTGTCGACGCGGTAGTACACGCCCAGCGTGCGTCCGGTGGCGTCGTCGTCCCAGCCGGCGGCGGGGCGTTCGAAGACGCCGTTGCCGTCGCGGTCCAGCGGGTAGCGCCACAGCGCTTCGGTGCAGACGCCGTGCTTGTGCCAGCCCTTCAGTGCGCCGCGGCAGGACGAGCCCTCGTAGTCCTGGCCGGGCCATTCGTCGTACAGCTTGGCCAGCTCGTAGAACATGCGCGGGCTGACCAGGTCGGGCTGCCGCGCGCGCGGCGTGCCCAGGTGGCGCAGCCAGTACAGGTAGTTGGTCACGCAGGCCAGGCCGAAGCCGGTGCAGGCGCCCTCGTTGCCCTGGTTCAGGATGCGGCCGGCCTTGACGTAGGCGGGCAGCAGCTTCTTCAGGTCGGCGTCCAGCGGCCAGCGGGCGGGCAGCGAGCGCAACGGCGCGCGGTAGACCAGGTCGCGCAGATCCAGCCGGTCGGGGCGGGCGTCCAGCCGCGGCATGACGGCGGCGGTCTTGGTGGTGGCGGGCTTGCGGGTCTTGGTGGCCATGGCGGTCTCCTCGGGTGACGCCGGATGATGGCCGCCCGGCAGGAGCCGGACAAGCCGGCGGCCGACGCTGATCCCCATGATGGAGGATGACGGCCTCGCGGGCCCGTGGCCTCAGTACGGCAGGCTGCCGGCGTGGCGCCGCCAGTGCCGGGCGAGGTCGCCCCTGCGCCGCGCATCGGCGAGCGCGGCGTCCAGGCGCGGCAGCAGGCGGGCCGCGGCGCTGCCCTTGGCCGCCACGACGTGGAAGGCCGGCGCCTTCGCATCGGGCACCGGCGCATGCGCCAGGCCGGGCGTGGCGAGGTGGTTCACCCGGCCGAGGTCGAGCAGCGCGATGGTCTCCAACTCCTCGACGAAATAGTCGCAGCGGCCCAGCATCAGCTTGTCGATGAGCTGCCCGTAGCTGCGCGCGCCCTGATCCAGGTCGCCGGGGGCCAGGCCGTAGTGCAGATAGCTCGCGCCGCTCTTGCCGCAGCCGCGCCAGCGTTTGAGGTCGGCGCGGCGGATCAGCTGCAGCGGCCGGTCGGCGCGGTAGAAGACCTGGGGCGTGAAGGTCTTGTACGGCGCCGAGAAGGCCAGCGTCCGCGCGCGCTCCTCGTCCCGGTAGGCGGCGAGCGCAAAGTCGATCTCGCCGTCAGACACCGCCTGCAGGCAGCGCTTGAAGGGCATCTCGCGCAGCTCCAGCTCCACCCCCAGCCTGGCGAACAGCGGCGCCCACAGGTCCACGACGAAGCCGGTGAGCTGCTGAGGCTGCGCGGGTGCCCGGTACAGCCAGGGCGGCCCGGTGCCGGCCTGACCGCAGGCGCTCATGGGCCGGGCCTGCGCCGCCAGTGCCGCCAGCCCCAGCAAGGCGGCCAGCGCGGGCATCCAGCGGCGGCGCTGAGAGTGGAGGCGGCAGGTCATGTCGCCCAGAGTCTATGCGCGCGGCTCGTGCGTTAGCCCAGCGGCGCGATGCCCAGCCAGGCGGCGTGGGCCCAGAACGCGAACAAGGCCCAAAGCGCCACGCCGGCCGCGACGGCGGCCACGGTGCCCGCGACGGTGGGAGCGGCCAGCACCGGAGCCGGCCGGCGCCGTGCCGCGCGGAACACCAGGATGGACCAGACCAGGAAGCTGCCGAACAGCATCAGGTCGGCCAGCGTGTTGTTGGCGAGCAGGTGGGCGAAGGCCCAGACCTTGACCGACAGGGTCAGCGGATGTTGCAGCCTAGCCTTGATGTGGTTGCGCGGCACATGGGCCGCGGCGAACAGCACCAGCGCGACCAGCATCAGCAGCGCCGCAAGATGGTTCATGCCGCGTATGGGCGCCCACAACACGACGGTGCTCAGGCGCGCCTGCGAGTAGCCCCACAGGATCAGGCCGAAGCCCAGCAGCGACACCAGCGTGTACAGGCCTTTCCAGCCCTTGTCGCCGAGCCGGGCGATCTGAGCGGCGCGCCAGCGCGGCGCGATGGCCTGGGTCATGTGGATGCCGAGGAAAAGGGCGAGGCCGAGGGCGAGCCAGGTCATCGAGGTCTCCGTGAGAGTCAAGTTTGCCGGTCGACGCGCAGCGCGAGCACGACCGAGCTGTTGGTGCGCAGCACGCCGTCGATGTCGCCGATTTCGTCGAGCAGCGCGTCGAGCCGAGCCGTAGTGTCGGCGCGCAAGAGCGCCATGTAGTCGAATTCACCGCTGACGCTGGCGAGCTGGCGCAGCTCCGGCAGTTCTGATAGGCGCTTGACGACCTCGCGCCCGGCCTTGGGGCTGACGGTGATGCCCACGAAGGCCTGCACGCTGCGCCCGGCCTCATCGCCACCCAGCCGGGCCGTGTAGCCCACGATGCGACCGCTGGCTTCCAGCCGCGCCAGCCGCGCGACCACCGTGGTGCGCGCCACGCCCAGCTTGCGTGCCAGCGTGGCGGTGCTTTCGCGGGCGTTGGCCTGCAGCAGCAGGATCAGCTGGCGGTCGAGGTCGTCGGCGCTGGAGGGTGGGTTTACCCGTGTTTCATTCATAACGGCGAATCATCGCGACGATTCGACGAATAGGCAATTGATTTCGTCGGAACAATGCTTTCTTTCGTCATCCACCCTGCCTAGAGTGCGGCCCAACGCAAAACCAGCCTGGAGCCCCTCATGAAGATCGCCCTGCTCGGCGCCGGCCACATCGGCCAGACCATCGCCCGCCTGCTGCACGCCACCGGCGACTACCAGGTCACCGTGCTCGACAAGAACGCCGGCTACCTGAAGGTGCTGGCCGCCGAGGGCATCGCGACGGCCGAGGTCGACAGCGACAACCGCGCCGCGCTGGCCGCCCAGTTGCGCGGCAAGGACGCCGTCGTCAACGCGCTGCCCTACCACCTGGCCATCACCGCCGCCGAGCTGGCGCTGGAGTGCGGCTGCCACTACTTCGACCTGACCGAGGACGTGGCCGCCACCAAGGCCATCAAGGACATGGCCAAGGGCGCCAAGACCGCCTTCATGCCGCAGTGCGGCCTGGCGCCGGGCTTCATCGGCATCGTGGCCCACCACCTGGCCAGCGGCTTCGACTCCGTGCGCGACGTGCAGATGCGCGTCGGCGCGCTGCCGGCCTTCCCGACCAATGCGCTGAAGTACAACCTGACCTGGTCGGTGGACGGCCTCATCAACGAGTACTGCCACCCCTGCGAGGCCATCCACGAGGGCGAGACCATCGCCGCGCTGCCGCTGGAGGGCCTGGAACACTTCAGCCTGGACGGCACCGAGTACGAGGCCTTCAACACCTCCGGTGGCCTCGGCACGCTGTGCGAGACCTGGGCGGGCAAGGTGCGCAACCTCGACTACAAGACCGTGCGCTACCCCGGCCACCGCGACCTGATGATGTTCCTGCTGGGCGACCTGCAGCTCAAGGGCGACCAGGAACTGCTGAAGGACATCATGCGCAAGTCCATGCCGGCGACGATGCAGGACGTGGTGCTGGTCTTCGTCACCGTCTCGGGCATGAAGAACGGCTCGCTGCTGCAGGAGGTGTTCGCGCGCAAGATCTTCGCCGACCGCAGCGAGTCGCAGCCGCTGTCGGCCATCCAGATCACCACCGCCGCCGGCATCTGCGCCGCGGTCGACCTGTTCCGTGAGGGCAAGCTGCCCGGCAGCGGCTTCATCCGGCAGGAGCAGGTAGAGTTGCCCGCCTTCCTGGCCAACCGCTTCGGCAGCGCCTACCAGCAGTCGCGCCAGGTCGAAAGCATCTCCTGATCCGACCGCAGCCGCCGCGCCCGCCCGGGCCACGAGCCCCGGGTCCGCCGCGGCGCTGAAGACCCCCACCCGCGAGGCCCACCCATGTCCACTCCGCAACAACTGCTCGCCGCACTCGGCGTTCCCGCCACGGCGTTCGCCGAGGGCCCCCTGATTGCCCGCTCCCCCATCGACGGCAGCACCATGGGCCGCGTGGCCGATGCCGGCCCCGAGGCCATGAAGGCCGCGGTGGAACGCGCGCAAGTCGCCTTTCTGGCCTGGCGCAGCGTGCCGGCGCCGCGGCGCGGCGAACTGGTGCGGCTCTTCGGCGAGGAGCTGCGCACGCACAAGGCGGAGCTGGCCGCGCTGGTGACGCTGGAAGCCGGCAAGGTCACCAGCGAAGGCGAAGGCGAAGTGCAGGAAATGATCGACATCTGCGACTTCGCGGTCGGCTTGTCCAGACAACTGCACGGCCTGACCATCGCCAGCGAGCGCCCCGGCCACCGCATGATGGAGCAGTGGCTGCCGCTGGGCGTCGTGGGCATCATCTCGGCGTTCAACTTCCCCGTGGCCGTGTGGGCCTGGAACTCCGCGCTGGCCATCGTGGCCGGCGATGCCTGCGTGTGGAAGCCGTCCGAGAAGACACCGCTGACCGCGCTGGCCACGCAGGCGCTGTTCGAGCGCGCCGTGAAGGCCTACCGCGGCGCCGGCAACGCTGCGCCCGATGGCCTGTCCGAGCTGATCATCGGCCGCGCCGACGTGGGCGAGGCCATGGTGGACGACGCCCGCGTGGCGCTGGTGTCTGCCACCGGCTCGACGCGCATGGGCCGGGCCGTCGGCCCGCGCGTGGCGGCGCGCTTTGGCCGCTGCCTGCTGGAGCTGGGGGGCAACAACGCCATCATCGTGACGCCCAGCGCCGACCTGGACCTGGCCGTGCGCGGCATCCTGTTCGGCGCCTACGGTACGGCCGGCCAGCGCTGCACGACGACGCGCCGCGTCATCGTCCACGAGAGCATCCACGACGCGCTGGTCGAGCGCCTGGACCGCGCCCGCGCGCAACTGCCCATCGGCTCGCCGGTGGAGCAGGGGACGCTGATTGGCCCGCTGATCGATGCGCAGGCGTTCGACGCGATGCAGTCCGCGCTGAAGGCGGCCCGAGAGCAGGGCGGCCAGGTGTCGGGCGGCGAGCGCGCGCTGGCTGACCGATTCCCCGAGGCGTATTACGCCGTGCCGGCGCTGGTGCGCATGCCCGCGCAGACCGAGGTCGTCTGCCACGAGACCTTCGCGCCCATCCTGTACACGCTGAAGTACTCGACGCTGGAGGAGGCCGTCGAGCTGCAGAACGGCGTGCCGCAAGGCCTGTCGTCGGCGATCTTCACGACCGACATCCGCGAAGCCGAGCGCTTCATGAGCGCGGCCGGCAGCGACTGCGGTATCGCCAACGTCAACATCGGCACGTCCGGTGCCGAGATCGGCGGCGCGTTCGGCGGCGAGAAGGAAACCGGCGGAGGCCGCGAGAGTGGGTCGGATGCCTGGAAGGCCTACATGCGCCGCACGACCAACACGGTGAACTACTCGAGCGAGCTGCCCCTGGCTCAGGGCGTGAAGTTCGACATCTGATCGGCTTCGCTGGGAAGCTGAGAAAAGCAGGCTATACTGCGCGGCTCCTGAAAGCCCAGGTGGCGGAATTGGTAGACGCACTAGTTTCAGGTACTAGCGG
>CBFGPX010000174.1:0-9550 GCA_965650725.1 uncultured Comamonadaceae bacterium | reverse complement strand
GGTCGCCTCGATCAGCGTGTCGCCGGGCTTGATCTCGCCGCGCTCCTCGGCGCGCTTGATCATGCTGATGGCCGGTCGGTCCTTCACGGAGCCGGCCGGGTTGTTGCCCTCCAGCTTGGCCAGGATCACATTGCCGCGCGCATCGGCGCCGGGCACGCGCTGCAGCCGCACCAGGGGCGTGGCGCCGATGACGTCTTCGAGGGTCGGATAGTTCATGTGGGCGATTGTGGCAGCGGGTTCAAAAACCGAGCCTTGCCCGGTGCATAATCCAGCCCCTCGCTGCAACGGCGAGCAAGCAGTTTCCGACGGGCCCGGGTGGCGAAATCGGTAGACGCAGGGGACTCAAAATCCCCCGCCGCAAGGTGTGCCGGTTCGAGTCCGGCCCCGGGCACCAGAAGAAACGGCTTTCATTGCGCTGGCATACTCGGCCGGCAAGCATCGGCTCCCCCGATGCGATGCGCCTCATACGGCGCCCAGCTCATACCCCATGCCCCCGCTGCCTCAGGTCACCAAAGCCTTCATCCTGGCTTGCGTCGGTGCCTTCTGCTTCTTCTACCTCTTCCCCTCGCTGGCCTTCTGGTTCGAGCTGTGGCCGCTGCAATCGGGCGCCTTCCTGCCCTGGCAGCCGCTGAGCTACGCCTTCCTGCATGGCGATGAGTGGCACCTGCTGTTCAACATGCTGGGGCTGTGGATGTTCGGCGGTGAACTGGAGCGCGTCTGGGGGCCCAAGCGCTACACGCAGATCCTGGTCGCCAGCACGTTGAGCGCGGCGGCCGTTCAGCTGGCTTTCACCTTCGCCATCGGCACCAACGCGGCGACGGTGGGTGCCTCGGGTGCGATCTTCGGCCTGCTGCTGTCCTTCGGCATGCTGTTCCCCAACCGCATCATCGTGCCGCTGATCCCGCCCATCCCGATGAAGGCCAAGTACTTCGTCGCGATCTTCGGCGGGCTGGAACTGATCCTGGGCTTCGGCCGTTCCAGCGGCGTGGCCCACTTCGCCCACCTGGGCGGCATGCTGGGCGCATGGCTGCTGATCCGCCACTGGCGCTCGCCGCGCCGGCGTGGTTAAAGGCCGGCTTGAGGCGTCGGGTAGCGCAGCCTCAGACGCAGTTCGCGCTTGAGCCTGTCGTTGGAGATCCGCCGCGACTCGCTCCAGAAGCTCAGCTGCATCGCGCTCATGCGCTCGGCCGCCTGCGCACGCGTGATGCGCTCGGGCCGCGGCAGGCCTGACAGATCGGCCGCCAGGTCGAAGTAGTCGCCCATCAGCAACTGGCTGTCGTCGCAGACGTTGACGGCTCGCTGTGGCAGGCCGCGCAGCAGCGCCAGCAGGCAGGCACGGGCCAGGTCGTCGGCGTGGATGTGATTGGTGAACACGTCGTCCTCGCGTACCAGCACCGGCGTGCCCCTGGCCAGCCGCTCGCGCGGATGGCCACCCTCGCGGTCGCGCGCGTAGATGCCCGGCACGCGCAGCAGGCTCACGCGCGTGCCGTGACGCCGGCCGAAGGCGCGCAGCTGCACCTCGGCATCGACGCGCCGGGCCGCGCGGGCCGTGGCCGGGTTCGGCGAGTGCGTTTCGTCGATGACCGCGCCGCCGCAATCGCCGTAGACACCGGTGGTGCTGACGTAGACCAGCGCGGCCGGCGGCCGGCGTGCCAGCGCGCCGAGCAACTGGCGCGTGCGTGCATCGGTGTCACCGTGCCGCGCGGGCGGCGCCAGGTGCAGCACGAGGTCCGCCAGGCCAGCCAGCCGCGACAGCGTGGCCGCATCGTCCAGGTTGCCCAGCAGCGGCACGGCACCCGCGGCACGCAGCGCCGGCACACGCTCGGGGCTGGACGTCAGCGCGAACGCGCGCCAGCGATCTGCAAGGAGCTTGAGCAGGCGCAAGCCCACGTCACCACAACCAATGATCAACAGCCTCGGGGTCATTCGGGGGTACGGCAAAATGGCGGGCAGTCTACGGCCCCGGGATTCGCTGCGGGGCCGCTTGCTTTCTGAAGCCCTCATGTCCTACCAGATCACCATCCAGCCCGCCGGCCGCGTCTACACCACCGAGGGCGACGACACCCTGCTCGCCGCCGCCATCCGCAACGGCGTGGGCCTGCCCTACGGCTGCAAGGACGGCGCCTGCGGCTCCTGCAAGAGCAGGCTGCTGGAGGGCGCGGTCGTCCACGGCAACCACCAGCCCAAGGCGCTGTCCGCTGAAGAAGAAGCCGCGGGCTTCGTGCTGACCTGCTGCGCGCGACCGCAGACCGACTGCACGATCGAGGCCCGCACGGTGCCCGGCGCCGGCGAGTTCCCGGTGTTGAAGCTGCCCACGCGCGTCGCCGCCATGCTCAAGCCCGCGCCCGACGTGGTCGTGCTGACCATGCAGCTGGCCGCCAACCAGAACTTCCAGTTCCGCGCCGGCCAGTACGTCGAGTTCATCCTGCGTGACGGCTCGCGCCGCAGCTACTCCATGGCCAACGCGCCGCATTCGCTGCCGGGCCAGATCGAGCTGCACATCCGCCACATGCCCGGCGGCAAGTTCACCGACCATGTGTTCGGTGCACTGAAGGAAAAGGACATCCTGCGCATGGAGGGGCCCTTCGGCAGCTTCTTCCTGCGGGAGGACAGCGAGAAGCCCATCGTGCTGCTGGCCAGCGGCACCGGCTTCGCGCCCATCAAGGCCATCATCGAGCGCGCCCGCCACATCGAGTCCAAGCGACCCATGGTGCTGTACTGGGGCGCGCGCAAGCAGGCCGACCTGTACCTGAACGACTGGATCGCCCAGGTCGCGGCCGAATGGCCCACGCTGACCTACGTGCCCGTGCTGTCGGAGCCGGACGAAGGCTGGACGGGCCGCACGGGCTTCGTGCACCAGGCCGTCATGGCCGACGTGCCCGACATGAGCGGCCATCAGGTCTACGCCTGCGGCGCGCCCATCGTGGTCGAGTCCGCCCACAGGGACTTCGTCGCGCAGTGCCGGCTGCCCGACGCCGAGTTCTACGCGGACGCCTTCACGTCTGAAGCGGACAAGCACGCGAACGGCTGAGCGACCATGTTCGAGCCGCCCTGGACCGATCCGGCCGACCTCGTCGGCGCCCTGAAGCGCGATGGGGAAGCCGTGCTCGCGCCGGCCGCGCTGCCGGTGCTGGGCGTGTCGACCGCCGAACTCGACCCGCTCAGGCCCTGCTGGGACGACCTGCCGCCCGACGGCTACCTGCGCGACGGCGGCCGCTACCGCTTCCGCCGCCACGGCTGCTTCGTGGCCGACGACGACGCGCTGACGCTGCAGCCGCACCGCGCGCACTGGCAACCACTGGACTACAACGCGCTGCACGGCGGCATCCAGCGCTGGTATGTGCCGCTGGCGCAGGAGATGGTGGCCGCACCGGGCTGGACCGCGCTGCTGCTGGGCCTGGCCCGCGTGGCCTCCGCGCTGAAGGGCGCGCAGCCGTGGTTCATCGAGGCCCACCCCTTCCGCATCGACACCAGCGACGGCATAGGCCGGCCCACGCCCGAGGGCGCTCACCGCGACGGCGTGGACCTGGTGGCCGTGCTGCTGGTCGGCCGCCACGAAATCAAGGGCGGCGAGTCGCGCGTGTTCGACGCCGACGGCCCGGCCGGCCAGCGCTTCACCATGCTGGAGCCGTGGACCACGCTGCTGCTGGACGACGCCCGCGTCATCCACGAGACCACGCCCATCCAGCCACTGGTGGCCGGCGAGCGCGGCTGGCGCGACACGCTGGTCATCACGCTGCGCAGCGGCGGCTTCCAAGGCCCCTGAGCGCGCCCGACGCCTAGAATTCGAGACGGCCGTGCCACAAGCACGGCCGTTCTTCTTTCACTGCCGCGCCAAAAGCGCCCTCATCATGACGACCTCCCTCTTCGGCCTGCCCGAGCAAGCCGCCCACGAGCGCGTGCTGCTCGCCACCGACCCGGCCACCGGCCTCAAGGCCATCCTTGCCGTGCACAGCACCGCCCGCGGCCCCGCCTTCGGCGGCTGCCGCCTGTGGCACTACGACACCGAACTCGCCGCGCTGAACGACGCGCTGCGCCTGTCGCAAGGCATGAGCCTGAAGAATGCGCTGGCCGACCTGCCCTTCGGCGGCGGCAAGGCCGTCATCCTGAAGCCGGAAGGCCAGTTCGACCGCCCCGCTCTGTTCGCCGCCTTCGGCCGCGCCGTGCAGTCGCTGAACGGCGCCTACATCACCGCCGAGGACGTGGGCACCACCACCGCCGACATGCGCGGCATGCAGGCCCACACGCCCTTCGTCAGCGGCATCCCGCGCGAAGGCGCGTTCGGCGGCGACCCCAGCCCCAAGACGGCCTGGGGCGTGTTCGTGTCCATCCAGGCCGGCGTGCGGCTGGTGCTGGGCCGTGACTCGCTGGACGGCGTGCGTGTCGCGCTGCAAGGCCTGGGCGCGGTGGGCTGGCATCTGGCCGAGTTCCTGCACCAGGCCGGCGCGAAGCTGGTGGTGGCGGACGTGGACGCGGCCAAGGTCGAACGCGCCGTAGCGCAGCTCGGCGCCGCGGCCGTGCCCGTGGGCGAGATCCTGAGCACCGACGTGGACGTGCTGGCGCCCTGCGCCCTGGGTGCGTCGCTGAACGAACAGACCGTGCCGTCCCTGCGCGCCAAGCTCGTCGCCGGCGCCGCCAACAACCAGCTCGCCACACCCGCCGACGGCGACGCGCTTCAGCGACGCGGCATCTGCTACCTGCCCGACTACCTGGTGAATGCCGGCGGCATCATCAGCGTCGCGCGCGAGTACCGCGGTGAAGGCGAGGAAGCCGCCGTCATGGCCGAGGTCGGCAAGATCGGCGAGCGCGTGGAGGAGTTGCTGCAGCGCGCACAGGTGGCCGACTCGACGCCGGCCCGCGTGGCCGACGACTGGGCCCGCAGCAAGCTGGTCAGCCCGGCCTGATCGGCAATCGGCGTCACCGGGCCTGCCCGCCCGAACCGGGCTCCGGCCCTAGACTGGCGCATGCCTTGTGATCGCGTGCTGGTCATCGGCGGCTACGGTTTCTTCGGCCGCCGCCTCGTGCAGCGGCTGTCCCGCCAGCACGGCCTGCTCGTCATCGTGGCCGGCAGGTCGCGGACGCGGGGCCAGGCGCTGGTGGACGAACTCCATCCGCAGGCCAGCGCCCGGCTGGACTGCGCCGCGCTGGACCTGGACTCGCCGGCCTTCGCGGCGAATCTCGCGAAGCTGGCGCCCTGCATCGTGGTCCACACGTCAGGGCCCTTCCAGGGGCAGGACTACCGCGTCGCGCAGGCCTGCATCGCCGCCGGCGCGCACTACATCGACCTGGCCGACGGGCGCGAGTTCGTGGCAGGCATCGCCGTGCTGGATGCGGCCGCCCGCGAGCGCGGCGTCGCCGTCGTCAGCGGCGCCAGCTCCGTGCCGGCGCTCTCCAGCGCGGCGGCGGACCGGCTGGCAGACGGCCTGGCCCGCGTCGATCATGTCGACATCGGCATCAGCCCGGGCAACCGCACCGAGCGCGGCCTGGCCACCGTGCGCGCCATCCTGGGCTACTGCGGCAAGGCCTTGCCCTCGGCCGGCCGGCGCGCGGGCTTCGGCTGGAGCGGCAGTTGGCGCCACGTCTATCCGGCCCCCGTGGGCAGCCGGCTGCTGTCACCCTGCGACGTGCCCGACCTCGCCCTGCTGCCCGGCCGCTATCCGGGGCGGCCTGCGGTGAGCTTCGGTGCAGGCCTGGAACTGACGCTGCTCCACCGCGGCATGAACGCCATGGCGCTGCTGACGCGCCTCGGCCTCGTGACCGACTGGTCGCGCCACGCCAGGGCGCTCAAGTGGACGGCCGACTGGTTACGACAGCTCGGCACGGATGCTGGGGCCATGCACGTCAGCGTGAGCGGCACCACGCCCGAGGGCGGCCAGCGCACGGCGACCTGGCAGCTGGTCGCGACGCATGGTGATGGCCCCTTCGTCCCGACGCTGGCAGCAGCGGCCCTGGTTCGCCAACTTCAGCATGACGCCGCCGCGCTTGTCGGCGCCCGGCCCTGCGTCGGCCTGCTGTCGCTGCAGGACTTCGCCAGAGAATCCGAAGGACTGCACATCGCCATGACTGAAGCCTCCGCTACCGACCACCTCAGCCTCTACGAGCGCGTGCTGGGCTCGGGCTACGCGCGGCTGCCGGCAGCCGTGAAGCGCTTTCACCGGCTGCGCGGCCGCCACGTGCTGCACGGCGAGGTGCAGACCTTGGCGCCAGAGTCCTTGCCCGCCCGGCTGCTGGCCCTGTGCCTGGGCACGCCACGCCGCGCCGGCAGCGGCCCGCTGCGCTTCGTGCTTGACGCGTCTGCCGAGGCGGAAGCCTGGACACGCCACTTCCCGACGCAGACGATGACGTCCCGCATGCGGCTGGTGGCCGGCAGCATCCAGGAAAACCTGGGCGCCGCCCGCCTGAGCTTCGGCCTGAGCGTCGCCGAAGGCAGGCTGCGCATGGAGCTGCTGGGCCTGCGCTTCCTGGGCCTGCCCTGCCCGCGCTGGCTGATGCCGAGCATCGTCGCGGAGGAGACGGGGCAGGACGAGCGGCTGCAATTCCACGTCGTCGCCAGCCTGCCTCTGCTGGGCCGCGTCGCCGGCTATCACGGCCATCTCGACCTCGACCGCAGCGAGGCCCGGTCGTGATCGTCGTCTTCGACGCCCAGTGCCTGCTCTGCAACGGCTGGGTGCAGTTCATCCTGCGCCATGACCGCGGCGCGCGCCTGCGCTTCGCCTCCATGCAGGGCGAGGCCGGACGGCAACTGCTGGCGGCGCACGGCTTGCAGCCGCAAGGTTTGCAGACACTGCTGCTGGTGGACGGGCCGCGCAGCTGGCAGCACACGGCAGCCATCCTGCGCGTGCTGCATGCGCTCGGCTGGCCCTGGCGCCTGGCATGGATAGGCTGGCTGGTCCCGGCGGTCGTCAGGGACCCGCTGTACCGGCTGCTTGCGAGGAATCGCTACCGGCTGTTCGGCCAGGCGGACGCCTGCATCCTGCCGCCACCGGACCACGCGGCCCGGTTCCTGGACTGACGATGCCGGGCGTGGCTCACTCGCCCAGGTATGCCGCTCTCACCTTGGGGTCGTTGAGCAGCGCACTGCCCTCGCCCTCCATCGTCACCTCGCCCGACTCCATCACATAGCCGCGGTTGGCCAGCTGCAGCGCGCGGCTGGCGTTCTGCTCGACCAGCAGCACCGTCACACCCTGCTGGTGGATGTCGTTCACGACCTCGAAGATCTTGTCGACCATGATGGGCGACAGGCCCATGGACGGCTCGTCCAGCAGCAGCACCTTGGGCCGCGCCATCAGCGCGCGGCCCATGGCCAGCATCTGCTGCTCGCCGCCGGACATCGTGCCGGCCAGCTGCTTGGCGCGCTCCTTCAACCGCGGGAACAGGCCGAAGACCTTGTCCATGTCGGCGTTGATCTCGCCGTCCTTGCGGTTGTAGGCACCCATCTGCAGGTTCTCGACGATGGTCATGCGCGTGAACGTGCCGCGGCCTTCAGGCACCATGACCAGGCCCTTCTTGGCCAGGTCCCAGGCGCCCTTGCCCTTGATGGATTCGCCGAGATACGACACGTCGCCGGCCGCGACCGGCTGCAGGCCCGTGACGGCCTTCAGCGTGGTCGTCTTGCCTGCGCCGTTGGCGCCGATCAGCGACACCAGTTCGCCCTCGCGCACCTCGAAGTTCACGCCCTTGACGGCCTGGATGCCGCCATAGGCCACCTTCAGGCCGCTGACCTTGAGCAGGGTTTGCTTTGCTTCTGCCATTTGTCGTTCCCCGCTCAGTGCGCCTTGTGACCGGCGCCCAGGTAGGCCTCGATCACCTTCTCGTTGTTCTGCACCTCGGCCGGCGTGCCTTCGGCGATCTGCTTGCCGTAGTCCAGCACCGTCACGCGGTCGCACAGGCCCATGACCAGCTTCACGTCGTGCTCGATCAGCAGGATGGTGCGGCCGTCGTTGCGGATGCGGTCGATCAGCTCGCGCAGCACGACCTTCTCGGTCGCGTTCATGCCGGCGGCGGGCTCGTCCAGCGCGATCAGCTGCGGATCGGTGGCCAGTGCACGGGCGATCTCCAGACGTCGCTGGTCGCCATAGCTCAGCGTGCGGGCCTTGTAGTCGGCGTACTTGCCGATGCCGACATAGTCCAGCAGTTCCTGGGCACGCGCCTTGATGGCGGTCTCCTCGGCCTTGAAGCCCGGCGTGCGGAACACCGCCCCGAACAGGCCGGACTTGGTGCGGATGTGGCGCCCCACCATGACGTTCTCGATGGCCGTCATGTCGGCGAACAGCCGGATGTTCTGGAAGGTGCGCGCGATGCCCGCCTTGGCGACCTGATGCACGGCCTGGGGCGTGTAGGGCGTGCCGCCCAGCGAGAAGCTGCCGCCGTCGGGCGTGTACAGGCCGGTGATGACGTTGAAGAACGTCGTCTTGCCGGCGCCGTTGGGGCCGATGAGTCCGTAGACCTGGCCACGCTGGATCTGGATGCCGACGTCGGACAGGGCCTGCACGCCGCCGAAGCGCTTGGACGCGCCGCTGACGTTGAGGACGATGTTGTCGTGGTTGCTCATGTCGCTGCTCCCCTCACTTGGCCGCAGGGGCGGATTTGCCGTGTTCCGGCGCCGGCCACAGGCCGCGCGGACGGATCAGCATGATGGTGATCATGGCCAGCGCCACCAGCAACTGGCGCAGGATGGACGCGTCGATGCGGCCGTCGGTCATCTGCTGGATGTCGCCGGCCACATAGCGCAGCACTTCCGGCAGGGCCGCCAGCATCAGCGCGCCCAGGATGACGCCCGGGATGTGGCCGATGCCGCCCAGCACCACCATGGCGACGATCATGACCGACTCCTGCAGGCTGAAGGACTCGGGCGACACGAAGCCCTGGAAGCTCGCGAACATCGCACCGGCGACGCCGCCGAAGGTGGCGCCCATGCCGAAGGCCAGCAGCTTCATGTTGCGGGTGTTGATGCCCATGGCCTTGGCGGCGATCTCGTCCTCGCGGATCGCCATCCACGCACGGCCGATGCGCGACTGCTCCAGGCGATAGCAGATCACCACGCTGCCGATCACCAGCGCCAGGAACAGGTAGTAGTACAGCGTCACCGACGGCAGCGTGTAGTCGCCGATCTGCAGGCTCTTGCCCAGGTTGATGCCGAAGATGTGGAACGAGTCGATCTGGCCGATGCCGCGCGGGCCGTTGGTCACGTTGACCGGGTGCTCCAGGTTGTTCAGGAATACGCGGATGATTTCGCCGAAGCCCAGCGTCACGATGGCCAGGTAGTCGCCGCGCAGCTTCAACGTGGGCGCGCCCAGCACGACGCCGAACAACGCCGCCAGGCCGGCGGCCAGCGGGATGATGAACCAGATCGGCGAGTGCAGCCCGTTGGGGAAGGCGGCCTTGAAGGCCTCGAAGTTCTCGCTGAGGTGCGGGCTGGCCATCAGCGCGAACATGTAGGAGCCGACCGCGTAGAAAGCCACGTAGCCCAGGTCCAGCAGGCCGGCGTAGCCGACCACGATGTTCAGGCCCAGCGCCAGCAGCACGTACAGCAGCGCCAGGTCGATGATGC
>CBFGPX010000173.1:0-9604 GCA_965650725.1 uncultured Comamonadaceae bacterium | reverse complement strand
GATCAGCACGCTGCGCTCGCCGTCGCACCACTCGTCGATCAGCATCTCGTAGAAGCTCTTGCGAGACACCACGTCCAGCCCCAGCGTGGGCTCGTCCAGGATCATCAGCTTCGCGTCGATGGCGGCGATCAGCGCCAGGTGGGTCTGCGCCACCATGCCCTTGGACAGGCTCTTCACCTTGTCGCTCTCGCTGACGCTGGTGCGCTTCAGCAGCGTGCGCGCCCGCTCGGCCGAGAACTTGGGCTGCAGCTTGCTCATCAGCGTGATCAGCTCGTGCACGCGGGCCCAGCGCGGCAGCACCGCCACGTCGGGGATGTAGCTCAGCTGCTCCAGCAGCTTCTGGCGGTCGGCGATGGGCTTGAGGCCCAGCACCGTCAGCTCGCCCTGCACCGGCAGCAGGCCCACCATCGCCTTCATCAGCGAGGTCTTGCCGGCGCCGTTGTGGCCCAGCAGGCCCACCACGCGGCCCTTGGGCACGGCCAGCGAGACGTCGTTCAGCGCGGTCTTCTTGCCGTAGCGCAGCGACAGGTTCTTGGTTTCGATGAGGTTCATGTGGACTCCCAGTTCAGATCCTTGGCGCTCAGTCCCAGGCGCTTCAGCTTCGCGCGCAGCGAGGGCCAGTCCTTCTGCAGAAATTGTTCACGCTCGTGCCGCAGCAGCCGCTCCCGCGCGCCGCTCATCACGAACATGCCCAGGCCCCGGCGGCTCTCGATGAGGCCGTGGTCGGCCAGCGCCTGCAGCGCCCGCGTGACCGTCAGCGGGTTGATGACGTACTGGCTGGCGAGCTGGCGCACCGAGGGCAGGGCCTCGCCTTCCGGGGGGCTGCCGTCGAGCAACTGCACGGCCAATCGGTCGGCCAGCTGCTGGTAGATCGGCGCCTGGTCAGTCCAGGTGGGAGTCATGGGAGCTCCGGGGTGTGTTGCTGATGTAGCACACCATATCTCCCGCCCCCGGGGCGACCTAGCGGGGGGCGACAGGCTGCAGATTCCGGGGGATGAGCTGCATCGCTGGTTCAGCGTGCATGCACGCCGCGCAAATGCCCCCGTCGGGATGGCGCCGCCACGGTCTCCTTGGCGGCGGACACCATGCCTTGCAGGATGCCGCACTGGTCGGCGCCCTGCACCGTGCCGCAGCGCTGGCGCAGGTCCTTGAGCTGCCGCTCCAGCAGCCGCAGCTCCTTGATGCGCGTGGACACATGGCGGATGTGGCCGTCGAGCAGGGCATTGACGTCGCCGCAGTCGTCCGCGGCGCCGTCCCTGACGCGCAGCAGCACGCGCACCTCGTCCAGCGACATGTCCAGGCTGCGGCAGTAGCGGATGAACTGCAGCCGCTCCAGGTGCGCGGCCGCGTAGAGCCGGAAATTCCCGTCGGAACGCGCCGGAGCCGGCAGCAGGCTCTCGCGCTCGTAATAGCGGATGGTCTCGACGGGCGTGGACGAGGCGGCCGACAGTTCACCGATCTTCATGGGCAGGTCCGCATACAGTTGTCCGGGCGGAGTGTAGGGACTTGACTCTGTAGTGACTACAGGGATTCCAATGCAATCCGCAACGAGACATCAGCCCATGACCCAGCCCCAGCCCATCCAGTTCTTGAAGCGGCGTGAACCGCTCAAGCCGGCGCAGCCGCAGGCCGGCGCTGCGGACAGCTGCTGTGCCTCGCCGCACGACCACGACCACGCAGCAACGCCCGCCCCTGCGCCGGTGGACGACTGCTGCTCATCGGGCGCCTGCGCATCGGCGGTCACCGCCGCCGCGCCGTCGCCGGCCGGCGCGCTGCTGCTGCGCATCCCGGCGATGGACTGCCCCGTCGAGGAGGGCCAGATCCGCCGCGCGCTGGAGGGCTTCGCCGGGCTGCACCTGCAGTTCAACCTGCCGGCGCGCACGCTGGCCATCACCGCACCGGCCGCGCTGGCCGGACCGGTCGTCGTCGCCATCCAGGCCGCCGGATTCAAGACCGAGACGCTGCAGGCGCCGCCGGCGGAAGCGGATGTCAGCAGCGCGAGACGTCGTGAACTGATGCGGCTCATCGCCGCGTTGGGCGTCGCCTTCGTCGCCGAACTGGTGAGCCTGCTGGCGCCGCAGACGCTGCCCTGGACGATCGCCGGCATGGCCGCCGCCGGCGCGGCCATCGCGCTGGCGGGGCTGGAGGTGTTCGGCAAGGGCCTGTCGGCCTTGTTCCGAGGCCGGCTCAACATCAACGCGCTGATGAGCGTGGCCGTCATCGGCGCCTTCCTGATCGGCGAGTGGCCGGAGGCGGCCATGGTCATGGCGCTGTACGCGCTGGCCGAGCTGATCGAGGCGCGCTCGGTGGAGCGGGCCCGCAATGCCATCGCCAGCCTGCTGGCGCTGACGCCGCAGCGGACCGAGGTGCGCCAGGCCGACGGCAGCTGGGCGTTGCAGGACGCCAAGACGGTCGCCGTGGGCGCCACGCTGCGGGTGAAGCCCGGCGAGCGCCTGGCGCTGGATGGCCGCGTGACGGCCGGCGAGGGCGCCGTCGACCAGTCGCCCGTCACCGGCGAGAGCCTCCCGGTGGACAAGGCCGTGGGCGACACCGTGTTCGCCGGCACCATCAACCAGAGCGGCTCGCTGGAGTTCGAGGTCACGCGGCCGGCGACGGACACGGTGCTGGCCCGCATCATCCACGCGGTCGAGCAGGCGCAGGGCCAGCGCGCGCCCACGCAGCGCTTCGTCGACCGCTTCGCCGCCGTCTACACGCCCGCCGTCTTCCTGCTGGCGCTGGCCGTGGCCATCGGCGCACCCCTGCTGGCCGGCTGGCCCTGGCTGACGGCGCTCTACAAGGCGCTGGTGCTGCTCGTCATCGCCTGCCCCTGCGCCCTGGTCATCTCCACGCCGGTCACCGTGGTCAGCGGCCTGGCGGCGGCGGCGCGGCGCGGCATCCTCATTAAGGGCGGCGCCTATCTGGAAGAGGCGCGCCGCCTGAGGGCCGTGGCGCTGGACAAGACCGGCACGCTGACCGAAGGCCGGCCGAAGCTGGTGGCGCAAGAGGTGCTGTCGTCTGGCACCGCCGAGAACGACGTGCTGCGCATCGCCGCCAGCCTGGCGGGGCGCTCGGACCATCCCGTCTCGAAAGCGGTCGTCCAGGGGCTGGGCCGCGAGGCGCGAGAGGTGGCCGACTTCGGCGCCGAACTGGGCCGCGGCGTGCGTGGCGTCATCGGCGGCGAGGCCTATACCCTCGGCAACCACCGCTGGCTGCACGAACGCGGCCTGTGCACGGCCGAGCTGGAGGCGCGCATGCAGCAGCACGAGGCCCGGGGCCGCACGCTGTCCGTGCTGGCCGACAGCCGCGGCGCGCTGGCCCTGTTCGCCGTGGCCGACACGACCAAGGCGACGAGCCGGCAGGCCATCGCCGAGCTGAAGGCGCTGGGCGTGCGCCCGGTGATGCTGACCGGCGACAACCCGTCGACTGCCCAGGCCATCGCCGCCGAAGTCGGCATCGAGACGGTGCATGCCCACCTGCTGCCGCAGGACAAGCAGGCCGTCATCGCCGAACTCGGCCGCAGCGGCCCGGTCGGCATGGTCGGCGACGGCATCAACGACGCGCCCAGCCTTGCCGCCGCGGCCCTCGGCTTCTCCATGGGCGCCGCCGGCACCGACACCGCCAAGGAGGCGGCCGACGTGCTGGTCATGAACGACGACCTGCGCCGCGTGCCCGAGACCATCCGCCTGTCGCGCCGCACGCATGCGGTGCTGTGGCAGAACATCGGGCTGGCGCTGGGCATCAAGGCGGTGTTCTTTGCGCTGGCCGTGTTCGGCGGCGCGACCATGTGGATGGCCGTCTTCGCCGACATGGGTGCCAGCCTGCTGGTGGTCTTCAATGGCCTGCGCCTGCTGCGCGGCGCGCCGGCCGCCAGGCCCTAAACTGCCACGCCATGCGCCGCTTCGTCCTCATCGTCATGATGTTGCTGCTGCCCCTGCAGTGGAGCTGGGCGGCGGCGGGCAGCGTCTGCGAGCACGAGGCGGTCGGCACGCACTTCGGCCACCACGCGCACGAGCACCAGGCGGCGCCCGATGCCGGCGCTCATGACGGCGCCGGCGACGACGGCGGCGAGCCGTTCGGCAACCATCCCGACTGCGAGGCCTGCCACGGCCTGTGCGCCGGCATGGTGTCCAGCCCCGCCGAGGCCGGCCCCGCGTGGGCGGCCGACCGACCCGTGCCCGCCTACGGGCTTCATCTGCCCGACCCGCCGGTCGGCAGCCTGCTGCGCCCTCCGCTTGCTCTCGTCGCCTGACGGCTGACGAGGCGGACCCTGCGGCGCTCGCGTAGCGCCCCCCTCGTCGGATTCCTGACCGCGAGCACCGCTGCTCGCTTCACGACGAGAACTTTCCATGACCATCCGACACTGGGCCTGGCCCGGCGTCTTGGCGGCCGCCACCTTGATGTGGATGTCGCCAGGCTGGGCGCAAGCGCCCTCCGCCCTCAAGCAGGGCTTCGATGCGGCCTGGGCGCGCAAGCCCGAACGGCGCGCCGCACCGCTGCGCAAGGACGCCGCGGCGGCCGCGGCGGCTGCGGCGCAGCGCTGGACGCCCGATGCGCCCGCGCTGGAGATGACGGCGAAGACCGACCGCATCACCCGCAACGAGGGCGCACGCGAATACGACGCGGCCGTCGCCGTGCCGCTGTGGCTGCCCGGTGAGCGTTCGCGCGCCCAGGCGGCAGCGGCAGCCGGCGTCGAGGCGGTCGACAAGCAGTTGCTGGCCGCGCAATGGCGGCTCGCGGCCGACGTGCGGGACGCCTACTGGGCGTACCAGCGCGCCCGCATCGACCTGGACCTGGCCCGGCAGCGTCTGGCCAACGCGCGCCAGATCGCGGCCGACGTGACCCGCCGCGTCAATGCCGGCGACCTTGCGCGTGCCGATGGCCACCAGGCCGAGGCCGCGGCAGCGGCGGCCGAAAGCGCGGCAGCGCAAGCCGACGTGACGCTGACGGATGCGGCCCAGGCCTGGAGCGCCTTGACCGGCGCTCCGCCCGCCGGCACCGGCGCCGAGCCGCGCCCCGCCGGCGACGCCGCGGAGCATCCGGCCCTCGCCGAACTGTCCGCCAAGGCCGAGCTGGCCCGCCGCCAGCGCGCCCTGGCCGGTGCGCAATCGCGCGCCAACCTGGAGCTGACCGTGGGCGCCGCCCGCGAGCGCGGCAGCCTGGGCGAGCGCTATGGCCAAAGCGTCATCGTGGGCCTGCGCATTCCGCTGGGCAGGTCCAGCGGCAGCGACGCACGCCTCGCGACGGCAGGCGCCGACCTGCTCGAAGCCGAAGCCCAGCTGGAGCAGGAGCGGCAGCGCGTGCGCTCGCAGGTTCAGGCCGCGCAGCTGCGCGTCAAGGCGCTGGAGACCGCGCACACCGCCGCCGAGCGCCGTGCGGCGCTGGCGCGCGAATCGCGCGGCTTCTTCGACAAGTCCTTCCGCCTCGGCGAGACCGACCTGCCCACGCGCCTGCGCATCGAGCTGGAGGCCGCCGAGGCCGAGCGCCAGGCCGCCCGCAGCCGCGTCGAACGCGACGCCGCCATCTCCCAACTTCGCCAGGCCCTGGGGCTGCTGCCCGAGTGAGCGAGACATGAACATCCCGATGAACAAGACCCTCCCTTTCGCACTGGCGCTGGCCTTCGCCGCGCTGTGCTTCCCCGTGCGGGCCGATGAAGGCCACGACCACGGCCCCGCCCCCACGGCCGCTGCGCCGGCGCTGCCTCGTTTTGCAGCGTCGTCCGAGCTGTTCGAACTGGTCGGCGTGGCCAAGGACAGGCAGCTGACGATCTATCTGGACCGCTTTGCCGACAACGCGCCGGTCAAGGGCGCGACGCTGGATCTCGACGTGGGCGGCGCCAAAGTCGCGTTGAAGGAGGTCGCCGACGGCGAGTTCCAAGGCGCCATCGCGCAGGCCCTGAGGCCCGGCCTCACGCCGGTGACGGCAACGGTGACGGCGGGCAGCGACATCGACCTGCTGGCGGGTGAGTTCGACGTGCACGCGGACACGGCGTCTGCGCACGTCCACTCATGGAAGGAGTACCTCGGCCGCGCGCTGGCCGCGGGCGCCGCGTTGCTCGCCCTGGCGTGGATCGTCCGCCGTGGGATCGCGGCCCGCCGCGCAGGAGGTGCCGCATGAAGCGCCATCTGATTTCTCTGCTGCTGCTCGCCGGCTCCACGGCCTGGGCCGCCGACGAGCATGGGCACGACCACGGCGACTCCGGCCCCGTGGTCAATGCCAATGGCCCGACCCGGCTGCCGGACGGCCATGTCTTTCTGCCCAAGCCCGCACAACGCCAGCTGGCCGTGCGGACGATGGTGACCGAGCAGGCCGACCTGGCCCGCACGGTTGAGCTGTCCGGCCGCATCGTCATGGACCCGAATGCCGGCGGCAAGGTGCAGGCCACCACCGTGGGCCGCATCGAGGCCGGTCCCCAGGGGCTGCCCGCGCTGGGTCAGGCCGTGCGCAAGGGCGAAGTGCTCGCTTATGTCGCGGCCTCGGCCGCGCCCATCGAACGTGCCAACCAGGCGGCGCAACTGGCCGAACTGCGTGCCGCGCGTGAGCTCGCCGCCAAGCGCGTCGCGCGCCTGAAGGCGCTCAGCGACACCGTGCCGCGCCGCGAGATCGAGGCGGCCGAGTCGGAACTGGCCAGTCTGTCCGCGCGCGTTTCCGCGGTCGGCGCGGGCCTGGGGGCGCGGGAGGCGCTGGTCGCTCCCGTGTCAGGCGTCATTGCCACGGCCCAGGCCGTGGCCGGGCAGGTGGTGGATGCGCGTGAGCTGGTCTTTGAGATCGTGGACCCGGCGCGTCTGCAGGTCGAGGCGCTGGCCTTTGATGCGGCCCTGGCTTCAGACGTCGCCGGCGCAAGCCTGGCCGTGGGTTCGACCCGCGTGCCGCTGCAGTTCGTGGGCGCTGCACGCTCGCTGCGCGAGCAGGCGCTGCCGCTGAGCTTCCGCGCCCAGGGCGCCGCGCTGTCGGCGCTGGCCGTAGGCCAGCCCGTCAAGGTGTTTGTGCAGACGCGCACGACGCTGAAGGGCCTGGCCGTGCCGGCCGCGTCACTGATGAAGAACCCGTCCAACCAGACCATCGTCTGGGTCAAGGCCGCGCCCGAGAGGTTCGAGCCGCGCATCGTCGCCGCCGAACCGCTGGACGGCGTGAACGTGGCCGTGACGTCGGGGCTGAAGCCGGGCGACCGCGTGGTGACGCAGGGCGCCACGCTGGTCAATCAGGTCCGCTGAAGGGAGGCGCACGATGTTCAAGTGGCTTCTCGCCAGCAGCCTGGCCAACCGGTTGCTCGTCCTCATCGCCGGCGTCGCGCTGATGGCCTATGGCGCGTGGACGCTGTCGCGCACGCCGGTCGACGTATTCCCCGACCTCAACAAGCCCACGGTCACGCTGATGACCGAGGCGGGCGGCATGGCCGCCGAGGAGGTGGAGCAGCTCATCACCTTCCCGCTGGAGACGACGATGAACGGCCTGCCGGGCGTGGAGACGGTGCGCTCCGTGTCGTCGGCCGGCCTGTCCTTCGTTTACGTGACCTTCGACTGGCGCACCGACATCTTCCGCGCGCGCCAGATGGTGTCCGAGCGGCTCACGTCCATGGAGCAGGGGCTGCCGGAAGGCGTCGTCGCGCACATGGGGCCGATCAGTTCCATCATGGGCGAGATCCTGCAGATTGCGATCCCCGTCGATACCGCAAAGATCTCGCCGATGGCCGTGCGCGAGTACGCGGACTGGGTGTTGCGCCCGCGGCTGATGGCGGTGCCGGGCGTGGCCCAGGTCATCCCGATCGGCGGCGAGGTGCGGCAGTTCCAGGTGCAGCCCGACACGCGCCGCATGGCCGAGCTGGGCATCACGCAGGAGCAGCTGGCCGCGGCGTTGAAGGGCTTCTCGTCCAACACGTCGGGCGGCTTTCTGGAGCTGAACGGGCGCGAGGTGCTGATCCGCAACGTCGGCCGCACGTCCCGGCTGGACGACCTGAGGAACCTGGCGCTGGCGGCCCGCAACGGCCAGCCCATCCTGCTGCGCCAGATCGCCGACGTGAGCTTCGCCGCGGCGCCCAGGCGCGGTGACGCGGGCTTCGAAGGCAAGCCCGCCGTCATCCTCGGCATCCAGAAGCAGCCCACCGCCGACACGCTGGCGCTGACGCGCAGCATCGAGGAAGCGATGGCCGGCATGAAGACCTCGCTGCCGGCGGGCATGGAGGCGCCGCGCGTGACCTTCCGGCAGGCCAGCTTCATCGAGGCGTCCATCAACAACCTGAAATGGAAGCTGGCCGGCGCGGCGGTGTTCGTCGCGCTCATCCTGTACTTCTTCCTCGGCACGCTGCGGCCCACGGTCATCGCGCTGACGGCGATTCCGGTGTCCATCTTCATCACGTCGCTGGTGTTCAAGTACTTCGGCCTGTCCATCAACACGATGACGCTGGGCGGCCTGGCGATCGCCATCGGCGGGCTGGTGGACGACGCGGTGGTGGACGTCGAGAACGTCATGCGCCGCATGAAGCAGGCGCGTGCGCGACCCGAGTCCGAGCGGCCCGGCGTGCTTGCACTGGTGGCCATGGCGACGATGGAGGTCCGCTCCGCCATCCTGTACGCGACGGTCATCATCGTGCTGGTCTTCGTGCCGCTGTTCGCGCTGCCGGGCATGGAGGGCCGGCTCTTCATCCCGCTGGGCATCGCCTTCATCGTCTCCACGCTGGCCAGCCTGGTCGTGTCCGTCACGATGACGCCGGTGCTGTCGTCGCTGCTGCTGCCGGGCATGACCTCGCTTGCGCATGGCGACACGAAAGCGTTGGCCTGGCTGAAGCGGCACTACGCCAGTGGCCTGCAGACCGTGCTCGCGCATCCGAAGCGCGCGCTGGCGGCGGGCAGCGTGGCGGTGCTGCTGGCCGTGGCCGCCGTGCCCTTCTTCCCGACCACCTTCCTGCCGCCCTTCAACGAGGGCACGCTGATGGTGGGCCTGCGCCTGAACCCCGGCGTGACGCTGTCGGAAAGCGCGGCGCTGGCACGCCAGGCCGAGGTGCTGATCAGCCAAGTGCCGGAGGTGACGCATGTGGGCCGGCGCAGCGGCCGCGCAGAGCTGGACGAGCATGCCGAGGGCGTGCACGTCAGCGAGCTGGACGTGGGCCTGAAGCCGACGGGCGAGCTGACGCGCTCGATGGCCGAGATCTCGGCGGACATCCGCGCCCGGCTGTCCCACATGCCGGCGGCCATCTCCATCGGCCAGCCCATCTCGCACCGCATCGACCACATGCTGTCGGGCGTGCGCTCGCAGATCGCCATCAAGCTGTTTGGCGACGACCTGGACACCCTGCGCGGCCAGGCCGAAGCCCTGCGCGCACGGCTGGCGGGTATCCCCGGCCTGGCCGACCTGGAGGTAGAAAAGCAGGTGCTGGCCCCGCAGATCACCGTGCGCGTTGACTACGCCGCTGCCGCCCAAATGGGCGTGCCCGCCCCCCAGGTGCTGGCCGCGCTGCAAACGCTGGTCGAAGGAGAAAAAGTCGCCCAGGTGGTGGAAGGAAGCCGCCGCTTTGCGCTGGTGGTGCGCCTGCCCGACAGCGCACGCTCCATCGATGGCCTGGCGCGGGTGCTCATCGACACGCCCCGTGGCCCCGTGCCCCTGTCGCGCC
>CBFGPX010000172.1:0-9653 GCA_965650725.1 uncultured Comamonadaceae bacterium | reverse complement strand
GACTTGTTGTGCCTGCCGAAGAGCAGCGGCTCCGTCCGCTGCGCGGTCAGCATGACCGACTGGGCTTGCCCGCGTCCAGCAGGCAAGACCGGGCGAGGGACCCACATGTCTAGCCCAGCTTGTAGCTCTGCAGATGAATGGAGGTCTCGGTACCGGCAATGCCCTTGATGAGCCGCACGCGCTCCAGCACGTCCGCCAGCTCCTGCAGGCTGGAGCTGCGGATCTCGGCCAGCAGGTCCCAGCGGCCGTTGGTGTCGAACAGGCCTGTGATGCCCGGCTCGCCCAGCAGCATGGCCACCACCTCGCGCGTGCGGTTGCCCTCCACGGTGATGCTCATCCACGCGGTGATCTGGTCAGGTACCGCATCGGGCCGCAGGCGCACCGTGTAGCCGGTGATGACGCCGCCATCCTCCAGTCGCGCGATGCGGTTGGTGACGGTGCCGCGCGACACCTTGAGCCTGGCCGCCAGCGTGGCGACGCTGGCACGGGCATCGGTGCGCAGCAGCGCGAGCAGTTGCTGGTCCAGAGCATCCATATTGATCAATTCGTCAATCTGCATTGCCATTTTGGCAATCGGCAATCAATTATTGAGCAGGAGTTGAGCTTCTGCTTGGCGGGGCGGATGGAAAGAATCATCTCCACCCTCACCACCCACAGACGCCATGCCCACCGTCCTGACCACCCGAGACGTCGCCGCCATCGTTCAGCGCCTTGGACTTCCCGATCTGCTGCGCCGGCTCGTCGCCTACCTGGAAGCCGACTACGCCCGCTGGGCCGAGTTCGACAAGACGCCGCGCGTCGCGGCGCACTCGGCCGACGGCGTCATCGAGCTGATGCCCATCGCCGACGCCAGCCTGTACAGCTTCAAGTACGTCAACGGTCACCCCAAAAACCACCGCGTCGGCCTGCCGACGGTGATGGCTTTCGGCGTGCTCGCCGACGTGGCCACCGGCGCTCCGGCGCTGCTGTCCGAGCTGACGCTGACCACCGCCATGCGCACCGCCGCCACGTCGGTGATGGTCGCCAGGCGCCTGGCCCGGCCCGACAGCCGCGTGATGGCGCTGATCGGCAACGGCGCGCAGGGCGAGTTCCAGGCGCTGGCTTTTCATCACCTGCTGGGCATCCGCGAGCTGCGGCTGTTTGACATCGACCCGGCCGCCACCGCAAAGCTGGTGTCGCACCTGCAAGGCACGCCGGGCCTGACGCTGACCGTCTGCGCGTCCGTCGCCGACGCCGTCAAGGGCGCCGACATCGTCACCACCGTGACCGCCGACAAGACCAACGCGACGGTGCTGACGCCCGAGCTGATCGAGCCGGGCCAGCACATCAACGGCGTGGGCGGCGACTGCCCCGGCAAGACCGAACTGCACCGCGGCGTGCTGGAGATGGCGCGCGTGGTCGTCGAGTACGAGCCGCAATCGCGCATCGAGGGCGACGTGCAGCAGATGCCGGCCGACTTTCCCGTCACCGAGTTCTGGCGCGTGCTGGCCGGCCAGGCGCCGGGCCGTGAGTCACGCGAGCAGGTCACGGTGTTCGACTCGGTGGGCTTTGCGCTGGAGGACTTCTCGGCGCTGCGGCTGCTGCGCGACGTCAGCCAGCAACTGGGCCTGGGCGCGCCGCTGGACCTGATCCCGCAGATGGCCGACCCCAAGGACCTGTTCGGCCAACTGCAGCTGACCGGCCAGCGCCGGGCGGCCTGAGCGTCATCACTATTCACCAAGCTCCCCGTCACGGCGTGCCGCCACAATGGCCGGCACACCACGACGGAGGGTCGAATGAAGAAGTCTTTCGCCGGCCTCGCGCTGCTCGCCAGCCTGGCCCGGGCCGAGCCCCTGCCGTCCGATCCGCTGGAGCGCCAGTGCTGGCTGGCCCACACCTCGCAGCGCACCGCCGTGGACCTGCGCGAGCCGGTGTCGGTGCACTTCAGCAACCTGAAGACCGGCTACCGCGTGCGCACGCCGTTCTGGGTGGAGTTCGGCATCCGCGGCATGGGCGTGATCCCGGCCGGCAACGTCAATGACAAGGCCGGCCACCACCACATCCTCATCGACACGCCGCTGCCGCGCGACCACACGGCGCCCATCCCGTTCTCCGACACGCACAAGCATTTCGGCAAGGGCCAGACCGGCACGGAGCTGAACCTGCCGCCCGGCCGCCACACGCTGCGGCTGCTGTTCGCCGACCATGCGCACAAGCCCTATTTCGTGTTCAGCAACGAGATCGTCATCGAGGTCACCGGCAAGCGCAGCGACCCCGGCCCGCGCATCGTCCCGGGCAACGCCGCCAGCTGCGCGGCCTGGTATCAGGACTTGCGCGCTGCGCCGCGCACGTCGACGAACCGCGAGGTCTATGTGAAGAACCTGCGCGACGAGGAGATGGTGTCCAGCCCCTTCACGCTGTCGCTGGGCGTGCTGGGCGCGGGCCTGGGCGTGGCGCCGGCCGGCAGCAGCATCAAGGACACGGGCCACTTCCGGCTGGTCGTCAACCAGCGCGGCGGCGGCACCGTGAAGCGGCAAGACCTGACAGATGGCCGCACGGAGGCCATCCTGGACCTGCCCATCGGCGACTACGAGGTGCAGGCCGCGCTGCACGACGGCGCCGGCAACCTGATGCTGAAGGGCGCGCCGCTGAAGCTCAGCGTCAATCGTCAGGACAGGTAGTCGCCCACGTCCGCGACGTCGACCATGTCGTGCCGCATGAACTGCCGCGCATAGGCCAGGCACACGCCCGAGCGCAGGAACAGCGCGAACAGATCGGCGTCCAGATGCCCCTCGGCCACCATGCGGCGCATGATGGCCAGCGCCTCGGACAGGCGCTTGCCAGGCTTGTAGGGCCGGTCGTCGGCCGTCAGCGCCTCGAACACGTCGGCGATGGCCATCATGCGCGCCTGCGGGCTCATGTCGGCCCCCGCCAGACCGCGCGGATAGCCCTTGCCGTCCATGCGCTCGTGGTGGCCGCCGGCGATCTCGGGCACGGTCTTCAGATGACTCGGGAAGGGCAGCGCCTCCAGCATCTTGATGGTCTGCACGATGTGCTCGTTGATCTTGTAGCGCTCCTCGTCGTTGAGCGTGCCGCGCGAGATGGACAGGTTGTGCAGCTCGCCACGGTGATACAGGTGCTCGGGCTGGCGCAGCTTGAAGCCCCAGCGGTTGTCGGCCGCCAATTGCTCGCCGGGCGGGCGCGCCACGATGTGTTCGGGCCGGTCCTGCAGCAGCTGCTCGGTGGCCGGCAGCACGGGCCGTGGATGCGACAGCCGGCCCGCCTCGGCCAGCGACAGACCCAACCCGTCGTCCAGCGTGCGCTGCCAGGTCCGCTGGCCGATGGCGCGCAGCCGCTCGACGGCGGCGGGCTCCAGGAACTCGCCGCCCCGGTTGCTGGCGGCGACGAAGGCGTAGTCCGCGTCCAGCGCCGCCAGATCATCGGCGGCAGCGGCGCGCGCGCGGGCCGCACCGGCCTCGCCCAGCTCCGCCTGCAGCCGCTCGATCAGCGCGTCACGCTTCAACACCTCGAAGCGCGTGCGAATCTCGTGGATGCGGTTGTAAATGGTCTCCAGCTTGGTGGCCTTGTCCACCACGTACTCGGGCGTCGTGACCTTGCCGCAGTCGTGCAGCCAGGCGGCGATGTGCAGCGCTTCCCACTGCTCGTCATCCATCGTGAAGCCGGCATACGGTCCGTCGGCCGCGTCGCAGGCCGCCTGGGCCAGCATCTTGGTCAGCGCCGGCACGCGCTGGCAGTGGCCGCCGGTGTAGGGGCTCTTGGCGTCGATGGCGCCCGCGACCAGCCGGATGAAGCTCTCCAGCAACTCCTTGCGCGCCCGCAACAGCAGCTGGTTGTCGATGGCCACCGCCGCCGCGCCCGACAGCGCGCGCACGAAGGCCACGCGGGCGGCCCCCAGCAGCTCGGCCGCGCCCTCTGCCGGCAGCGGGAAGCTCAGCGTCAGCGTGCCGACTGTCTCCTCCCGACGGTTCTTCAGCGGCAGGGACAGCAGGCGCAGCCGCGCCGCGCTCAGGCCCGCGAACAGCGGCTCGTAGGCCTTCAGGTGGGCCGGGTTGTCCCAGCGCAGCTCGATCTCCACCGGCCCGCCGGCCTGCAGCGCCTGCACCGGCACGGCGACGCTGTCGGGCTGGCGCGCGTCCCAGGTCATGCCGGCGCGATGCTGAGGGCTGCCGTGCAGGTGCACGGCGGCCGGCTGCAGCTGGGCGCCATCCTCGCTGAGCAGGTGCACGGCCCCGCCGCTGGCCCCGGTGACGGCGATGGTCTCGCGCAGGATCAGGTCCATCAGCGCATCGAAGTCGCGCTCGGCGCTGAGCGCGCCACTGATGTCCAGGAAGCGGCGCAGCGAGTGCTTCATGGCCGTCATCGCGACGGCCAGGCGGTCCACCTCGCGGATCAGGCTGCGGCGCGGGTCGGGCCCGTCGAACTCGAAATGCTCGATGGCCTCGGCCTGGCGCGCCAACTGGCGCAGCGGCCGCGACACGCGGTCGGCCAGCAGGTGCACCACGGGCAGCAGCAGCAGCATGAGCGCCAGCGAGATGTAGAAGCCGTGACGGCGGCTCTCGATCTGGAAGGCCTGCAGCTCCTCGCGCGGCGCCGCCATCAGCAGCCACAGCGGCGCCCCTGCCTCCACGGTGCCCTGCAGCGGCAGCGCGTGGCTGACCCACTCGGTGCCGTCCACCACCTGCACGGGTTGCAGCCGGCCCTGGTCATCGCGGCGCTGCCACAGCGCGCGCATCAGCGGCGATGCCGCCTCGGCCACATGCGCCAGGCCTGGGCCCGGCTTGGCCGGCACAGCCTCGCGCGCCGCCGTGGCGACCACCTCGCCGCCTTCGGTCGCGATCAGCAGTTGCGCCGAGCGGCTGATCTGCGGCCGCGTGAGCATGTCGCCCAGGGCCCGCAGGCTGACGTCGGCGCCGATGACGGCGTCGCCCTGCGCCTGGGCCAGCGTCACGCCGGGCTCGCCGGTCGTGAAGAAACGGTAGGGCGCCGACTGCACGACGGCCCCCGCACCGCCTCGCCGCGCCAGCTCGAACCAGGGCCGTGTGCGCGGGTCGAAGTCGTACTCGGGCCGCAGGACCTGCGCCAGCTCCCGCATGCCGGGGTCGTAGAAGCGGTAGCGGCCCTGCACGGCGCCGCGCGCGTCGCGCTCCACCGTCTGCAGCGCGTAGGCGGCCTCGGACGGCGCGTCCATGCGCCGGCGTGCCGCGTCGTCCAGCCGGCGCAGCAGCACGAAGGAGCCCGCCGTCGTGCCGGCGTAGACCGCCGACACCGCGGCGTTGCCGCGCAGCGCCGCCGCCATCTGCGGCAGAGCGGCCAGGCGCCCGGCCTCGTCGGCGGCCTTGCCCAGCGCCCCGCTGGCCAGCAAGGTGACGCTGACCCGCGCCGGCCGCAGCTCCGCCTCCACGGTGGCCGCCGCCTCGCGGCCGATGCGCTTGGCCGCGGCACCGGCCTGCGTCAGCAGCAGCGTGTCGCTGCGCGAGCGCTCGTGCAGCAGCAGCACGCCGTAAACCAGCACCACCAGGCCGATCATCAGCATGCTGAGCGTGAGGTAGAGCGTCTTGGGCTTGATGTGCGGCATGTGACCCGTTGGCGGCGATGGTGATGCCAGTATCACCGTGCGTGCCCCGCTTTCGGCCGCGTGGCGGCCGGTCATTTCTACACTGGCGGCATGGATTACGCCTCTTTGATCAAGGAAGTGGGCCGCGGCGCCCGCGGTGCCCGCGACCTCACCCGCGCCCAGGCCGAAGCATTGTTCGGCGAGATGCTGGACGGCCGGGTGCCCGACATGGAACTGGGCGCCCTGCTCATCGCGATGCGCGTGAAGGGCGAAAGCGCCGAGGAGGTGACGGGCTTCCTGGCGGCGATGCAGGCACGCACCGCCGCCATGGCCGCGCCACCGGGCCCGCGCACCGTACTGCTGCCCAGCTTCAACGGCGCGCGCAAACAGGCCAACCTGATGCCGCTGGTGGCGCTGCTGCTGGCCCGGGAGGGCGTGCCGGTGCTGGTCTTCGGCCGCCACGATTTCGACAGCCGCCACAGCCCCTTCGAGCTGCTGGACACGCTGCAGTTGCCGGCCAGCCCCACGCTGGCCGACGCCGAGGCGCAGCTTGCAGCCCGCCGGCTGGCCGTGCTGCCTTTGCAAACGCTGAACCCTGGCTTGAACGCTTTGATGGCCTTGCGCCCGCGCCTGGGCCTGCGCAACAGCTCCCACAGCCTGGCCAAGCTGCTGGACCCCTTCCCCCCCGGCCGCGGCGTGCGGGTGGTGGCGGTGACCCACCCGGAGTATCTGGACAGCATGGGCCAGGCCCTGCCCGGGTTGACCACGGGCGGTGGCCGCGCGCTGCTGATGCGCGCCAGCGAGGGTGAGGCCTACGCCCACCTGCGCCGCAAGGCCCATCTGATCGGCTTCCAGGACGGTCAGACAGCGCCGCTGCACCCGGCCGACACCGCCGACCTGGACTGGCCGCTGTCGCCGGCCTGCGAGCCGGCAGACAATGCCGCGCTCATCCGCGCCATGCTGGATGGCACCGAAGTGGTGCCAACCCGCATCGCCGAGCAGGTGGCCGTGCTGCGGCAACTCGCCACAAACTGATATTGCTTATTCAGCTTGGGCATATGGGCCCAAGAATTAAGTCGTTCTACCGCAGTGCAACATTCCCTAGAGTCGCGGCCTCAATGAAAGTCCGCGACCTCGACCTCAGCTACAACCCCGTCAACGCCGAGCACGCCGAGCTGGGCCTGCCGCCGCTGGAGAACGCGGTGACCCATGCCAACGACCCCGGCCATCCGGTGCTGCGGTTCGCGATGTGGTCGGTCATCGGGCTGCTGATGGCCTTGTCCATCGCGCTGGCCTCGCGCCTGTTCACGCAGCCGGCGGGCAGCCACAGCGGCTTCCAGCTGATCGCCGCGGCGCTGTCCAGCCACGAGTTCTGGGCCGCCGTGGCCGTGGGCCTGCTGGCGCAGACGGTGGACGGCGCCCTGGGCATGGCCTACGGCATCACCAGCACCTCCTTCCTGCTCGCCACCGGCAGCAGCCCGGCCGTGGCCAGCGCGTCGGTGCACATTGCCGAGGTGTTCACGACCGGCGTGTCGGGCATTGCCCACCTGAAGCTGGGCAACGTCAACCGCAACCTGTTCCTGCGCCTGCTGGTGCCGGGCATGCTGGGCGCTGCCTCCGGCGCCTGGGTGCTGTCCAGCGTCGACGGCAAGGCCATCAAGCCCTTCATCTCCGCCTATCTTCTGCTGATGGGCCTGTACGTCGTCAGCAAGATCTTCCGCAAGATCAAGCCGCGTGGCGGCGAACCCCGCCATGTCGCCAAGCTGGGCCTGTTCGGCGGCTTTGTCGACGCGGTCGGCGGCGGCGGCTGGGGGCCCGTGGTCACGACCACGCTGGTGGGCACCGGCAACGACCCGCGCACCACCATAGGCTCGGTCAACCTCGCCGAGTTCTTCCTGACCTTCATCAGCGCGGGCGTGTTCGCGCTGCTGATTGGCGACCAGAGCCCCTGGGCCACCGTCGCCGGCCTGGTGCTGGGCGGCCTGTTCGCCGCCCCCATCGCCGCGCTGCTGACCAAGCGCCTGCACACCAAGGCCCTGCTGGCCCTGGTGGGCACGACCATCGTGCTGATCAGCGCCTTCAACATCTACCGCTCCCTCCTGGCCTGAGTTCCATGTATCAGTACACCGACTTCGACCGCCGCTTCGTCCGCGCCCGAGCCGCGCAATACCGCGACCAGCTCGAACGCCATCTGGCCGGCCAGCTCGGCACCGACGAGTTCCGCGCGCTGCGCCTGCAAAACGGCTGGTACATCCAGCGCCATGCGCCCATGCTGCGCGTCGCCGTGCCCTACGGCGAGCTGTCCACGCGTCAGCTGCGCCAGCTGGCCAAGATCGCCCGCGAGTACGACCGCCAGCCCGACGGGCCCTTCGCCGGCCAGGGCGGCTACGCCCACTTCACGACGCGCCAGAACGTCCAGTACAACTGGATTCCGCTGAAGGACAGCGCCACCGTCATGGAGCTGCTGGCCGAGGTCGACATGCACGGCATCCAGACCAGCGGCAACTGCATCCGCAACATCACCAGCGACGCCTTCGTGGGCATCGCGCCGGACGACATCGTCGACGCCCGCCCCTACTGCGAAGTGCTGCGCCAGTGGAGCACGCTGCACCCCGAGTTCGCCCACCTGCCGCGCAAGTTCAAGATCGCCGTCAGCGGCGCCGCCGAGGACCGCGCGGCCATCGGCTGGCATGACATCGGCTTGCAGCTGCGCAAGAACGATGCGGGCGAGGTCGGCTTCCAGGTCTTCGTCGGCGGCGGCATGGGCCGCACGCCCATCCCGGGCGTGGAGATCAACGCCTTCGTGCCGTGGCAGCAGATCCTCGTCTACATCGAGGCCATCGTGCGCTGCTACAACCTGGCCGGCCGGCGCGACAACCTCTACAAGGCCCGCATCAAGATCCTCGTGAAGGCCGAAGGCCAGAAGTTCTTCGACGCGGTCAACGCCGAGTTCGCCCGCATCCTGGCCGACGACGCCGGCGGCCACGAGCACATCATTCCGCAAGCCGAGCTGGAGCGCGTGGCCGCCTGCTTCACCGACCCGGCCGGCGTGGTGCCCACCACCGAGCCCACGCTGGACACCAGCGACCCCGCCTTCGCGCGCTGGCTCAAGCGCAACGTGCACGGCCACCGCGTGGCCGGCTACCGCGCCGTCACGCTGAGCCTGAAGCGCGTGGGCATCGCGCCGGGCGACACGACCGCCGACGTGATGGACACCGCGGCCGCGCTGGCCGACCGGTTCAGCCTTGGCGAGCTGCGCGCCACGCACCGCCAGAACCTCGTGCTGCCCTGGGTCAAGGCCTCGGACCTGCCCGAGCTGTTCCAGGCCGCCCGTGCCGCCGGCTTCGCGACGCCCAACGCCGGCCTGCTGACCGACCAGATCGCCTGCCCCGGCGGCGACTTCTGCGCGCTGGCCAACGCCCGCTCGCTGCCGCTGGCCGCCGAGATCGCCGAGCGCTACCAGGACCTCGACGAGCTCGAAGACCTCGGCGAGATCGACCTGCACATCAGCGGCTGCATCAACTCCTGCGGCCACCACCACAGCGGCCACATCGGCGTGCTGGGTGTCGACAAGGACGGCACCGAGTGGTACCAGCTGACGCTGGGCGGCGGTGACGGCACGACGCTGGCCGGCGGCACGGTGGCCGGCAAGGTCATCGGCCCGAGCTTTGCGGCCGACGAGATCGCCGACGCCATCGACGCCGTCATCGAGACCTTCACGCGTGAGCGCCTGGCCGGCGAACACTTCATCGACGCGGTGAAGCGCCTGGGGCTCGATCCGTTCAAGACCGCCGCGAATGCCGTGCGCACGTCCACCGCCAAGGCCTGATCCACCATGAAGTTCATCAACGCCACCACCTGCCCCTGGAAGCACGCCATCGGCGAAGACGGCCCCAAGCCCGATCCCGACCCGGCGCCGCACCGCCTGCTGACGCTGGAGCAATGGCACGCCGTCAAGGGCCACTGGCCGGCCGAGATCAAGGTCGCCATCGAGTTCCCGAACGATGCCGACATCAACGAGCTGGCACCCGACCTTGACCGCATTGCCATCGTCGTGCTCGACTTCCCGAAATGGACGGACGGCCGCGCCTACAGCCAG
>CBFGPX010000171.1:0-9666 GCA_965650725.1 uncultured Comamonadaceae bacterium | reverse complement strand
CGGCGGAGAAACGCAGGCCCTCGATGGCGTTGTTCTCGACGGCGGTGCGGCCACCGACAGCCTCGGCATCGCGCAGCTTGGCCAGCGCATCCTTGAACTTGCCAGCCTTGTAGAGCTTGCTCGCCTCGGTCAGCGGCGTGCCGACTTCCTTGCGAACGGTTTCCTGCGCGCTCGCCCGGCTGACGCCGAACTCGGCACCCGGCGCGCCATTCAAGGTCAGGGCCAGGGCGCCAACGGCAACGGCCACCACGGTTTTCAAAGTCTTCAACTTGCTCTCCTGCAAAGCAAAAACGCGCCACCCTTTCGGGCAGCGCGCTCAAAGTATCGGCGTCAGCTGGCCCGAGCCCACGTCACTTGACGTATTGCTCGTTACCAACCATGCCCATCTTCTTGACGTTGTGGCGCTGGGCCGAAGCCATCACCGCAGCAACGACGCCGTAATCCACCAGCTTGTTCGGCTTGATGTGGACTTCGGGCTGTTCACTGAGATTCATGATGCCGATTTCCTGCATCTTGGCGTTCACGGCGTCCAGATTGGCCAGCGCGTTCTCGTCCCAGTAGATCGTGCCGTCGAAGTCGATCATCACGGTATGCACGACCGGCTCCTGGGGAGGCGTATTCGTGCTCGGCGGCGGCATGTCGAGGTTGATGGTGTGCAGCTGGATGGGGATGGTGATGATGAGCATCACCAGCAGCACCAGCATCACATCGATCAGCGGCGTCGTATTGACGTCCATCATGACTTCGGGTTCACCGCTGCCCGACGAACTTCCAACATTCATTCCCATGTTTGACTCCTGGGATCAGCCGCCGCGCGACGGCGGTTCGGTGACGAAGTTGATCTTCATGATGCCGGCACGCTGGCAGGCATAGATCACGCGACCGACCGACTCGTAGCGGGACTTGTCGTCACCGCGGATGTGCACCTCGGGCTGCGGATTCTTCACCGATTCCTTGCCGAGGCGCTGCACCAGCTCCTCCATGTCGGGAATCAGCTTGGTGTTCCAGTAGACGTCGCCGTCCTTGCTGACCGAGATTTCGATGTTCTCCGGCTTGGTGACACGGATGATATTGGTCTCCTTGGGCAGGTTGACCGCAATCGTCTGCGTCACCACCGGCACGGTGATGAGGAAGATGATCAGCATCACCAACATCACGTCCACGAGGGGCGTGGTGTTGATGGTTGCGTTGACTTCGTCCTCGCCGGAAGAGGATCCGACGTTCATGCCCATGGCATTGGCTCCTTGACGAGCGTCAGCTCAGGGATTAGCGCTTGGCAACAGCACGGTTGCCCATCAGCACGCCGTGCAGGTCGCCGGCGAAGGCGCGAACTTGGCCCATGACGGTCTTGTTGCGGTTGACCAGCCAGTTGTAACCCAGCACAGCCGGAACGGCGACGACCAGACCGATGGCGGTCATGATCAGCGCGGCGCCCACGGGGCCGGCAACCTTGTCGATGGAAGCCTGGCCGGCAACACCGATCGCGGTCAGCGCGTTCAGAATGCCCCACACGGTACCGAACAGGCCAATGAAGGGGGAGGTCGAACCGACGGTCGCCAGGAAGCCCAGGCCGGCGGAGATCTTGGAGTTGACGTCGTTCACGGCACGGTCGACGTTCATCGTGACCCAGGTGCTGTGATCGATGTTCTCGGTCAGGGCGCCTTCATGGTGCTCCGAAGCCTCGATGGCGGTGGTGGCGATGTAGCGGAAGGCGCTCTCTTCCTTCAGGCCCTTCAGGCCATCAGCCAGACTGGCCTTCTTGAAGAAGGAGGCGCGGACTTCCTTGGCCTCCGAAGACAGCTTGCTGGTGTCCCACAGGCGGACGACCAGGATGTACCAGGAGCCCATGGACATGATGCCCAGGATGGCCAGGACGACCTGGTCGACCACGTTGCCGTGGGCAATGATGTTGGCCAGGCTGTAGGGGTTGTCGGTGGCGCTGGCTGCGGCGGCCGGAGCGGCAGCAGCGGGAGCCTCAACGGCGGCGGGAGCCGAAGCAGCCGGCTGCTGGTCTTGCGCCTGGGCGGGAGAAACGGCCAGGGTCGCAACCATGGCGATGGCGGCAAGGAAGCCGGTGATGCGAGAGATCATGGAGTCAACTCCTACGGAAAAATTCTGGTTTGGTGTTAGGTCTGAACGCGCCGCTTGCGTGGCGCCGAATTCGGAACGACGACTTATTCGATCTTGAACTGGAACTCCTGCTCGAAGATGTGGTCGCCGGGGCATTCATAGGTCTCGAACAGCGTCGCCTGGATGGCCTGCGTCAAGGCGCGTTGCGCCTTGCGATCAACGCCGCCGCGCAGCGACGTGAACTGCACATCAACGACTCGACCAGCCTTCACGGTGGCGACGGCCTTGTACAGCGCTTCACCACTCCAATTGACGGACGGCATCTCGGGCTTGCCCATCTTGGTGCAGACCATCGCCGCGGTCTTGGGACCTGCAGCCTTGACGGGTGCCGGAGGTGCAGCCGGGACCGGCGCCGGCTGGGGACGGATGTTGTCCGTCGCGGGCGGTGCCACCTGGGTGGACTGAATCGCGGGGGCCGGCGGCGCGGGCGCGGTCACCTGGAACTCGGGCGGCGGCACGAACGGCGGCGGAGGCGCCTTGATGTCCGGCGGGGGCGGCACGACCTTCTCGGGCGGCGGCGGCGGCTTGACCTGCTCTTCGATGACCTTGGTCTCGATCGGTCCGGTCACCTTCTTCACGATGTCCTTGGCGAGGCCGCTGGCCAGCGCCCAAATGGCCACCACGTGAATCAGGACCACGACACCGAAGCCCGTAAACCGGGATGCGCCCTGCTTCTCCTGCGCAAAATTCATGCGCGCTCCTTCTTGCAACTACAAATCACAGTCAATGACTCTCAGGAAGTCGGCCATTTGGACGGCGGAAGTTGCGTTCCTGCCATCGACTACTCCCGAAGGGCGTGGATTCTAGATCGCGGAACCGCGTTCCAGAGTCGTCGAAAACACGCAGGCGGCCGGGGCATGTAAAGCAAGCTTTACAGCCGGCGCGGCCAAAAAAATTGCCCGGTGGCAGTCGCCGTCGGGCACGCGTTTCTTCGCCACGAACCAGATGCGGATGAACCACACCTCCGGCCAAACCTTGGCCACGAACGCCATCTTAGCCCCGTGGTTTCACCCCCCTCCCTGGTGGTAACCCGGGCCTGATGAAAGCGTTTTTATCCGCGATTACATCGCGTTTCTTCGCCGATCCGACAACTAAGTCACAAAAAAGGCCCGCACCAGGCGGGCCTTGCGCTTTCGGTTTCAGGTCACTTGAACTGATAGGTCACCGAGCCGTAGATGAAACGGCCACGCGGATCGGCGAACGAGCCGGCAAAGCCGGCGGCGTGAGAACCGTAGCTGGACGAGGCAACGAACGGCGGATCCTGATCAAAGGCGTTACGGGCGCCCAGCGTCATGCGCAGATTCTTGAAGCCTCGGTAGCTGACCGCGAGGTTCCAGCGGCTGGTGTCCTTGACGTTGTACGGTGCGTCGACGCCCAGGTTGGTGTTGACCACGGCTGCCGATTCCTGCCAGCCCTTGGTGAACACGTTCTCCAGCGCCACGTTCCAGGAACCCAGCGTCCAGTCGAAGGACAGCGTGTGCTGCCACTCGGGCACCGGCGGGTTGCCGCCCAGGGACTTGCCGACATAGTCGGTGAATGGCAGGTCCTTGCCGTTCTGCAGCTCGTACTTCATCGTGCGGGTGGCCGCGAAGCCGACGCCCAGGCGGCCCATGGAACCCAGCGCGAAGGCCGAACGGATGTCGATGTCGAAGCCCGAGGTCTTCAGTTCGCCCAGGTTCTCGACCGGCGTCTCGATGTAGGCGATGAAGCCCGTGGGCGAGCGCTTCACGCGCGACTTGTACTTGGTGTACAGGCCCGGCTCGGCCATCAGCGTGTCGCCGCTGATCACGCCGATCTGGTTCTTCTTCTGGATGTTCCAGTAGTCGATGGCGACGCTCAGGTCACGCACAGGCTCGAACACGACACCCAGCGCGAACTGGCGGCTCTTCTCGGCCTTCAGGTTCTTGTCGCTGGACAGGCGCACGTTGAACTGCGTGTTGCAGCGCGGGTCGTCGGCCTGGCCGGCCGGGCAATCCGGGTCGACCTGGGGGTCCGCCGTGTTGGTGTTGGACACCGGGCTGTTGACGTCCCACAGCGTGGGCGCGCGGAAGCCGGTGCCGGCGCTGGCGCGCAGCAGCAGTTCCTTGCTGGGCTGGAAGCGCAGCGCGACGCGCGGGTTGAAGCTGCCGCCGAAGTCGCTGTACTTGTCGTAGCGGGCCGCCACGGCGGCTTCCCAGCCCTTGGCGAAGGGCATGGACAGTTCGCTGTAGATGGCCGAGATGCTGCGGCTGGCCGACGTGGCCGGCACCGAGCCTTCACCACCGATGTGCGAGCCCTTGGAGTACTCGATGTTGGTGGGCTTGTCGTCCGCCTTCTCGCGGCGCAGGTCAATGCCGACGGCCACGGCCATCATGCCGCCGGCCATAGGCATCAGCTCGCGGCTGGCCTTGGCATCCAGCACCATGGTGGTGCCCTTGGACTGGCGCACCTTGCCTTCCAGCGCTGCGCCGTCCAGCAGTGCCACGCCGGCCGCATCGTTGGGGCCGAAGGGGTTCACGTTGCCGGTCTTGATGGCGGCCAGGAAGGGCTCTTCCAGCAGGTAGCCGCTGTAGTTCAGCGTGCCGCGCGCCTGGGCAAGGTTGAGGCCGATGTCGTAGTCCCAGCCGGAGAAAAGTCCATTGACGCCGACGACGACACGGTACTGCTCGTTGGTGTTGTCGCTGACGCGGTTGCCGCGGTCCAGCGAGCGGTAGGCGATGTCCGTGTAGGCAACACCCGTCACCGGGTCGGTGTAGGAGGTGTAGTCCGCCGGCGTGTAGCCCAGGCGGGTCAGCAGCGCCGTCGGGAAGTACTTGCTGGTGATGGGCATCAGCACCAGCGGATAGCTGCCGTCCGCGCGCACCTTCATGGCCGTGCCGTCCACGGGCGTGGGCGCCGCGCGGCCGGTCGTGTGGTTGCGCGCCGCCGAGGCCTCGATGAACCACTGGGTATCGGCGTCGATCTTGAACGTGCCGCGCGCGAACAGGTCGGTCTTGGTGCTGTCGGGCAGGTTGTCCAGCATGGCTGCGTAGACGGCGCGGCAGCGCTTGACGTCGTCCGTGCCATTGGGCGTCTTGCCGGCGACCTGCACGACCGAATTCGCCGGGTCGCAGGCGGCCATGCTCGCGCCCGGATTGCTGTATGCCCCCGGCGTGATGCCGATCTCCATCAAGCGGCCGGGATAGGCACGGAACGAGGTCGGCGGGATGGAGCCGGGCACCTCGGTTTCATGGCGCCAGTACCAGCCCTGCTTGGCAGCCTCCAGGCGCGTCTGTTCCTTGATGTTGGCGGTGACCAGCAGGTTGTAGCCGTCCTTGTCCAGATTGCCCATGCCGAAGGCCAGCGAGCCGCCATGCTCCTTGCCGCCGACGTTCTTCTCGGGAGCGCCATAGCGCAGCGTCAGCTCGCCCTTGTCATAGTCCTTGCGCGTGATGAAGTTGATGACACCGGCCACGGCATCCGTGCCGTAGATGGCGGACGCACCGTCACGCAGCACCTCGATGCGCTCGATGGCGGCGAAGGGGATGCTGTTCAGGTCCACCGCCACCGAGCCGCCGATGGAGCCGAAGGGATGGCCGGCCAGGCGGCGGCCGTTCAGCAGCACCAGCGTGGAGTTGGCGCCCAGGCCGCGCAGGTTGGCGTTGCTGGTCGCGTAGCCGGCGCCCTGCGTGGAGTCGGACAGCTGCGCAGAGTTCACCGACAGGCGGCGCAAGATGTCCTCGACGTTGACGGCGCCCGACTTCTCGATGGCGTCGCGCGAGATGACGGTGACCGGCAGAGCGGTTTCGGATTCGACCCGCTTGATGCTGGAGCCAGTGATCTGGATGCGCTCCAGCTTCTGCGCCTCCTGGGCGAGAGCCGAGCTGGCGGCGAGCAGCAGGATGGCGCTGCTGATGGTGGTGGTTTTGAACATGAACACTCCTGTAGAGGCTTGTAGGCCCGCCCGGAACACCGTGTTTGCGATCCGGGGGTGCGGATCTAGCGCCCTGCGCTGAGCGGTCGGCTCAGATTGGGGTGGCGGAGTTTGTGCGGGTGCAGCATGACGGACCGCCCCGTAGATGCCCCTACAGGTCTAGACAGGAGACGCAAGCCCTTGATTTGCCTGACATTTCCCGCACACCAACCCCTAGGCTGAAGTCTCTAGACGTTGCCGCTTTGCGACGGATTCAGCTTGCTGAAGGGTTCAGGCGCGGCACGGCTGCCAGCAGCGTTCGCGTATAGGCCTGGCGCGGGTGGCCGAGCACGTCGGCACAGGCGCCCTGCTCCACGATGCGCCCTCGCTGCATCACCGCGATGTCGTCGGCGATGTACTCCACGACGCCGATGTTGTGCGTGATGAAGAGGTAGGCCAGCCCCTGCTCGCGCTGCAGCTCGCGCAGCAGGTTCAGGATCTGCGCCTGCACCGACACGTCCAGCGCCGAGGTCGGCTCGTCGCAGACGATGAGCCTGGGTTGCACGGCCAGCGCGCGCGCGATCGCGATGCGCTGGCGCTGGCCGCCGGAGAACTCGTGTGGCCAACGCTGCAGCGCGTCGCGGCGCAGGCCGACCTGGTCGACGAGGTTCAGCAGCCGCTCACGGCGCTGGCCGGCATCCAGCTCGGGGCGCAGCGCGATCAGGCCTTCTTCGAGCACCTCCGCCACCCGCATGCGCGGGTTCAGCGAAGCGAACGGGTCCTGGAAGATGATCTGCACGCTGCGGCGCGCCTGCACCAGCGCGGGGCCGTTCAGCTGGAACAGATCCTGGCCGTCGAACAAGGCCTGTCCGCTGATCTGCGCCTGGCGGCGCAGCAGCTGGACGATGGCCTTGCCGGACGTGGTCTTGCCGCAGCCGGACTCCCCCACCAGCGCCAGCGTGCGCCCGGCCTGCAGCTGGTAGCTGACGCCGTCGACCGCGTCGAAGTGGCGTGGGCCGCGCGAGAACAGCGGCGCCTTCAGCGCGAAGCGCACGCGCAGGTCGCGCACGTCCAGCAGCGGCGCGCCCTGCCCTGACGCCTGCGAAGGCGCAGCCTTGGGTTGTGCAGGGGTGCGCGCCAGCGCCTCGCCGGGCTGGCTGTACAGCAGGCAGCGCACCTGGTGCTGCGGGCCTTCGCCGGTCAACGCGGGCGGCGTGCCGGCGCAATGCACCATGGCCTTGTCGCAGCGCGGCGCGAAGCGGCAGCCGGCAAAGTCCAGCCACAGCGGCGGCACGGTGCCGGCGATGGCTGCCAGAGGCTCGCCGCGGCGGGCCGCGTCGGGCAGCGCCTGCAGCAGCAGGCGGGCGTAGGGGTGTTTCGGGTGCGCGAAGAACTCGGCCGCCGGCGCGACCTCGATGATCTGGCCCGCGTACATCAGCGCCACGCGGTGCGCCATGCCGCTGACAACGGCCAGGTCATGCGTGATCAGCAGCACACCCAGCTGGCGCTCGCGCTGCAGGTCGCGGATCAGGTCCAGGATCTGCGCCTGGATGGTCACGTCCAGCGCCGTGGTCGGCTCGTCGGCGACGAGGAAGTCGGGCTCGGCAGCCAGCGCGATGGCGATCATCACGCGCTGCTTCTGGCCGCCGGACAGCCGGAACGGATAGTCGTCAATGCGCCGCTCGGGCTCGGGAATGCCCACGCGACGCAGCCAGTCGACGGCCTTGGCGCGGGCTGCGGCGCCGCGCAGCTCGGTGTGCGCTTGAATAGCTTCCACGATCTGGTCGCCCACGCGCATGACCGGGTTCAGGCTGGTGGACGGCTCCTGGAAGATCATGGACACGCGCCCGCCGCGCACCTCGCGCATGCGGCTTTCGGGCAGCGCCAGCAGGTCCTGGCCGTCCAGTTTCACCGCACCGCCGGCCACGCGGCCGTTCTCGGGCAGAAGCCGCATCAGCGCCAGCGCCGTCATGCTCTTGCCGCAGCCGCTCTCGCCCACCAGCGCAAAGGTCTCGCCGCGTGTGAGCGTCAGACGCATGTGGTCGATGGCACGCACCAGGCCGGCGTCGGCGTCCAGTTCAACCTGCAGGTCGGCGATCTCAAGCATGGTCCACCGCCTTCTTGCGGCTGAACACGCGCGGCCGGGTCGAACGCGCCTTGGGGTCGAACGCATCGCGCACGCCGTCGGCGAACAGGTTGGCGGCCAGCACCAGGCTCACCATGAAGCCGAAGGCCGCCGCGAAGCTCCACCACACGACCGGGTCGCGCGACATCTCGGCGCGGGCCAGGTTGATCATGCCGCCGAAGCTGCTGGTGGTCGGGTCCATGCCCACGCCCACATAGGTCAGCACGGCCTCGTACAGGATCAGCTCGGAGAAGCTCAGCACGACGGTGATCAGCACCAGGTGCATCACGTTGGGCAGGATGTGGCGCGCCATGATGGTCAGGTCGCCCACGCCGAAGGCCGTCGCGGCCTGCACGTAGTCCAGCTCTCTCAATTTGAGCGTCTCGGCGCGCACCAGCCGGCACAGGCCGGCCCAGCCTGTCAGGCCCAGGATCAGGCACAGCATCAGCATCTTCAGGTCGGAGCGCTCCACGGCGGTCTCGAACAGGTCCGGGTTCTTGTCCAGGAACACCTGCACCATCAGCACGCAGGCGGCGATCAGCAGCACGTTGGGCACGGAGCTGAGCGTCGTGTAGACGTACTGGATGACCTCGTCCACCCAGCCCTTGTAGTAGCCGGCCAGCACGCCCAGCAGCAGCGCCAGCGGCAGCGTGGCCAGCGTGGACAGCGCGCCGATGACGAAGGCCGTGCGCACGCTCTTGAGCGCCTGCACCAGCACGTCGTTGCCGGTGCGGTCGGTGCCCAGCACGTGGTAGTGGCCCATCAGCGCGAGCGCCGGGCCGACCAGCAGCGCGACGACCGCCAAGGTCAGCAGCATCGCTCGCCACGGATAGTGCGTGCGGTCGGCCAGCAGGTCGCGCTGCGCCTGCCGCCAGCCGCCGTGGTGGCGGGCCAGTGCGGCGGCGGTCAGCGCGAACAGCAGCGCGATGACGACGGCGGCCCCCGCGACGCCCGCGGCCACGCGGCCGGCCACATCACCGGCCCATTGCGTCGCTGGATCGTTCAGATGCGCGCCGCCGAACTTCAGCCGCGGGTACTCGCGCACGACCTGGCCTTGAGCGTCCGTCAGGCTCTCCTTGTTGAACCCATGCGTGCCCAGCGGCACCGAGTAGCTGACCTCGCGCATCGCGATCTGCCGCTCCAGCAGCAGGTCCAGCGCGGACAAGGTGCGCGTGTCGTACACCGTGCTGCCATCGGTCGTCGGCAGCGCGCGGCGCAGGTGCAGGCTGTCCACCAGCGTGACGAGCAGGAACAGCGCCATGACGACGCCGGCACTCGCCGCCACCGGGTCACGCAGCACGCGCTCCCAGGTCGCGCGCAGATGCGCCTGCGAGGCCACGCGCCAGGCGTAGGCCAGCACCGCGGCGGCCATCAGCCACAGAGCAATGTCGGTCCAAAGGAGGACGAACTTCATGAGAGTCGCACGCGGGGATCCACCCACGTGTAGGCGATGTCGATCAGCGCGTTGCTTGCGATGTAGAGCAGCGCGCCGAGGAAGACCATGGTCCGCACGATGGCGAAGTCCTGGCCCGTGATGGCC
>CBFGPX010000170.1:0-9670 GCA_965650725.1 uncultured Comamonadaceae bacterium | reverse complement strand
ATCAAGCTGATGCTGACCTACCCCATGACCACGGGCCGCAACTTCGACGAGATCCTGCGCGTGCTGGACTCGATGCAGCTGACCGCCAAGCACAAGGTGGCCACGCCGGTGAACTGGAAGCAGGGCGATGACGTGATCATTGCCGGCTCGGTCAGCGATGAAGACGCCAAGACGCTGTTCCCCGGTGGCTGGAAAGCACCGAAGCCCTATCTGCGCATCACCAAGCAGCCCAGCTGAGTTTCAGCGCTGGCGTGGCGGCCGTCCGTGCCGCCAGTGGCCCGCCTAAGATGATGCGCATGCCATTGCAGCGCCTTCGCCCCTGGATCCGGCGGCCCTTCAGGGTCGCCGTTTTGCTTGTGGGCTTCGCGGTCCTGCTTGCCGGGTTGCTGTCCGCAGCGCAGACCCATGCCTTCATGCAGAAGGCGCTTCCTGCCACGGGACGCGTTGCAGACTTCGAGCAAGTCTCGCGTCGTTCCTGGTACCCCGTCGTCGAGTTCGAGGACGGGCAAGGGCATGTCGTGCGCTTCACAAGCACGATGGGATCCCGCTACCCAAGCCAGGACATCGGCGACGACGCCCCGGTGCTCTACGACCCGGGGGACAACTCACCGACTCGCGCGGCGAGGGTGGCAGGCGGCCCCACCTGGGGGCCTGCGATCATGACGGTAGCCATCGGTCTCTTCCTCATGGGCACGCCACTCTGGGGAATGCGACGCGCGAGATTCGAGCGCCGCGGCCGAGGCTACGGCGCTGCGAACAGACGCTGAGCCAGCTCATCCGCTGCGTTGACGGTGCGCAGCTCGGCATAGGCGGCCTCGGCCTCCGGGTAGGCGCGCTTCAGGTAGTGCAGCCACTGCTTGAGCCTGCCACCCTGGTGCCGTGCCGCGACCGTGGCGCGCACCTGGGTGAAGAAGACCTGCATCAGCGGCAGCAGGTCCGCCCACGGCAATGACTCGGCACGCTGGCCCGCCACGCGCAGCGCCAGGCCGGGGTCGGCCACCATGCCGCGACCCAGCATCAGGTGCTCGCAGCCGCTGCGCTCACGCGCCAGCTCGGCGTGCTCCACCGTCCAGATCTCGCCGTTGGCGATGACGGTCAGCGGCACGGCCTCGCGCACGGCGGCGATGCGCTCCCAGTAGGCCGGCGGCTTGTAGCCATCGGCCTTGGTGCGGGCGTGCACGACGATCTCCTCGGCGCCCGCCGCATGGATGGCGCGGGCCACGTCCAGCGTGCGGCTGTCGTCCATGTAGCCCAGGCGCATCTTGGCCGAGACCATGATGCCGGCCGGCACCGCACGGCGCACGGCGGACACGATCTCGTGGATCAGTTCGGGCTCGTCCAGCAGCACGGCACCGCCGCGATGGCGGTTCACGCATTTGGCGGGGCAGCCAAAGTTCAGGTCGATGCCCTCGGGCTTCAGCTCGGCCAGCCGCGCGGCGTTCTCGGCCAGGCAGTGCACGTCGGAGCCCAGCAGCTGCGGGTGCACCGGCACGCCGGCCGCCGTGCGCCCGCCGTTCTTCAGCTCCGGCACGATGCGCGTGAACACGCGGCTTGGCAGCAACTGGTCGGTCACGCGGATGAACTCGGACACGCAACGGTCCACGCCACCCACGCGAGTCAGCACGTCGCGCAGGATGTGATCGAGCAGGCCCTCCATGGGCGCCAGGAGGATCATTTCGACGCGTCCTGGTTCATCAGGTGAAGACGCAGATCGAACTCCAGCTGGACGTAGTCCGGCTCCATGTGCTGGCACAGCTGGTAGAAGGCCTTGTTGTGCTCCAGCTCTCGCAGATGGGCCAGCTCGTGCACGACGATCATGCGCAGCAGCGCCGCCGGCGCGTCCTTGAACAACGTGGCGACGCGGATCTCGCGGCGCATCTTCAGCTTGGCGCCTTGCACCTGCGTGCGGCGCGTGTGCGTGCCCAGCGCCTGCTGCAGCACGCGCAGCTTGGCATCGAACCCGACGAAGTTCAGCGGCGGCGCATTGCGCAGGTGGCGGGTCTTGAGGTCGTTCACGTAGGTGAACAGCGCGGAGTCGCTGCGCACCTCGTGGCGCTCGGGGTAGCGGCGCTGCAGGTAGTCGGCCAGCCGGCCTTCGGCCTGCAGTGCTTCGGCCTGGGCAATCAGCTCGGGCGGGTAGCCGGCGAGGTAGCGTGCCGCGCTGGCAAGATGGGGCGATGTCATCGGAAACGTTCAGGATCAGGCTGGAGCCGCAGGGCGCCATTTTCGACTGCGCCGCCGACCAGCCCCTGCTGCTCGCCGCGCTGGCCGCCGGCATCGCCCTGCCGTGGTCCTGCCGCAATGGCAGTTGCCGCACCTGCTTGTCGCAGCTCGTCGACGGCCGCATCGAGCACCGCATCCCCTGGCCGGGCCTGTCGGCCGAGGAGAAGGCCGAGGGGCTGATCCTGCCCTGCGTGGCCGAGCCGCGCAGCGACTGCGTGCTGCGCCCGGGCGCTTGAGCTCGTCCACAGCACCTGTGGACAAACCCGTGAACAGCCTGCGGGCGACCGCGTTAAGTGCTTGCTCTTTCAGGGCTTTTCTTAATCTGCCTCAGTTTCGGGCAGGGACATGCGGCGGGACAATCACGGCCATGCATCGCACCATCTTCACGACGCCCATCGTCAGCAGCCTGCTGCGCGGCGTCTCTCTGGCGTGGCTCAGGCTCGCGGGCTGGACCGTCCAGGGCCAGCTGCCACCCGAGGCGCGCAAGAGCGTCTTCATCGCCGCACCTCACACCAGCAACTGGGACCTGCCCTACACGCTGTTTGCGTCGTTCGCGCTGCGCCTGACGCCCTATTGGATGGGCAAGGCCTCCATCTTCAGGTTCCCGTTCGGTGGGTTGATGCGCTGGCTGGGCGGCATCCCGGTGGACCGCAGCAAGTCGACCAACCTCGTCGCCGCGTCGGCCGAGGCGCTGCAGGCCGCGGACGGGCCGGTGCAGCTCATCGTGCCGCCAGAGGGCACGCGCAGCAAGACCGTCTACTGGAAGACCGGCTTCTACTGGATCGCCGTCACGGCCAAGCTGCCCATCGTCATGGCCCACATGGACTATCCGCGCAAGCTCGTCGGCCTCGGCCCGCTGTTCGTGCCGACCGGCGACGTGGATGCCGACATGACCTTGATCAAGCGCTACTACGCGCAGTTCAAGGGCAAGAACTCAGACCAGTTCACGCACGAGTAGATGAGCCGCTTGTCCGGTCTCGGCCCGAACACCGCCCAAATCAACGATTCCGCCAAAGATGTCGACCACCCCGTCCAAAGACCCGCTGCACGGCATGACGCTGGAGGCCATCGTCACGGCGCTGGTCGAGCATTTCGGCTGGCGTGAGCTGGGCGAACGCATAGCGATCAAGTGCTTCCGCATCGACCCCAGCGTGTCGTCCAGCCTGAAGTTCCTGCGCAAGACGCCGTGGGCGCGCGCGAAGGTGGAGAGCCTGTACCTGTTCATGCGGCGCGAGCAGGCCCGCGCCGTCAAGGCTTAACGACCACCGGGTTCCGGGAGCTCGATCTTCACTTCGAGCACCTCCAGGTCGCCCTGACGCTCCATGTGGACCTTGATGTCGTCGGGATTGATGGCCACGTACTTGCTGATGACGGCCACCAGCTCGCGCTGCAGCTGCGGCAGGTAGTCGGGGCTGCTGCTGCGGCCATTGCGCTCGTGCGCGAGGATGAGTTGCAGCCGCTCCTTGGCGACGCTGGCCGAGCTTTTCTTCTCACCGAGGAAGAAGTTCAGGAATCCCATTGCCAGGCCCCCCTCACTTGGCGCCGAAGACGCGCTTGAACCAGCTGGGCTTCACGGCTTCGGTGAAGCGCATGGGCTTGTCTTCGCCGAGGAAGCGCGCGACGACGTCCTTGTAGGCCTCGGCCACGTCGGTGCCCTGCAGGTGGATGGCCGGCGTGCCCTGGTTGGACGCCTGCAGCACGCTCTCGCTCTCGGGGATGACGCCGATCAGCGGCGTGCGCAGGATTTCGTGGATATCGTCCAGGCTCAGCATCTGGCCACCCTCGACGCGGTTGGGGTTGTAGCGCGTGATGAGCAGGTGCTCCTTCACGGGCTCGCCGCCTTCGATGGCGCGCTTGGTCTTGCTGGACAGCATGCCCAGGATGCGATCGCTGTCACGCACCGACGAGACCTCGGGGTTGGTCACCACCAGCGCCTCGTCGGCGTAGTGCATGGCCATCAGCGCACCGGTCTCGATGCCGGCCGGCGAGTCGCAGATGATGTAGTCGAACTCCATCTCCTTCAGCTCGTCCAGCACGCGCTCCACGCCGGCCTGCTTCAGCGCGTCCTTGTCGCGCGTCTGCGAGGCGGCCAGGATGTAGAGCTTGTCCAGCTGCTTGTCCTTGATCAGCGCCTGCGTCAGCTTGATCTCGTCGTTGACGACGTTGATCAGGTCGTACACCACGCGGCGTTCGACGCCCATGATGAGGTCCAGGTTGCGCAGGCCCACGTCGAAGTCGATGACGCAGGTCTTGAAGCCGCGCATCGCGAGGCCGGTGGCGAAGCTCGCGCTGGTGGTGGTCTTGCCGACCCCGCCCTTGCCGGAGGTGACGACGACGATCTTGGTGGTCATCTGGGGCTTTCCTGTTCGTTCAGTTCAATCGGGGTTCGGGGCTCAGAACGCGAGCGGCTGCATCAGCAGCTTCTCGCCGTCGAGGAAGACCTGCGCCGGCTTGCCCGACACCTCGGGCGGCAGCGGGTTCTCGGTGGTGCGGTAGATGCCAGCGATGGACAGCAGCTCGGCCTCCAGGCTGTATGCGTAGATGCGTGCCGACGTGTCGCCGCGCGCGCCGGCGATGGCCTTGCCGCGCAGCGGCGCATAGACGTGCACGCTGCCGTCGGCGATGACCTCGGCACCGTGGTTCACCAGCGCCAGCACGACGAGGTCGCCGCCCTTGGCGTAGATGCGCTGGCCGGAGCGCAGCGGCTTGTCGACGACCAACGTCGGCGCCGGGGCAGCCGGCTTCTCGACGATCTTCTCGACGGTGATCTCGCGCACCACTTCGCGCACGGTCTCGACGGGAGCGGCCTGCACGGCGGGCTCGTCGGCCGCATCGGCCAGGCCCAGCTCAAGCGCCAGCGCCAGTTCGTCGGCGGTCGCACCGGCCACGGCCACGGGCTGCAGCTGGCTGTCGCGCAGCAGTTGCACGATGGCCCGCAGGTCCACCGGCGCGGGGCCGTCCAGCGCGAGTGCTGCCTGGCTGTCGCCACCCACCGGGGCCGGCGCACGCGGCACCTGGCTCAGGTCGATGACCACGGGCTCGTGCTCGAAGCCACCCTGGCCCGCGCGCTCAGTCCAGTCGGCGGCCAGTTCGGACATGTCGGCGCTGTGCAGCACCAGGCCCAGCAGACTGAAGCGGCGCGACTTCAATTCGAAAGTGCCGGCGCGAGAAGCGCTCTTGTTGCGCCCGCCGTTCTCCCTTGTCGTTTCCGCCATGCCCCGTTGCCGCCCGTTCAAAAGGCCGCGAGTTTAGCCGCCGGCACCGGGCGGCCTCTTGGGGACTGCCCCCAAAGGCGCCGCGTGGCGCCGCCTCAAAAACGGGCAGTGCAAGACCAGCGGTGGCCGATCAAGCACTTAGCGCTGCTGTCGTCAGCCGGCCCACAGACTTGTCCACAGAACGCGGGGACAAACATCACAAATCTGTCATCCAGACCCGTGACATACGGCCACCTCGGCTTGACTTATCCCCAAATACGGAACCCGTCAAGCCCCGACGGACTGCATCACACATCTGCCCATCACCTCAGCTCATATCACGCTAAGTGATTGATTCATATAGGCCGCCCACAGCTGCCTAGAAATTGAGCAACCTAAGCAGAGCCGCATTGCATAAGGGCTTGGGGGCGACGGAGGGCAGTTCTCCACAAAGTTTTCCACAGACTCGGTGGATAGCTTCAAGAAGTATTACGAATCAGTGACTTAACCGCGTTCCTTGATGCACTCTGGAGCTTTCGGCGCCAAGTGCGGCGCATGGGAGCACGAGGCGAGCAGGTACATTGGGCCCTGCCCGCAACCCGCGGACGCCCCCCCTGGAGAACTGCCCTTGGCCACGCCCAACTACAGCTACGAGAAACGCCAGCGCGAACTGGCCAAGAAGCGCAAGGCAGAAGAAAAGCGCCAGCGCAAGCTGAGCGGCAAGCCGGACGACGGCACCTCGAACGATGAACCGCAGGCCGACGGCGAATCAGCGCCCGCCCCCGCGGCACCCGCCGATCCGCAAACCTAAAATCCGGCGCTTCGCCGCTCAGCCCCTGCCGTCCCCGTCTCCATGTCCCGCCAGCTCTTCGTCACCACCGCCCTGCCCTATGCCAACGCCGGTTTCCACATCGGCCACATCATGGAGTACACCCAGGCCGACATCTGGGTTCGCTACCAGCGCATGGCGGGCTCGCAGGTGCACTTCGTCTGCGCGGACGATGCCCATGGCGCGCCGATCATGATCGCGGCCGAAAAGGCCCAGAAGACGCCGCAGGAGTTCGTCGCCGGCATCGCTGCCGGCCGCAAGCAGTACCTCGACGGCTTCCACATCAGCTTCGACAACTGGCACTCGACCGACGGGCCGGAGAACCACGAGCTGTCCAAGGCTGTCTACCTCTCGCTGCGCCACAACGAGCTGATCTCGACCAAGACCATCGAGCAGTTCTTCGATCCGGCCAAGTCCATGTTCCTGCCGGACCGCTTCATCAAGGGCGAATGCCCCAAGTGCGGCGCGAAGGACCAGTATGGCGACAGCTGCGAGGTCTGCGGCGCGGTCTACGCGCCCACCGAGCTGAAGAACCCGTACTCGGTGCTTTCCGGCGCGACGCCGGTGCTCAAGACCAGCGAACACTACTTCTTCCGCCTGAGCGACCCGCGCTGCGTCGACTTCCTGACGCAATGGACGCAGGAGCCCGGCCGCCTGCAGCCCGAGGTGCTGAACAAGATCCGCGAGTGGTTCGAGCCCGACGAAGAGGGCAACAACCGCCTGAGCGACTGGGACATCAGCCGTGACGCGCCCTACTTCGGCATCGAGATCCCGGACGCGCCGGGCAAGTACTTCTACGTCTGGCTGGACGCGCCCATCGGCTACCTCGCGTCGCTGAAGAACTACTTCGGCAAGATTGGCAAGGACTTCGACGCCTTCATGGCCGACGAGTCCGTCGAGCAGGTGCACTTCATCGGCAAGGACATCACCTACTTCCACACGCTGTTCTGGCCCGCGATGCTGCACTTCAGCGGTCGCAAGACACCCAACCACGTCTTCGTGCACGGCTTCATGACCGTCAACGGCGGCGAGAAGATGAGCAAGAGCCGCGGCACGGGTCTGGACCCGCTGAAGTACCTCAGCCTGGGCCTGAACGCCGAGTGGCTGCGCTACTACATCGCCGCCAAGCTGAACGCCCGCGTCGAGGACATCGACTTCAACCCCGAGGACTTCGCCGCCCGCGTCAACAGCGACCTGGTCGGCAAGTTCATCAACATCGCGTCGCGCGCGGCCGGGTTCCTGACCAAGCGCTTCGACGGCAAGCTGGGCGCAGCGCTCGGCGCCGAAGGCTCGGCGCTGCTGGACACGCTGCGCGCACAGAGCGGTTCGGTCGCCGAGCTGTACGAGGCGCGCGAGTTCGGCAAGGCGCTGCGCGAGATCATGGCGCTGGCCGACAAGGTCAACGAATACGTCGACACGCACAAGCCCTGGGAACTGGCCAAGCAGGAAGGCATGGACGCCGCGCTGCACGAGGTCTGCAGCGTCTGCATCGAGGCCTTCCGCCTGCTGACGATCTACCTCAAGCCCGTGCTGCCGGCGCTGGCCGCACAGGTCGAGGCCTTCCTGAAGATCGAGCCGCTGCAGTGGGGCGACAGCGCACGCGCTCTGGGCAGCCACCAGATCGGCGCCTATCAGCACCTGATGCAGCGCGTGGACCTCGCCAAGGTCGAGCAGCTGTTCGAGGCACCGCCGGCACCCAAGGTCGTCCCGGGCGGCGAAGACGTCGCAGCGGAAATCAAGATCGACGACTTCGCCAAGGTCGACCTGCGCATCGCCCGGATCGTGAAGGCCGAGCTGGTGGAGGGCTCCGACAAGCTGCTGCGCCTGACGCTGGACGCGGGCGAAGGCCGCACCCGCAACGTCTTCAGCGGCATCCGCAGCGCCTACAAGCCCGAGGACCTCGAAGGCAAGCTGACCGTGCTCGTCGCCAACCTGGCGCCGCGCAAGATGAAGTTTGGCGTCAGCGAAGGCATGGTCCTTGCTGCCAGCCACGCCGATGAGAAATCCAACCCCGGCATCTTCGTCCTCGAGCCCCACGACGGTGCCCAGCCGGGCATGCGAGTGCGCTAAGGCGCGGCAGGCCAGGGCGTCGCCGCTGTCCATGGCCGTCTCCTACGCCCGCCGCCTGCTGGCCGTGGAGCGCACGGCGGAAGGCAACGCCCATCTGGGCTGGCTGCTGGCCTTCGTCGCCGGCGCCACCAACGCGGGCGGCTTCCTGGCCGTGCACCACTACACCTCGCACATGACCGGCCTGGTGTCGGCCGCTGCCGACGGCCTGGTGCTGGGCCAGCACCAGGCCTGGATGATGGCCGTCGGCGCGCTGCTGTTCTTCGTCGCAGGCGCGGCCACGACGGCGGTGCTGGTCAACATGGGCCGCCAGCGTCAGGCCCACAGCATCTATGCCTTGCCGCTGCTGCTGGAAGCCGCCTGCCTGCTGGCCTTCGGCCTCATGGGTGCCTGGCTGGCCAGCCTGCAAGACCTGCTGGTGCCGGCCACGGTGTCCATGCTGTGCTTCACGATGGGCCTGCAGAACGCGCTGATCACCAAGGTGTCGCGCGCCGAGATACGCACCACGCACGTCACCGGCATCGTCACCGACCTGGGCATCGAGCTGGGCCGCGCGCTGTACGGCATGGGCGGCACACCGGTGCATGTGAACACCGCCAAGCTGCGACTGCTGGGCGGGCTTCTGCTGGCCTTCGCCGTGGGCGGCGTGGCCGGCGCCTGGGCGTTCAAGGCCATTGGCTACGCCGCCACGCTGCCGCTGGCCGGCGCGCTGGCCTTCCTGGGCCTGGTGCCGGCGTGGGACGACCTGGCCCGCGCACGCACCCGATAAAATGCCGCGATTCGATTGAAAGCCCTGTCATGCCGCTGTTCTGGAAGCCCTACAAGTCCGAAGTCACCTCCTTCATCGAGCAGCTGAAGGCCCAGCGCCCCACGCTGGAAGCCGAACAGCGCGCCGGCCGCGCGCTGCTGTGGGACAAGGAGCAGGACCGCGCCGCCCAGGCCGGCTTCAACGAAGCCCGTGTCGCCCAGCAGCCCTACGTCTACCAGACCAAGGCATGACCGTCTCCGTGGCTGACGAGAACAGCCACGCCGAGTCCGACCTGCCCGAGACGGTCGACACGGTCGCCGTCGCTCGCCTGTACGGCGAGCCGCTGTTCCAGATGCCGCTGGACCTCTACATCCCGCCGGATGCGCTGGAGGTCTTCCTGGAGGCCTTCCAGGGCCCGCTGGACCTGCTGCTGTACCTGATCCGCAAGCAGAACTTCAACATCCTCGACATCCCGCTGGCCGACGTGACGCGCCAGTACCTGAGCTATGTCGAGCAGATCCGCAAGCACAACCTGGAGCTGGCCAGCGAGTACCTGCTGATGGCGGCCATGCTCATCGAGATCAAGTCGCGCATGCTGCTGCCGCCCAA
>CBFGPX010000169.1:0-9839 GCA_965650725.1 uncultured Comamonadaceae bacterium | reverse complement strand
CGCCCAGGGTGCCCAGATCGATCATGCGGGTGCCGTCATGAAAGAAGGCATGCGCACCACTTGCCCGCTGTCGTTGACCGCCGCGACAAGGCTGAAGCTGCCGCCGAAGGTTCCCAGGTCATGCGCCGTGCCACCGCCCAGCAGCGTGGCGTCCAGCCTCATGCCATCGGTGCTCGCCACATTGCCCGCCACGACGCCGCTCGCACTGACCGCCACCGCGCGCCCGGGGCGCGTGGCCAGTACCGCGGCCACGCCGCCGCTCCAGATCACCGGGTACGGCGTGCCATCGGCGGCCTGTGCATAGCCCACCACCTGGCCCGCGTCGTTGAGGCCGTCGGCCGCGCTGCTGGCGCCGCCCAGGGTGCCCAGGTCCGTCAAGGTCCAGCCGGCCGCCAGAGCCGGGGCAGCGCACAGCCAGGACGCCAGGCCGGCCGCGACCACCCGCAGAACGTTCTTCATCTTCATGACAATTCCCTCCAAAAGGTTTGCTCAGCGCCGATGCCCTTCGCCCAGGCGGCGGGCATCGGCTCGGCGCAGTCTCTGCGGCGCATGGCTCATGACATGAGCCATGAAAGTCGGTCTTGCCGCCGCGCGTGACGCGCTTGGGACATCCGGTGTCGCATGCTTGCAGCCGCGACGCCGGACACTGTGCAGACTGCGGCGAAGCATGCCCCTCACCCGGAACCCGTCACCCCTGCAGGAGGATCGTCTTGAAGAACGTCATCACATCATTCGCACTGGCCCTGGCGGCCGGCCTGGCACCGGCGGCACCGCTGCCCTTGACCACCGGCAACGACTACGCGCCCTTCGTGCACTCGCAGCTGCCCGGCGGCGGCCTGGCGACCGAGCTGGTGCGTGCCGCCTTCGAGAGCCAGGGCTCGCAGATCGAGGTGATCTCCACCTCCTGGCAGCGCGCGATGGAGCAAGCCAAGGAAGGCAAGGCCGCCGGCACCTTCCCGTGGTTCTCCACGAAGGAACGCCAGGCGGACTTCATCCTGTCCGAGCCGATCTTCGAGATCAACGAATACGCCTTCGCCAAGCCCGACAGCAAGCTGGACTTCTCGAAGCCGGCGCAGCTGGCTGGCAGCACCATGTGCCTGCCCACCGGCTGGGCGGCACCACCCGCGCTGGCCGACCTGGTGAATGCGGGCAAGGTGAAGCGCGCCGAGGCGCGTGACGCGTCCTTCTGCCTGCGCATGGTGCAAAGCGGCCGGGCCGACTACTTCGTCACCGATGCCTACCAGGGCCGCGAGTCGATGAAGAGCGCCGGCCTGGCGGACGACGCGCTGACCATGTCGAAGGCGGTGCTGGCCTCGCGCGCCCTGTACCTGCTGGTGCCACGCAACCATCCCAAGGGCAACGAGCTGGTCGAATCGTTCAACACAGGCCTGCGCAACATCAAGAAGAGCGGCAAGTACGAGCAGATCGTCCAGCGCTTCATCAAGTGATGCGCCTGCCCGCGGCACGCGGCGCCGGCGATCCGGGAGAGGCACGCTCACTTTGCAGGCCAGGCCTCACCGCCCCAGCCAGGCCGCCACCAGCCGCGGATGCGCATCGAGCCAGACGCCGGCGGTGCGTTCGGCCGTGCTGACGGCGCCCTGGCCCAGGTAGACCTTCATCTGCGAAATCAGCAACAGCGCCTCCAGGTCCGAGATCGGCATGTGGATGCGCCGCAGCAGCGCGGCAGCTTTCGGGTGCTCGACCTCGAAGCCCGCGCGGCCGAGGACGTGCACGTCCTCGGTACCGCCGAACACGCCCTTGGGATCGCGCAGGTAACGCAAGGAATGCCTGGAGAACAGGTAGTGCGGCGTCCAGGCCGCGGCCACGATCCAGCGGCCGCCGGCCAAGGCGCCGTCGACGGCCGCGGCCATCGCCGCGTCCGATCCCTCGGCGAGCTGGTAGCCCGCGAGCCGGTACTGCTCGACCGCGCTGCGCGAAGCGCGCATCAGGCCGGAGCCGGCCTCGATGCCCTGCACCCGTCCGCCCAGGCGCTGGCGCACCGCGGGCCGCAGCAGGTCCTCGATCGTGTTCAGCTCGCCCGGCGGCACGTAGCCCGGCACGATCCAGCCGATGCGCGTGCCGCCGTACAGCACGCCCAGGTCGGTGACGCGCGGCGCGATGGCGGCCCAGTAGCCGCGGTGCGTGTTCGGCAGCCAGCACATCGGCATCAGGTCGATGCTGCCGGCGGCGACGGATTCGAAGAGTGCCGCCACGTCCTGCTTGACCAGTTCCACCTGGTAGCCCAGCCGGCGCTCCAACAGCAGCTTGATGACGAAGGTGATGGCCTCGGCATCCGCCCAGTCGGTCCAGCCGATGCGCAGCCGAGGCGCGGCGGCCTTCCCCAGCACCGGTGCGCTCAAGGCGACCGCCACGGCGGCGCGGCGGGTGAGTCCGCGGGGCGGCAAGGCAGAGGGGTCGTGCTGCATCGGCGTCTCCAAAGGCGGCCACGCGAATGGCGGTAGGAAATGGCGCGCATTCAGTGTCGCCAGCGGGCCGGGCTCGAACCGCCGGCAGGCGACACGGGCTGTCCCGCATGCGCCATCGGCCCCGGCCTCTCCGCCCGTTCGCGGGCGCATGTCGATCGGGAACATGTCGGCGTCGCCTCAAGGGAACCCCGTGCATTCGGCGCGACTAGAGTGGATTTCGGCATCATCAACAGCCGATTCGGAGATCACCCATGACCCGCAAACCGTCGACCGTGAACCGCCGCAGCTTCATTGCCGGCACGACGACCACGCTGGCGCTGGCCAGCACCCCCCTGTCCGTGCTGGCCCAGGCCAAGCCCATCCGCATCGGCTGGACGGCCTGGTCCGACGCCGAGGTGGTGACCAACATCGCGAAGATCATCCTGGAGCAGCGCCTGGCGCAAAGGGTCGAGCTGGTGATGACCGACGTGGCGCTGCAGTACGCGGCGCTGCAGCGCGGCCAGATCGACCTGATGCTGATGGCCTGGCTGCCCGGCACGCACAAGGGTTACTGGGAAAAGGTGAAGGACGATGTCGAGGACCTGGGCGCGCTGTACACCGGCGCACGGCTGGGCTGGGCCGTGCCGGACGAGATCCCGGTGTCGGTCGTGCGTTCAATCGAAGACCTGAAGAAGCCGGAGGTGCAGGAGAAGCTCAGCGGCCGCATCCAGGGCATCGACGCCGGGGCCGGGCTGATGAAGCTGTCCGAGGCCACGATCAAGACCTATGGCCTGGACTACAAGCTGCTGACCGCCTCGGATGCGGCGATGGTGTCCTCGCTCGACCGCGCGATCCAGCGCAAGCAGTGGATCGTGGTGACGACCTGGTCGCCGCACTGGATGTTCTCCCAGTACAAGCTGCGCTATCTGGAAGACCCGAAGCAGACGCTCGGCGGCGCCGAGGAAATCCACGCGCTGGGCCGCAAGGGATTCAGCGCGGCCTTCCCGAAAGCCGCCGCCTTCGTGCGCAACCTGAAGCTGCCGCTGGCCGACCTGGAGAGCGTGATGCTGAAGGCCCGCGACAGCAGCGCGGCGAAGGAAGCGGCGAGCTACGTCTCGACCCGTGGCGAGGTGGTGGACCGCTGGCTCACCGGCGTGCTGTGAACACCCGCCCCATCGCTAACGTCCAATGACGGCGGCCGGTGCATCCGGCCGGACAACCAAGCAGCCGGGTTCGCCGGCACGATGCAAAGCGGCCGGCAGTACCGGCCGCGGTCATTTCAGCGGGCCCCTTCAGGCCCCCTTCAGGCCGCGAGCGGTGCCGCGCCGTTGCTGCGTTCGGCCGCCGGCACGCGCATCGCCGGCACGGTCGCGGCGCCCAGGTGCACCAGGCCCTGGCTGCCGCCCTGGCGCCGGTGCTCGCTGGGCGAGTGGCCGAACTGCGCGCGGTAGGCCTTGCAGAAGTGCGACGCGGTCTGGAAGCCGCAGGCCACGGTGATCTGCATGATGGGCGCGCTGGTGTGGGCCAGCAGTTCACGCGCGCGGCGCAGGCGCAGCGTCAGGTAGTGCTGGGCCGGCGTCATGTCGTGATAGCGGTGGAACAGCCGTTCCAGCTGGCGCAGCGAAACGCCGGTGGCGTCCGCGATCTCCGACAGCGCCAGCGGCTCCTCGATGTTGGCGGCCATCAGCGCGGTGGCTTCCACCAGGTGCTCGTAGCCGGGGCCGACGAACTCCGGCTGCGGCAGGCGCTGCTGGTCGGTCTGGTCGCGCACTCGGTCGACGATGAACTGTTCCGAAATCGCCATCGCCAGCTTGTTGCCGTGGTGACCGCGCACCAGGTGCAGCATCAGGTGCAGCGGCGCGATGCCGCCGGAGGCCGTGAAGCGGTCGCGATCGATGACGAAGACCTCGAGCGCGAAGCGCACCTTGGGACAGGCCTCGCGCAGCGCGCTGAGGTTCTCCCAGTGCACGGCGCAGCGGTAGCCGTCCATTACGCCGGCCTCGGCCAGCGCATGCGCGCCGGTGCACAAGCCGCCCAGCGTCTGGCCGCGCGCCGCGCGGCGCCGCAGGTCTTGCACCACGGCGTCGCTGATCGCCTTCTGCACCTCGACGCCGCCGCAGACGAAGACCACGTCGCACGCGTCCAGGTCGGCCAGGCTGCCCGCCTGCGCGAACACCAGGCCATTGCTGGCCGCGCCCTGCGCGCCATCCACCGTGCCGACGCACCAGGTGTAGAGCTGCTGCCCACTCAGCAGGTTGGCCATGCGCAGCACTTCGAGCGCATTGGCGAAGGCAATCATCGAATAGCTGTCGAGCAGCAGGAATCCAAAGCGGCGGATGGGACTGGGAGAAGCAATCGCAGTCATCGGAGCAGGCTTGAATGACATCGGATGACCGCTTGGGCGCGCACCATGGCAAGGCACGGGCTGAGGGGTACGGCTGCCGGAGAAACTGCGCGTCGCGAGCTTCATGCGGTTTCGGTTTGATTTTCGTCAAATCAACTTGAATCTTGAACAGGGACATACGCTTAGAAGCGCTTCGCCGTCACAGGCCGCGCTATGCCCGCCACGCAAGAAAAAGGCCCGGGGCACCGCTTTCCACGGTGCCCCGGGCCTGTCAAAACACGCCGCCCCCGGTGTTGCAATTCGGCGGCATGTGGGCCTGATGCGGTTCGTCTGGTTCGGCTCGGTCCGGCCTGCTTCGGCCTGATTCACCCTGGTGCGTCTGCGACGGCTGGCGGTGCGTTCAGCCCTGCACCAGGGCCAGCTTGCGCAGGTGATCCAGCAGCAGCCGCGCCTTGTCCATCGGCGAGCCTTCGCGCACGACGGTGCCGGCTTTGCCGGCCGGCTCGGCCGAGCCCGTGGCACGGGCCATGCGCGCGGCGCCGCTTTCCACCGACACGGGTGCCAGCGGCCGGCGCTGCTTGCGCGCGGGCTCGAACTGCCAGGCCTGCCGTTGCACGTTGGCCGGCACCGGCGTCGCCGTGGCGATGGCGGGTTCCAGGACGCGCCCGGCCTGCCCCGCGGCCCACGAATGGCGCTGCGGCAGGTCTTCACGCTGCTGCAGCCGCGGGCTGGCCACCAGCACCGCTGATGCGCCACGCTCCAGCCGCCACGAGCGCCGCGCACCCCGCGGCAGCGCCTGCACCACGCGCCAGCCGCCATCGGCTTCGCGTTGCAGGTCGATCACTTCGTTGACCACCGGCCGCTGCAGCCGGTGCGCCAGTGCATACGGCAGCAGGCCGCTGCCCAGGCCGGATTCGGCGCGGGCGCCCGCCAGCACCACGGCACTGCCCGCACAAGCGGGGGCCAGCACCGCGACCGCCTCGGCCACGCTGGCATCGCCATGCAGCGCGAGCCGCGTGATCTGCCCAACGCCTTGCGCCAGGTAGTCGCGGGCCACCTTTTCAGGCATGTTTCCGGCCGTGCACAAAGCCGGCTCATGTCCCTCACCCAGCGCGCGCTGCGCCAGTGCCACGGCGGTGGCGTCGGCGCGGCTGCGCGTGGCGCGGCCGCTGGTGGGGTCGATGCGCACGCTGACCAGCACGGTCAGCGGCGCTTGCGTGGGTGCATTCATCGCGCCATCTCCGGCGAAAGCTGGGGCGTGTCCGAGGCCGTCATCGGCAACGAAACCTGCGGCGAAACCTGTGGCGTGTGGCCCCCCCGCACCAGCGCCAGCAGCGCGCGCATCAGGTGTTGCACGTCTTCGGCCACGGTGAACTCCGATCGCTGCGCGATCGGCGCCGCGGGGTCGGTGTTGACGGCCATCACGTGCCGGCATTCGCGTATGCCCTGCAGGTGCTGCACCGCACCGGAGATGCCCATGGCCAGATAACCCCGCGCCTGCACGGTGCGGCCGGTGGCGCCGATCTGCTGGCTGCGCGGGAAGCGACCGTCGTCCACCGCCACGCGCGACGCACCCACGGCCGCGCCCAGCGCCTCTGCGAGTTCATGGAAGAGCTTGACGTCCGTGACGCCATTGCCGGCCGCGAGGATGAAGTCCGCCTCCTCCAGCGCCACCTGCTGCGCCTGGCCGGCCACGCGGCCCAGGTCATGCAGGCCCGGCACCGGCCGCGCGCCGGGCAACGGCAAGGTCAGCTGCTCGGCCAGGCCCAGGAACGGCAGTTCGGTGCGTGCCACCTGGCGTGCAACCAGCAGCAGGTCCAGCATGTCCAGCGCGGCCGTGGCGTCGCCACTGGGGCGGCCGACCACGCCCTGGTCGCGCACGCGGGCGCGGCCCTCGGCAATCTCGATCACCGGCGCGGCCACGGCCAGCGCCTGCCGCACCGCCACTCGGCGCGCCAGGTCGGCGTCGTCGCCGCGGTCGGGCACCAGCATCAGCCGTGGCTTCAGCGCCTGCCAGCGCTGGGCCACGGCCTCTGCCAGTGCCTCGGGGACCACCCCGTTGCCTGTAGGAAGGCATTCGAGGCGGTCGATTCCACATGAAGCCGCGTCCAGCTGCAGCGACTCGTCGGCTCCGGGCACCAGCACGACGACGGCTTCGTCGCTGCGTGCCAGCAATGCGGCGGCAGCGATGGCTTCACGCGCATGCTCGTCCAGGCTGCCGTTGTCGGCGTGCGTGACGACGAGCAGGCAGGCGGGCACGGGCTGCGCCAGGCGCGGCCGCCGCACGGTGGCGTGCGCCGAGGCCGACAGGCGCAGGTCGCGCTCGCCCTCGGTGCCGCCCAGCACGATGCGGCGCAGGCCTTGCGCGGTGACGGTAGCGGGGCGGCGGGGATCGATGCGCGGCATCATCGCGACACCTCCACCGCACGCGCCACCAGCTCGGCCACGTCCAGCACTTCGGGCCGCTTGCCAACCACGCCTTCGAGCATCGCCGTGCATTGCGGACAGGCCACGGCGACGATCTCGGCACCGGTGGCGCGGGCGTCGTCGATGCGGATGTCGGGGATGCGGCGCTTGCCCGGGATGTCGGTGGTCGGCGCCCCGCCGCCACCGCCGCAGCAGCGCGCATTCATGCCGTGGCGTTCCATCTCCACCACCTTGATGCCGATGGCCTTCAGCGCGCGCCGCGGCGCTTCCACCTGGCCGTTGTAGCGGCCCAGATAACACGGATCGTGCAGGGTCACCGTAGGTGCCGGTGCGCCGCTGCGCGCGGACGGCCGCAGCTTCTCGCGCGCCAGCAGGTCGTCCAGCAGTTCGGTGTGGTGCCACACGCGGCTGCGGCCTTCGGCAAGGCGCTGGGCCCAGGCCGCGTCAATCAGCGGGTATTCGTTGCGCAGCGCCTGCAGCAGGTGCGGGTCGGCGGTGACGATGTTGGCCGCGGGGCGGCTGCTGAGCGTGGTGATCAGCTGGCGCGCCAGGCGCTGGTAGCCGGCCTCGTCACCCAAGCGGCGGGCGACGTCGCCGCAGTCGGTCTCGGCCACGCCGAGCACCGCAGGCACGATGTTGCCCGCCTTCAGGCACTGCACCAGGGCACGCAGGGTCTTCTGGCCGCGCATGTCGAATCCGGCCTCGCCCGCCAGCAGCAGCCAGTCCACGGATTGCTGCGGCTCAACCACCGGCAGGCCGAGGTCGGCTGCCCAGTGGTAGCGCGCGGACAGCGGGTAGCGGCCCTGGGTGTCGGTCTCGCGCAGCGCGGCCAGCACCTCGCCACCCTTGTTGGGCACGGTGCCGCCCACCAGCGTGAGGTTCCTGCGCAGGTCCACCACCAGGTCGACGTGCTCGATCAGCATCGGGCAGGCCTGCACGCAGGCGCGGCAGGTGGTGCAGCTCCACAGCGTTTCGGCCTCGATCAGGCCCGGCACCACGGGCTGGTCTGGCGCGCCGGCATGGCGGCCCACTTCCTGGCCCGGATAAGGGTTGCCGGCATAGCGCGCATCGGTGCCGCTCGCCATGCCGGTCACCAGGTCCTGGACGAGCTTCTTGGGATTCAGCGGCTGGCCGGCGGCATAGGCCGGGCAGGCGGCCTCGCACTTGCCGCACTGCACGCAGGCATCGAAGGACAACAGGCGGTTCCAGGGCAGATCGGCGGGCTTGGCGACGCCGGGCAGCTCGCGCGTCAGCACGACGGGCTTCAATGCCACCGCCGGGCGCTGCGCCGCCGGGCCCACCGGCTGGGGACGGAAGCGTTCCGGCCGCGGGTGCAGGCCCAGGTGCAGCAGGCCGGCCACCGCATGCTTCATCGGCCCGGCCAGACCGACGCCCAGCGCCAGTTCCGCGGCACCGGCAGCCAGCGCCAGCACGCACAGCGCAGCCCACCACGGCGCGATCTGCTGGTGCCACAGCGCGCTGGCGGCCAGCGCGCCCATGCCGGCGGCGCCAACACCCAAGGTGAGCGGCAGCCGGTTCCACGGCCCGCGCGACACCCGCGCCGCCACCGCCGGCTGGCACCGGCGCAGCGCCATCATCACCGCGCCGCCCAGCATCAGCGCGGCGCTGGCCACCAGCGCGACGTCCAGCACCGCCAGGCGCAGGCGCAAGCCGTCGTTGATGGCGACGAGCGCCAGGCAGGCCAGCGCGCCGCCGGCCACCGCCACGTGGGCGCGGGCCACGGCGGGTTCACGCGCCACCACGTCGTGCAGGTCGACGAAATAGCGCTTCGGGATCGCCAGCAGGCCGCTCCACGCGACTGCAGCAGGCCGGCCGGCGCGCCACAGCGCCGCACGGCGCGCGGTGCCCACGACCAGCGCGCTGACGGCCAACCAGAACACGGCGGTGACGAGGTCCCGCCAGACGAAGGCAGAGAACAGGGTGTCCACGTCAGAAGTCCTTGGCAAGGCGCAGCGCGTCGTAAATGGCGGCGTGGATGTTGTGCATGGACACCGCGTCGCCGATGCGGAAGAGCGCGAACTTTCCGTTGCCCAGCGGCTGCGACAGCACCGGCTGCGGCTGCGCGGCGAAGAGCGTGTCGATGTCGGTCTGCCCACGGTTCACCGAGCGTTCCTTCAGCTGCCAGTACAGCGCCTCGTTCGGGCGGATTCCGTTCTCGACCACCACCTGGTCCACCACCCGCTCTTCCTGAACCTCGGTGTATTCGTTGCGCAGCACGGCCACCAGCTTGTCGCCCTCGGGCGCGCATTCCTTGTAGACGCTGTCCAGCCAGTGATTCGGCGTCAGGATCACGCCCTGCGCATAGAGCCGGCGGTAGAAGATGGGGAAGGTGGTGCCGCCGGTGTCGTCGGCGATCTTCACGTCCGGCGTGACGATCTCGACCAAATGGCCGCGGCTGGCGATGAAATCGGCCACGCCCGCTCCCGCATGGGTGCTGATGCCGTCGTAGACGAGGACGTTGCCTTTGGGCGCTACTTTCCCGCTCAGGATGTCCCAGCTGGAGACCGCCAGGCCTTCGGCCGCGCCCCAGGCGGGCACCTGGTCGGTGTGCGGCAGGCCGCCGGTGGCCAGCACCACGATGTCGGGCCGCTCGTCCATGATCATCGAGGCGTCGGCCTCGGTGTTCAGCCGGCGGTCGATGC
>CBFGPX010000168.1:0-9844 GCA_965650725.1 uncultured Comamonadaceae bacterium | reverse complement strand
TGGCGGCCAGGTCGGCCAGCAGCGGCACGCCGGTGAAGTCCTGCAGCACGACGCGGGCCACGACGAAGGGAATCTCGTCCACGCGGGTGGCGTTGGGCTGCCAGTTGGCGAGCTGCTGCACATGCTCGGGCGTCACCTTCTTGCCGTCGCAGTTGCGCAGCACGCTCTCCAGCACGATGCGCAGGGACACCGGCATGCGGGCCACGTTCGGGAAGGCCTTGGCCAGCTCGGGCAGCGAGTAGAAACGGCCGGACTTCCCGGAAGCGGTCGTGAACCGGGATTCGGTGCTGGCAAATGCGCGGGCAGGCAGTTTCGGCATGGTTACTCCTTTACGATTCCGGGCCATTCTGGCGAGCTTGTCGTGACTTGTGTGAAACCTGGCCTTAGGAAGTGGCCATGACTTCCTCCTCCGCTCGCCCCCGTCTCTTTCCCTTGACCTGGCCGCTGCTGCTGGAGCTGCTGCTGGGCATAGGCATCGGCGTCATCGGCACGCTGTTGGCCGCCCGCCTGTCGGACGACGCCGGCGCCGCCTTCGGTCTGGCCAACCAGGTGTTCGCCGCGTTGTTCGTGCTGTTCCGGGTCATCGGCGCCGGCGTCAGCGTGGCCGTCACCCAGGCGCTGGGCGCCGGCCGGCGCGACCAGGCCGACGCCGTGGCCCGTGCCACCGTCGGCGCCAGCACCTGGCTGGGCATCGGCGGCGCCGCGGCCGCGCTGCTGGCCGCGGGGCCGCTGCTGCACATGGTCAATGCGCCGCCCGAGGTGGCGCCACTGGCCGCCATGCTGCTGCAAACCCTGGCCCCGGCACTGATGCTGGATGCCTGGAACGCGACCATGGCCAGCGTCATGCGCGCGCATCTGCGCAGCCGCGAGGCGCTGGTGGTGGTCATCGCCATCCAGGTGGTCACGCTCGTGGTGGCCTTGCTGGCCATGCCCCACCTGGGGTTGCCGGGCTACGCGCTCGCCTGCCTGTGCGGGCGCGGCGTGGGCCTGGCGCTGCACATCGTGCTGTGGCGCGGCCGGCTGAGCCTGCGGCTCACCGCGCAGGACTGGTGGCGCATCGTGCGCCCACCGCTGGCCACCGTGCTGCACATCGGCATTCCGGGCGCGGCCGAGAACATCTCATGGCGCCTGGCCTTCATGACCAGCCTGGCCGCCGTCGCTCAGTTGGGCGCGTTGGCGCTGGCGACGCATGCCTACACGATGCAGTTCCTGCACGTGATCCTGATCTTCGGCCTGGCCATTGCGTTCGCGGTGGAGATCCTGGTCGGGCACATGATCGGGGCGGGCGAGCTGCACGCGGCGCACAAGCTGGTGCGCAAGTCGCTGGGGCTGGGCGTGGTGGTGGCCCTGGTGGTGTCCGGCGCGTTCGCGCTGTCAGGCCCCTGGCTGCTGACCCGCTTCACGGCCGACCCGCACATCATCCAGCTCGGCTGCACGCTGCTGTGGTGGACGGTGCTGGTGGAGCCGGGGCGGGTGTTCAACATGGTCGTCATCAACGCGCTGCGGGCGGCGGGCGACGCGCGCTACCCCGTCATCGCGGGGGCGGCGTCCATGGCCATCGTGCTGGCGGGCGGCAGCTGGTTCCTGGGCGTGCACCTGGGCTGGGGCCTGGTTGGCGTGTGGATTGCTTATGCTGCGGACGAATGGATTCGAGGCCTGCTGATGTGGCGCCGCTGGGCGACACTGGGCTGGCTGCCCCATGCCCGGGCCGCGCACCGCAAGCTGCGTCTGGCCAAAGCCGGGTGAATCAGTGTTTTCCTAGTCAGTAAAACTTGAGGGATGTTTTCTACAATGCGCCCCTTTCGCCCCGTCACAAGCACGCCCATGATGTCTTTCCTGCCCCGTCTCGCAGTGCTGGCCCTGGCAGCCGGCTCGTCCCTGGCCCAGGCCCAGCAGCCCGCGGTGATCTTCGACATGGGCGGCAAGTTCGACAAATCCTTCAACCAGGCCGGCTACCAGGGCGCTGAAGCGTGGAAGAAGGAATCCGGCAAGGCCTATCTCGAATTCGAGATCAGCAACGACACCCAGCGCGTGCAGGCCATCCGGCGCATGGCCGAGAAGGGTGCCAACCCCATCATCAGCATCGGCTTTGCCCAGGCGTCCGCGCTGCAGCAGGTGGCCAAGGATTTCCCCAAGACCCAGTTCGCCATCATCGATGCCCAGGTGAACCTGCCCAATGTGCAGTCCGTGCTGTTCAAGGAGCACGAGGGCAGCTACGTCGTCGGCGCGATGGCGGCCATGGTCAGCAAGACCGGCAAGGTCGGCTTTGTCGGCGGCATGGACATCCCGCTGATCCGCAAGTTCCAGTGCGGCTACGAGCAGGGCGCCAAGAAGACCAATCCGAAGATCGAGGTCTTCTCCAACATGACCGGCACCACGTCCACCGCGTGGAACGACCCCACCCGCGGCGGTGAGCTGGCCAAGGCGCAGTTCGCCAAGGGCTCGGACATCGTCTTCGCCGCCGCCGGCGGCACCGGCGTGGGCGTCTACCAGGCCGCCAAGGACGCCGGCAAGCTGGCCATCGGCGTGGACAGCAACCAGAACCACCTGCAGCCCGGCACCATGCTGACCTCCATGGTCAAGCGCGTGGACGTGGCCGTCTACAACGTGCTGAAGGGCTGGAAGCCCGGTGTGCAGGTGCTGGGCCTGAAGGAAGGCGGCGTGGACTACGCCGCCGACGAGCACAACGCCAAGCTGCTGACCCCGGCGCTGAAGGCCAAGGTCGACGCGGTCAAGGCCGACATCATTGCCGGCAAGGTCAAGGTGGCCGACTACATGGCGGACAACGCCTGCAAGTTCTGAGCGACAGCGTGGGTACGCCCGCCGTCCGCCTTCAGGGCATTTCCAAGCGCTTCGGCGCCGTCCAAGCGAACCGCGACGTCAGCTTCGACATCGCGGCCGGCAGCGTGCATGGCCTCGTCGGCGAGAACGGCGCCGGCAAGAGCACGCTGATGGCCATCCTGTACGGCTACTACCACGCCGACTCGGGCCACATCGAGGTCAACGGCCAGCGCGTCAGCATCGACAACTCGCAGCAGGCGATCCAGCTGGGCATCGGCATGGTTCACCAGCACTTCATGCTGGTCGAGACGCTGACCTGCCTGGAGAACATCATGCTGGGCGCCGAGGGTGGCTTCTTCCTCGGCGCCTCCAAGGCCAAGGTGCGGGCCAAGCTCGAAGCGCTGATGCAGGAGACCGGCCTGCATGTGCAGCTCGATGCCTTCGTGGCCGACCTGCCCGTGGGCGAGTTGCAGCGCCTGGAGATCCTGAAGGCGCTGTACCGCGGCGCCAAGATCCTGATCCTGGACGAGCCCACCGCGGTGCTGACCCCGCAGGAGACCGACCAGCTCTTCGTCACGCTGCGCCGGCTGCAGCAACTGGGCACCACTCTCATCCTCATCACGCACAAGCTGCGCGAGGTCATGAGCCTGTGCAGCGCCGTCACGGTGATGCGCGGGGGCCAGGTCGTGGAGACGCGCGACATCGCCTCGTGGAGCGAGGAGGCGCTGGCCGAGTCCATGGTGGGCCGCAAGGTCACGTTGGGCCGGCCCGCGGGCCTGCAGGTCCATGCCGGCGAGGTACGCCTGCAGGCCAGCGGCCTGCACCTGAAGCACGCCAACGGCGTGCCGGCGCTGAAGGATGTGCGCCTGACGCTGAAGGCCGGCGAGATCGTCGGCGTGGCCGGCGTGTCCGGCAATGGCCAGAGCGAGCTGCTGGAGGTGTTGTCCGGCCTGCGTGCGCCCGAGGGCGGCCGCATGGAACTGGCCGGGCAGACCTTCACGCCGGAGGCCTGGCTGGACACCGCACAGGCCCGCCCGCTGCGCCTGGCGCACGTGCCGGAAGACCGGCATGCGGTGGGCCTGGTCATGAGCTTTCCGGCCTGGGAGTCCGCCGTGCTGGGCTATCAAGACCTGCCCAAGTACCGCAAGGGTGCAGCGATGAACCACGCGGCGATGCGCGACGCGACAAGGCAGATGCAGGAGCGCTTCGACGTGCGTCCGCGCGACGAGCACCTGGGCTCCTCCAAGTTCTCCGGCGGCAACCAGCAGAAGCTGATCCTCGCGCGCGAGATCGGCGAGCAGCCCACCGTGCTGCTGGTGGGCCAGCCCACGCGCGGCGTGGACATCGGCGCCATCGAGTTCATCCACAACCAACTGCGCGCGCTGCGCGACGCCGGCTGCGCGGTGCTGCTGGTCAGCAGCGAGCTGGACGAGATCCTGGCGCTGGCCGACCGCGTGGTGGTCATGAACTGCGGCCGCATCACTGGTGAGCTGGCCATTGAAGACTGCGACGAGAAGCGATTGGGTCTGCTGATGGCTGCACAAGAAGAACGAGTGGCCGCATGAGCCAGCCGACACAACTTCCCCGCTGGATCGACATCGGCCTGCTGCCGCTGTGGAACCTTGCCGTCGCGCTGCTGGTGGCCGGCCTCGTGGTCAAGGTCATCGGCCACAGCCCCTGGCAGGCGCTGACCGTGTTGCTGAATGGCGCGCTGGGCAGCGCCCGCGGGCTGGGCTACTCGCTGTATTACGCGACCACTTTCATCTTCACGGGCCTGGCGGTGGCGGTGGCCATTCATGCCGGCCTGTTCAACATCGGCGGCGAGGGCCAGGCGACGCTGGGCGGCGTGGGCGTGGCGCTGGTGGCGCTGTGGCTGGGTGCCTCGCTGCCGGCGGTCGTCATGCTGCCGCTGCTGATCGTCGCCGCCGCGCTCTTCGGCATGCTGTGGGCCGCCGTGCCAGCCTATCTGCAGGCCTGGCGCGGCAGCCACATCGTCATCACGACGATCATGTTCAATTTCCTCTCGGCGAGCCTGAACAGCTACCTGCTGGTGAACTGGCTGCGGCCGGCCGGCAGCATGGCGGTGGAGTCGGCGGAGTTTTCCGAGAGCGCACGCATGCCGGCGCTGCACCAGATCGCCGCGGCCTTCGGGGTCGAGCTGCCGTCGTCGCCGCTGAACCTCAGCCTCGTCATCGCGCTGCTGGCCTGCGTGTTCGTCGGCTGGTTCCTGTGGAAGAGCGCCGCCGGCTATGCCGTGCGTGCGGTGGGCAGTGCACCGCGCGCCGCGCACTACGCCGGCATCCACCCGCGCCTGCAGGTGCTGCTGGCCATGGCCATTTCCGGCGCGCTGGCCGGCATGGTGGGCGTCAACGAGATCTCCGGCGTACAGGGCAAGCTGACGCTGGACTTCGTCGCCGGCGCCGGCTTCACCGGCATCGCCGTGTCGCTGATGGGGCGCAACCATCCGGTTGGCATCATCCTCGCGTCGCTGTTGTTCGGCGTGCTGTACCAGGGTGGCGTCGAGGTGTCGTTCGAGCTGCAAGGCTTCAGCCGCGAGATGGTCGTCACGGCGCAGGGCCTGATCGTGCTGTTCTCCGGTGCGATGGCCACCGTCAGCGCGCCGCTGTTCGCCAAGGCCTATGCGGCCATCAAGGGAGGCCGCTGATGGATGACGTGCTGATCGCCTCGGTGCTGGCGTCCACGCTGCGCGTCAGCGCGCCGCTGTTGCTGTGCGCGATGGCGGGCGTGCTGTCCGAGCGCGCCGGCGTCGTGGACCTGGGCCTGGAGGGCAAGATGCTGTTCGCGGCCTTCGCTGCGGCGGCCGCAGCCTCGGTCACGCATTCCACGGCCTATGGCCTGCTGGCGGGCATCGCCGTGGCCTGCCTTGCGTCCCTCTTGCATGGCTTCGCCTGCGTGTCCAACCGGGGCGACCAGGTCGTCTCGGGCGTGGCGCTGAACATGATCGCCGCCGGCCTCACGGTCGTGCTGGGCATCGCCTGGTTCCAGCAAGGCGGGCAGACGCCGCCCATCGCCTCCGACGTGCGCCTGACGGCCGTCGTGCCTGGCTTTGCCGAGCCGCAGCCCGGTCACTGGTTCGCTTCGGTGTTCGGCCACGGCTTCCTGAGCCACAACGTGCTGGTCTACGCGGCCTTCCTGATGGTCGGCGCCGTGTGGTTCTTCCTGGAGCGCACCCGCCCGGGCCTGCGCCTGCGCGCGGTGGGCGAGAACCCGGCGATGGTCGAAGCCGCGGGCATGTCCGTGCAAGGCCTGCGCTACCAGGCCCTGCTGATGAACGGCGTGCTGTGCGGCCTGGCTGGCGCGTATCTCACGCTGGCGCAGAACGCGTCCTTCTCGCCCAACATGACGGCAGGCCGCGGCTTCATCGCGCTGGCCGCGATGATCTTCGGCAAGTGGAAGCCGTTGCCGACGATGGGCGCCTGCCTGTTGTTCGGCTTTCTGGACGCGGTGGCCATCCGCATGCAGGGTGTTGCGCTGCCCGGCGTCGGCGAGGTTCCCGTGCAGCTGATCCAGGCTTTGCCGTACATCTTGACGGTCGTTCTGTTGGCTGGCTTCATTGGCTCGGCGATCGCCCCGAAGGCGCTGGGCCGGCCTTACGTGAAGGAGCGCTGAGGTGGAACTGAGCCAGGACCTGCTGGACCGCTTGCTGGCCGAATCCCTGCGCGCCCGCGAGTTCTCGCATGCGCCGTACTCGAAGTACAAGGTCGGCGTCGCCCTCCTGGACGAGCAGGGCCGCATCCACATCGGCGCCAACATCGAGAACGCGTCCTACCCGCAGGGCTGGTGCGCGGAACCGTCGGCGCTGACGGCCATGCTCATGGCCGGCGGCAAGCAGGCCAGAGTGGCGCTGGTCACGGGCCCCGGCCCGGACATCATCACGCCCTGCGGCGGCTGCCGCCAGAAGCTGCGGGAGTTCTCCGTGCCCGAGGAGCTTGTCATCATCGCCGGCGATCCTGGCGGCATCCGCCAACGCTGGACCCTGGCCGAGCTGCTGCCCCACAGCTTCGGGCCATCCCATCTGAATTTCTGAGGTTCCCCATGATCGACAACAAGACCCTCGACGTCGCCATCACCGCGAGCGTCGAGAAGCTGCAATCCCTGTTCGGCCACGCGCCCGAAGTCGCTGTCGTGCTCGGCTCTGGTTGGGCCGGTGCCGTCAGCCATGTGCAGGACGCGAAGAACCTGCCGTACACCGAGCTGCCGGCCTTCCCGCAGCCCAAGGTCGAAGGCCACGTCAACGAGATCGTCGTGGGCCACATCGGCGGGCAGCGCGTGGTGTTCCTGCGCGGCCGCGCCCACACCTACGAGAGCGGCGACTGCACCGGTATGGCCGGCGCCATCCGCACGCTGAAGCGCTGGGGCGTCAAGCTGCTGCTGCAGACCAACGCCTCCGGCTCGCTGCGCAGCCACATGCCGCCCGGCAGCCTGATGCTGATCTCCGACCACATCAACGCGCCGCAGCGCAGCCCGCTGGTCGGCGAGCAGGGCAGCCACCGCTTCGTGGACATGGTCAACGCCTACGACGGCGACCTGCGCAAGCATGCGCTGGCGCTGGCCAAGCACGAGAACCTGATGCTGGGCGAGGGCACCTACTGCTGGGCGCTGGGCCCGCAGTTCGAGACGCCGGCCGAGATCCGCATGTTCGCGGCCTGGGGCGCCGATGCCGTCGGCATGAGTACCGTGCCCGAGACCATCCTGGCCCGGCATGCCGGCCTGAAGGTGATGGGCATTGCGCTGATGACCAACATGGCCGCCGGCCTGTCCGCCGAGGCGTTGACGCATGACCTGACGCTGAAGCAGGCGCAGATGTCCGGCGAGCGCGCTGCCGGCTTCCTGGCCGCGCTGGTGGCCAGCTTCAAGGACGTGGCGCTGTGACCGACCTGCATGCCGCGGCCCGCACGGCGCTGGCCTGCCTGGACCTGACCAGCCTCAACGACGGCGACACGGCTGCCGACATCGCCGCGCTGTGCCGCCGCGCGCAGACGGCGCATGGCCCCGTGGCTGCCGTGTGCGTCTGGCCGCGCTTTGTCGCTCAGGCGCGTGCCGCGCTGCCTGCGACCATCAAGGTGGCTGCGGTCGCCAACTTCCCCGACGGTGCCCTCGACGTGCCGCGCGCTTTGGCTGACGTGGCCGAGATTGCGCAGGCTGGGGGCGATGAAGTCGATGTCGTGCTGCCTTACCGCGCGTTGATGGCCGGCGACGCCACGGAGGTGGCCGAGTTCCTCTCCGAAGTCCGCTTTGCCAGCCGCCCGCTGACGCTGAAGGTCATCATCGAATCCGGCGAACTGGCCACGCCCGAGCGCATCGCCCAGGCCACGCGCCTGGCGCTGGCCGCCGGCGCCGACTTCGTGAAGACCAGCACCGGCAAGACGAAGGTGGGCGCCACGCCCGCTGCCGCCACGGTGATGCTGAAAGAGATCGCCGCGAGCGGTCTTTCCTCCGCCGGCTTCAAGGCGTCGGGCGGCGTGCGCTCGGTGGCGGACGCCGCCGGCTACATCGCCCAGGCCGAAGCCGTCCTGGGCGCCGAAGCCCTGAATCCGCAACGCCTGCGCTTTGGCGCCAGCGGCCTGCTCACCGACATCGAAGCCGTGCTCTCCGGTACCGAACCTGCGGCCCTCACGACGGCCTACTGACCCATGCTTGCCCAAGAAATCATCCGCGCCAAGCGCGACGGCCACGCGCTCAACGAAGCGCAGATCCGGAACTTCGTCGACGGCCTGACGCACAATACCTGGAGCGAAGGCCAGGTCGCCGCGCTCGGCATGGCCGTTTTCCTGCGCGGCATGGGCCGCGACGAGGCCGTGCTGCTGACCCGCGCGATGATGAACTCCGGCCGCGTGATGCGCTGGGACTACATGCCCGGCCCGGTGCTGGACAAGCACAGCAGTGGCGGCGTGGGCGACAAGGTCAGCCTGATGCTGGCGCCCATGGTGGCTGCCTGCGGTGGCTATGTGCCGATGATCGCCGGCCGCGGCCTGGGCCACACCGGCGGCACGGTCGACAAGCTCGAAGCCATCCCGGGCTACACGACCACGCCCGACCCGGCGAAGTTCGACCAGATCGTCCGATCCCTTGGCTGCGCCATCATCGGCCAGACCGCTGATCTGGCTCCGGCCGACAAGCGCTTCTACGCGACGCGCGACGTGACGGCCACGGTCGAGAGCGTGCCGCTGATCACCGCCAGCATCCTGTCCAAGAAGCTGGCCGCCGGCCTCGAAGGCCTGGCCATGGACATCAAGTGCGGCAACGGCGCCTTCGCGTCCACGCCCGAGTTCGCGAAGGAACTGGCCGAGAGCATCGTCGCGGTCGCCGGCGGCGCGGGCCTGAAGACCCGTGCGCTGATCACCGACATGAACCAGATCCTGGGCACCGATGTCGGCAACTCGCTGGAAGTCATCGAGACCATCCACTACCTGACCGGCAAGCACCGCGAGCCGCGGCTGCACGAGGTCACGCTGGCGCTGTGCGCCGAGATGCTGGTGCTGGGCGGCCTCGCCGCCGACACCGCCGCCGCCCGCGTGAAGCTGCAGGCGGCACTGGACTCCGGCGCCGCCGCCGAGAAGTTCGCCAAGATGGTGGTGGCGCTCGGCGGCCCGGCCGACCTGATGGAGCGCCCGTCCGCCTATCTGGCTGCCGCACCGGTCGTGAAACCGGTCGCCGCGCCGCGCGCCGGCGTCATCACGACCATGGCGACCCGCGACCTCGGCGTGGCCATCGTCGAGCTGGGCGGCGGTCGCCGCAAAGCGGGTGACGCCATCGACATGCGCGTCGGTTTCTCCGCCGTGAAGCCCATCGGCACGCGGGTTGCGGCCGGCGAGCCGCTGGCACTGATCCATGCGGCCGATAGCGCCGCGGCCGAGCGCGCCGTCGCGTCCTACCTCGCTGCCGTCGGCCTCGGCGATGCCGACATCGCCGCCACGCCCATGGTCATGGCGACAATCGGCTGATGGACGAACAGAACAGCAACCCACCCCAGTAACCACCCCAGGATTACCCACGCCGGGCCAAAAATAGCTTAGTCACCCCCGCCGGCCCCATGGGCACG
>CBFGPX010000167.1:0-9871 GCA_965650725.1 uncultured Comamonadaceae bacterium | reverse complement strand
TCGCTGCCGTCCGGCAGCACCTCGCCGGTGTCGGGGTCGATGATCTCGGGATAGAAATGGTCTTCCCAGATCACCGGGCCGTCCTTGCTCTCGATGCATTCGCTGGCCACGCCCGGGCCCATCACTTCGGACAGGCCGTAGATGTCCACCGCGTCGATGCCGGCTCCGGCCTCGATCTCGCGGCGCATCGCCTCGGTCCACGGCTCGGCACCGAAGATGCCCACCTTCAGCGACGACGCCTTCGCATCCAGCCCCTGGCGCGTGAACTCCTCGATCAGCACCTGCATGTAGCTGGGCGTGACCATGATGATGTCGGGCCTGAAGTCGGTGATGAGCTGCACCTGCTTCTCGGTCTGGCCGCCGCTCATCGGAATGACCGTGCAGCCCAGCCGCTCGGCGCCGTAGTGCGCGCCCAGGCCGCCGGTGAACAGACCGTAGCCATAGGCCACGTGCACCAGATCACCCGCACGGCCGCCCGCGGCGCGGATGGAGCGGGCGACGAGGTTGGCCCAGTGGTCGATGTCCTTCAGCGTGTAGCCGACGACCGTCGGTTTGCCCGTGGTGCCCGACGACGCATGGATGCGCGCCATCTGTTCGCGCGGCACGGCGAACAGGCCGAACGGGTAGTTCGCACGCAGGTCCTGCTTGGTCGTGAACGGGAACTTGGCCAGGTCGGAGAGCTGCTTCAGGTCCGACGGGTGCACGCCCCTGTCATCGAATGCCGTCTTGTAGTGCGGCACGTTGTCATAGGCGTGCTGCAGGCTCCAGCGCAGGCGCTCCAGCTGCAGCGCCTGCAGCTCGTCGCGGCTGGCGGTCTCGATGGGTTCGAGGTCGCCGGGGGCAGGTGTCTTGACGGTCATGCTTCGAATACCTTGCGTTCACCCAAGCGATAAGACCTGCCGCGGAACATCGCGATCAGGTCGCCGTTCTGGTTCTTCACCGTGACGTCGTACAGCCCCGTGCGACCGGCAAGCGATGTCTCCTGCGCCGTCGCCGTCAGCACATCATTCAACTTCGCCGACTTCAGGATGTCGATGCCGAAACCCGACGCCACCGTCAGCGCGTTGCGCGCATTGCAGGCGAACGCGAAGGCGGAGTCGGCCAGCGTCGCGATGAGCCCGCCGTGGCAGATGGCAAAGCCATTCAGCATGTCGGCCCGCACCAGCATCGTGACGACCGCCCGGCCCGGTGCGACCTCGGCGATCTGCATGCCCAGCATCCTCGTGGCGGCGTCATCCGCGAGCATCGCGTCGCGGACCTTCTCGGCAACGGCCTGAGGATTCATCGCGTTTGCTCCATCTCGGGCCGAGCGCCTGGCCGCTCCCAAGCCGGCCCGTCATGGCGATGTGCTTGCCGGTCAATCCGGCAAGCATCGCCGTCCCCGCGGGGGACCGGCCAACCTGCTTGTTGGACGAGGGGCATCATTTCCTCAGCGATCCTTGAACTCGGGTTGGCGCTTGTCCATGAAGGCGGAGACACCTTCCAGATAGTCGTGCGAGAAGCCCAGCTGGCTTTGCAGTCCGCCCTCGCGCTTCAGCGCGGACTCGTAGTCGGTCAGCATCGCGTCATCCATGGCCCGGCGCGTCTCGGCCAGCGCCCGCGTGGGCATGCCGGCCAGCTTGCGGGCCAGCGCCATGGCAGTGTCCTGCAGGTCGGCATCCGGCACCACGCGCGCGATCAGGCCCAGCGCCTGCGCCTCGGGCGCCTTGATCTTGTCGCCCAGCAGCGCCAGCTCCAGCGCCTTGGCACGCCCCACCAGCCGCGGCAGCAGCCAGGTGCCGCCGCAGTCGGGGATCAGACCGATCTTGGAGAAGGCCTGGATGAAGCTCGCGCTCTCCGCGGCCACCACGATGTCGCAACCGAAGGCCAGATTGGCGCCGGCGCCTGCTGCCACACCGTTGACCGCGGCAACCACCGGCACCGGCATGCTGCGCAGCCGCAGGGCCAGCGGGATGTAGTAGTGGTCCAGCATGTGGCCGATGTCCTTGGGCGCCGCCCCGGGCTCACGGCTGGGCGCCACATGTGGATCGGCCAGGTCCTGGCCCGCGCTGAAGGCGCGCCCGGCACCGGTGATGAGCACGCAGCGCACCTGCCCATCCTCGGCCGCCGCCTGCAGCGCCTGGCGCAGCTGGCCCAGCATGGCGGCGGTGAACGCGTTCAAGGCCTCGGGGCGGTTCAGCCGCATGACGCGCACGGCGTCCTGCTGTTCGATCTGGATCAAGGGTTCGGACATGGGATTTCTCTACCGACCGGTCGGTTAATCCTAGGGCTCAAGTTGTCCGAGATCAAGACGCACGGGTAGAAACCCCGATCAGCGCATCTGCACGTCCTCCTCCAGCGCCGCCACCAGGGCCGGCGGCGGCGGGGCAAAGCCGGCTGCCGTGCAGGCCGCCGCACCGGCGGCCAGCGACCAGCGCAAATGCACCTCGGCCGGTGCGCCGGCATCTCGCATCAGGCTATCCAGCAGGCCCGCCAGCGCCGCATCGCCGGCGCCCACGCTGTCCACCACGTCCACCCGGGGCGGCAGGCCGCTGGCCTCCTCCACGCCGTGGTACAGCGTCGCGCCGGCCTCGCCGCGGGTCAGCAGCAGCCAGGCGCCGGGGTTCCAGGCGGCGATCTGTGCCAGGCCGGAGCGATGGTCGGGCAGCCGGAACAGGCCGCGCAGGTCGTCCTCGGACACCTTGATGACGTCGGCCAGCCGGCACATCTGCTCCAGCGTGTCGTCGTAGCTCGGGTCCATGGGCGGCGCACGGAAGTTCGGGTCGTAGCTGATCAGCCGCCCCTCGGCCTTCAGGGCCTGGGCCAGCGCCAGCAGACGTGGCGCCAGCGGCGGCCTCACCAGCCCCAGGCTGCCGAAATGGGCCCAGCGCAGCGAGCGCGTCCAGCCCACCGGCAGGCCCTCGGGGCGGAAATGCAGGTCGGCGCTGTCCTGGCCGATGAGGAAGGAGCGCGGCGGATCGGCCTCATGCACCACGGCCAGCAGCGGCGGGCGGGCCAGTTGCTGGATGAAGCGCGGGTCCAGGTGCGCCGCCTGGCTGGCCCGCCAGATCTCGTCACCAAAGGGGTCGTTGCTGATGGCGCCGGCGAAGGCGCTCAGCTGGCCCAGCGTGGACATGGCCATCGCCACATTCCAGGGCGAGCCGCCGCAGGCGCTGCGCCACCGGTCGGGGCCGGTGCGGATGAGTTCGGTCAGGGCTTCGCCAAAGGCGATGAAGTGGGGCAGGTCGGGATGGAGGATCTGGATCATTCGCGCCCATTCAAGCGCGCCGCCGCCATGGCCGCAAGTGCCCGAGGACATGGCGCGGCTGCGACAATCCCCCTATGTCCGCACGCGTCATTCCCCTGCACGACACCCGCTCGCCGCGCCTCCCGGTGGCCGCGGCCGGCGCGTTCGGCGTCCCGCTGATCGACGCGCTAGGCCGGCCGCTGCGCGATCTGCGCATCTCGGTGACGGATCGCTGCAACTTCCGCTGCGGCTACTGCATGCCCAAGCAGGTGTTCGACAAGCACCACGAGTTCCTGCCCCATGCCGATCTCCTCAGTTTTGAGGAAATCACGCGGCTGGCCCGCATCTTCGTGGCTCTGGGTGTCGAGAAGCTGCGCATCACCGGCGGCGAACCCACGCTGCGCCGCGGGCTGGACGCGCTGCTGGCCATGCTGGCCCAACTGCGCACACCCGACGGCCGCGCGCTGGACCTGACGCTGACCACCAACGGCTCCACGCTGGTGAAGAAGGCGGCCGGCCTGAAGGCGGCCGGCCTGAACCGCCTGACGGTCAGTCTGGACGGCCTCGACGACGCCGTGTTCCAGCGCATGAACGACGTGGGCTTCCCGGTCGCCGACGTGCTGGACGGCATTGCCGCCGCACAGGCCGCGGGCCTCGGGCCCATCAAGGTCAACATGGTGGTGCAGCGCGGCGTCAACGACGACCAGATCCTGCCGATGGCGCGCCACTTCCGCGGTCGCGGCGTGACGCTGCGCTTCATCGAGTACATGGACGTGGGCGCCACCAACGGCTGGCGCATGGATCAGGTGCTGCCCTCGGCCGAGGTGCAGCGCCGCATCGCCGCCGAGTTCCCGCTGCAGCCGCTGTCGGCCAGCGCGCCGGGCGAGACCGCCGAGCGCTGGGCCTATGCCGACGGCGCCGGCGAGGTGGGCTTCATCTCCAGCGTCACGCAGGCCTTCTGCGGCGACTGCAACCGCGCCCGGCTGTCCACCGAGGGCCGGCTCTACACCTGCCTGTTCGCCAGCCGTGGCCACGACCTGCGCACCCTGCTGCGCGGGTCGGAGCCGGTCAACGACGAGCAACTGGCGGGCGCCATCGCGGGCGTGTGGACCGCCCGCGCGGACCGCTACTCCCAGCTGCGCGGCAGCGCGGCGGTGGCGGCCGAGCCGCGCGTCGAGATGCACTACATCGGTGGCTGAGCTGCACGCCCTCATCCTCGCCGGCGGCCGCGGCAGCCGCATGGGCGGCGCGGACAAGGGCCTGCAACTGCTGGCCGGCCGCCCGCTGGTGGCGCATGTCATCGACCACCTCGCGCCGCAGGCCACCGGGCTTTGGATCAGCGCCAACCGCAACCTCGACGCCTACGCCGCGCTGGGCCATCGCGTGCTGATCGACCCGCCCGGCCTGGAGTTCGCCGGGCCGCTTGCCGGCATGCTGGCCGGGCTGAACGCCATTCCCGAAGACGCCTGGCTGCTGACCGCGCCCTGCGACTGCCCGCAGCCGCCGACCGACCTCGCGCAGCGCCTGCTGGCCGCCGCCCTGCCCCACGGCCTGGCGTTCGCCCAGGCGGGGCGCGAGCACCCCACGCACGCGCTGCTGCACGCCCGGCTGCGCACCCCGCTGGCCGCCCACCTGCAGGCCGGCGGCCGCGCCGTGCTGCGCTGGATGCGCGACCAGCCGCACGGTGTCGCGCGCTTCGACGACGAGGCCGCCTTCGCCAACCTCAACCACCCGGCGGACCTGCATGGCTGAGATCGTGCTGCGCCTGATGCAGGAGTCCGACCTGCTGGCCTACAAGGCGCTGCGCGACGCCATGCTGGCCGGCCACCCCGAGGCCTTCACGTCCGACGCCGAGACCGAGAGCCGGCGCGACCTGGCCAGCTACCGCAACCGCCTGCCCGGCGGCCAGGGCGGCGCGACGCTGTTCACGCTGCTGGCCGTGGACGGCGAGCGCGTGGTGGGCGCGCTGACCTGCGAGCGCGAACCGCGCCGCAAGGTGCAGCACCTGGCCCAGCTGCTGGGCATGATGGTGGCCGACACCCACGTCGGCCGCGGCATTGGCCGGGCCCTGCTGGCCGCCGCCATCGCGCGGCTGCAGGCGATGCCGGGGCTGGCGCAGCTGACGCTCAGCGTCACCGCCAGCAACCGTCCGGCCGTCGGCCTGTACCGGAGCATGGGCTTCCAGCGCTACGGCCGCCTGCCCGACGCCGTGCGCCTGCCCGACGGCCGCCGGCTGGACAAGGACTTGATGCTGCTGAGGCTTCAGGGCTGAACCAGCTCGAACTCCACCACCAGCGCGTCCTGCACCGCCAGCAGCCCGCCCAGCACCGTGAAGGGCTGCAGGCCGAAATCGCTCTGGCGCAGCACCACCCGGCCGCGCGCCCGCGCGCCGTCCACCTCGACCGCGAACCACTGCCGCCGGCTGACGCCGTGCAGCGTGATTTCGGCCTCCACCGCACGCCTGGCGCCCTCGCCCACCTGGGCCAGCGTGCGCACCACCACCTCGGGGTGGACCGCGGCGTCCAGCGCCTTCAGCAGATTGACGCGCGTGCCGGCACGCGCGTCGGCATCCACGCCGCTCGCGAAATCGGCGCCCAGCGCGGCGCGCAGCTCGGGCGGGTCGACGTCCAGCGCGTCCAGCCGGAAGCGCAGCACCGGGCCGGCCGCCGGCCAGTCCACGCGCAGGTCGCCGGCCCGCAGCACATGGTTGTGCCCCAGCCGCGCCGCGGCGCCGCCGCGGAACACCAGCACGTGCAAGGACTGGCCCTGTCCGGCCGGCATCAACGGCGGCGCAGCCGGGGCGGCACAACCCGCCAGCACGGCAGCCAGGGTCAGCAGGCAGGCGCGGCGGGCTAGGGGCACCAGGGACAAAGGGCTCAACTGGGGATTCCGCGGAGGGTTTTGCGCGTCATGGCGCGACGCTCCCGCGCCGGGCTGGACTAGCATAGCCCCATCTCCTCGCCGGAGCCCCACCATGGCCAGCCTGTTCCGCCCCGCTCTCGACCTGATGGCGCAATACGCCGCCTACCACCGCGACCGCCGCAACATCGCGACGCACTTCGTCGGCATCCCGCTCATCGTCTTCGCCGTCAGCGCGCTGCTGGCGCGCGCCGAGTTCCACGTCGGCGCCACGCCCATGAACGCGGCCATCGTGCTGTGGGCCGTCACCGCGCTGTGGTATCTGACGCGCGGCAATCTGGCGCTGGGCGCAGCCACCGCCATCGTCAACGGCGTGCTGACCGCGCTGGCCATGACCGCCATCCAGGGTGGCAGCACCGCCGCCTGGCTGGTCATCGGCGTGGGCAGCTTCGTCGTGGGCTGGGTGTTCCAGTTCGTTGGCCACTACTACGAGGGCCGCAAGCCGGCCTTCGTGGACGACCTGGTGGGCCTGCTGGTAGGCCCCATGTTCGTGGTCGGCGAGGCGCTGTTCATGCTGGGCTGGGGCCGCCCGCTGCTGGAAGAGATCGAGAAGCGCGTCGGCCCGACGCACCTGCGCGACCTTGCACACCCGGTTTGACGCGCTGAAGCGATGGCCGGCGTTCTCGTCATGGGCGCCGGCTCCGTCGGCTGTTTCATCGGCGGCCTGACGCAACTGGCCGGCGTGCCGGTTCACTTCGTCGGTCGCCCGCGCGTGCTGGCCGGGCTGCGAAAGCACGGCCTGCGGCTGACCGACCAGAACGGGCTGGACCGCCGCATACCGGCGCTGGAACTGCGCCTGCACGAGCAGCCGCCAGCGGGCCTGAAGCCCGACCTGGTGCTGCTGTGCGTGAAGTCCGGTGCCACCGCCGAAGCCGCCACTGCGCTGGGCCTGACGCTGCCACAGGGCACACCCGTCGTCAGCCTGCAGAACGGCGTCGCCAATGCCGAGCTGGCCCGCGCCACCGTGCCGCAGCTGCGATGGCACGCCGGCATGGTGCCGTTCAACATCGCCGAGCTGGCACCGGGCCACTACCACCGCGGCACCGGCGGCTCGCTGGCGGTGGAGGGCCGCGCCGGGGACGTCGCGTTGCTCGCCTGGCAGACCGCGCTGGCGCGCGGAGGCATGAAGCTCAATCTGCACGCCGACCTGGCCCCGGTGCAATGGGCCAAGCTGCTGATGAACCTGAACAACCCCGTCAATGCGCTGTCGGGCCGGCCGCTGCGCGACCAGTTGCTGCAGCGCGGCTACCGGCGCGCGCTCGCCGCGCTGCAGCAGGAGGCGCTGGGCCTGCTGGACGCGGCGCAGCGCCCGCTGGCCCAGCTGACGCCGCTGCCGCCGCGCCGCGTGCTGCGGGTGCTGCGCCTGCCTACGCCGCTGTTCCGCCTGGTCGCATCGCGCATGCTGCGCATCGACGACCAGGCCCGCTCCAGCATGGCCGACGATCTGGCCGCCGGCCGCATCACGGAGGTGGACGCGCTGTGCGGCGAGGTGGTGCGGCTGGCGCACGGCCTGCACCGCCAGGCGCCGCTGAACGCGCGCATGCAGGCGCTGGTGGAGGCCTGGCCCCGTCGTCGTCGCCCCTATTCGCCCGCCGAACTGCTGCAGGCCCTGGGCCTGCGCTGAGCCGGCGACGCCTGGCCGCAACAAAAACCGAAGCATCGGTCAGCGACAAGCAGGGCCTGGCCTTGCGACAATGCCGGCCTTTTACGCCCACCTCCCTCCCCCCATGCTTGAACTGCTGACCGACCCGCAGACCTGGATCGCCTTTGCCACGCTGACCGCGCTGGAACTGGTGCTGGGCATCGACAACATCATCTTCATCAGCATCCTGGTGGACAAGCTGCCCAAGGAGCGGCAGGAGTTCGCCCGCCGCCTGGGCCTGTTCATGGCGATGTTCATGCGTATCGGCCTGCTGCTGACGCTGGCGTGGATCGTCGGCATGGTGGAGCCGCTGTTCACGGTGTTCGGCATGGCCATCTCGGGACGCGACCTGATCCTCATCGGTGGTGGCCTGTTCCTGATCTGGAAGAGCACGGTCGAGATCCACGGCTCGCTGGAGGGCGAGGACGAGGTGGAGAACAACGCCAGCAAGGCCAAGGCGGCCTTCACGTCCGTGATCATCCAGATCATGATCATCGACCTGGTGTTCTCGCTGGACTCCATCATCACCGCCGTGGGCATGGTCAGCGACGTGCGCATCATGATCGCCGCCGTGGTCGCCTCGGTCGGCCTGATGATGCTGTTCGCCGGCCCCATCGGCCGCTTCGTGTCCGACCATCCCACCATCAAGATGCTGGCGCTGAGCTTCCTGGTGGTTGTCGGCGTGGTCCTGGTCGCCGACGGCTTCGGCCACCCCGTGCCCAAGGGCTACATCTACTTCGCGATGGCTTTCTCGCTGGGCGTCGAGATGATCAACATCAAGATGCGCAAGAACGCCGACACCAAGGTCAAGCTGCGCCGCGACATCCCGGGCGGCGACAACTGAGCCCGCCTCGCCAGCAGCACACCGCCCGTGCGGCGGATGCAGCCCTCGGCCATGTCAACACCTTCAAGGCCCACGTCAACGTGGGCCTTTTTTCTGGGCGGCAGCTTCATGCGGCACGTGAAGCTGGGGCCGGTGCAAGCGGCTTCGCTGCACTCGCTGATCGCCGCCGACAGCGCCGACATGCGCCGGCGCGCGCATGGAACCGGCTCAGGTGGCCCAGATGCGCGGGTCGCCGCCCGCCAGCCCCCAGAGCCGCGTGCGCCACAGCGCCCGCACCCGCCGCAGGGCCAGCGTGACGGCCTCGACCTCGTCACCCAGCACGCGCACCAGCAGCACCGCGCCGCGCGGCCCCGCCAGATGCGTGGCGCCGCTCAGCGGCTGGTCGGCCAGCAGCTCGCGGCTGTCGCCCAGCAAGGCCTCGGCATCGACCAGCACGCCGGTCTGCGCATAGGCCAAGGTGCCCAGCACGCGGCGGCCGGCCAGGCCGCAGGGACCGTCCAGCAAGGCGGTATCGGCCGCATCCAGCCAGCCGCGGTCCAGCCACTGGCCAGCGATCTCCAGGTGTTGCAGCAGCCGGCCCGTCTCGAAGGCCTGGCCCGCGGCCGGCAACCCCAGGCCCAGCACCTCGGTCGCGAACAGGCTGGCCCCGGGCGCCAGGCTGAGCCTGACCTCGTTGCGGCCCGCACAGGCCGGGTAGGCCAGCGTCTCCTGCGGCACCCACTCCAGCCGGGCGCCCTCGCCCACGCGGGCCGTCACCACCTGCGCGGCCTCGCCCGCCACGGACCGGTAGAAGCGCGTGGCAGCCGGCGTCGTCACCAGCAGGTGGGCGCCCGGCTGCACGTCGATGGCGATGTCCAGCCGGTCGCCGCCCACCAGCCCGCCGGGCGGATGCACCAGCACCGCATGGGCGATGGCGTCGCCTTCCGGGTACAGCGTCTTCAGCAGGCGCAGCGGGCCGTCATGGCGAGCATGGACTCGGGTCGCGCCAGCCCCATCGCGCGCCGCACTCAGCGTCAGCCGTGCAGGCCAACGAACGACGTCAGCCAACGAGCAGGCCCTTCTTCTCGATGAAGCTCACCACCTCGGACAGGCCCTCGCGGGTCTTGAGGTTGGTCATGACCCAGGGCTTCACGGGCCGCATGCGGGCCGTGTCGCTGCGCATGATGTCGAGGTCGGCGCCGACGTGCGGCGCGAGGTCGGTCTTGTTGATGACGAACAGGTCGCTCTTGGTGATGCCGGG
>CBFGPX010000166.1:0-9896 GCA_965650725.1 uncultured Comamonadaceae bacterium | reverse complement strand
CTCATGGCCGCAGTCCCAGCAGGGTCACCAGACGCTCGTAGAACTGCGCCTGCTGGCGCAGGTGCTGGGCGGGGTCGGGGATGGCGCGCAGCCGCGGTGCGGCGCCCAGCGCCTCGGTGGCGGCCTGCCATTCGGGGTCGGCGGCCACGCGGTCCAGCACGGCGCGCCAGCGCGTCACGGCAGCCGCCGGCATGTCCGGCGGCCCCAGCAGCGCCGACCAGGCCTGCAGGTGCTGCAGGTCGCGCAGCCCCAGCTCCGCGGCGTTCTGCAGCCGTGGCAGGGCCTTGAGACGGCCCTGCGCCGTCGTCAGCAGCGGGCGCAGCCGGCCGGACTCGATGTGCGGCAGCACGCTGCGCGGCGTGTTGCAGGCGAAGTCGGCCTCGCCGTTCAGCACCGCCTGCGTGATCTGCGTGCCCTGGCCGAAATGCAGCGCCCGCGCCGCGTCGGCAGGCAGGCCGCTGAGCGCCAGCAGGTAGCGCACCGCGATGCTCTGCAGCGTGTTGGGCCCGCCCGCGCTGTAGCGCAGCCTGCCGGGCTGCGCCGCCAGTGCGGCCTGCAGATCGCGGATGGAGTGCAGGGGCGCACCGGCGCGAACGAAACAGATGAGCGGAGCCTGGTCCAGCACGCCCAGCACAGTCAGGTCCCCCACGGCCGGCGCCATGCGCGGCTCGATGGCGGGCAGCACGGCCAGCGACCCCACCCGCGCGATCAGCAGGGTGTTGCCGTCCGGCGCCGCCGCCTGCACTGCCCGTCCGGCGGCGGCGCCAAACTCGTCCGTCAGGTAGACGATGTCCATGCGGCGCCCGTCCAGCGCGTGCAGGACGCTTTTCTGGAAGTTGCGCGCCGAGGCGTCGGACTCGCCACCGGCGCTGAACGGCACATAGAGCCTGACGGCGCCCGCCGCTGCCGCCGACGGCGCGGCGTCTGCCGCCGGCTGGGCCTGGGCCAGCAAACGGCCGGCCGCGCGCTCGCCCGGCGCCGCACGCACGGGCGCAACGGCCAGGGCGGCGCTCGCCAGCAGACCTGCCAGCAGCCCCTGCGCGACATCACGTCGCCCCCACCGTTTTCTTGTCATATACAGCACGCTTTGATCATAAATAAGCGATGCAAATGCGTGAATTGATAAATTCGATCATCAGCTGCGAAATTCACGCTTACACCCTTCGCCTGAAAGCCGGGGGCGAGCGGCACTGCACCGTCGATGCCGCCCAAATATTGCCGCTGTCGCGCGCGACGTCACCGGAACTCCGAGCGCAGGGGGTGCGCTTGCCGGCAACATGCCGGTGGTAACCCTCACATCAGGTTTGATCGGTGCAGTTCGACGCCTCCTTGCTCCAGCAGTTCTTCCTTTTCCGCGACGGCGCGCCCACCGCCCTGCTGACCGGCAGCTACCAGCCCTGGCAGGTGCTGCTGTCGCTGGCCGTCGCGACGCTGACGTCCGCGCTGGCGCTGCAGCTGGCCGGCATGGCGGGACGCAGCAGCGCGCCCGGCGCACGCCAGCTGACACTGGCCAGCGGCAGCGTGGCCATGGGCGGCGGCATCTGGGCCATGCACTTCATCGGCATGCTGGCCTTCCAGCTTTGCACGGTGGTGGAGTACCACCCCGGCCTGACCCTGCTGTCCATGCTGCCGGCGCTGCTGGCCTCGTGGGTGGCGCTGTCGCTGCTGTCGCGCGGCGAGCTGGGCCGCTGGCGCTGGATGAGCAGCGGCGTGCTGGTGGGTGCGGGCATCGGCGCCATGCACTACACGGGCATGGCGGCCATGCAGATGAGCGTGGCGCTGCGCTACGACCCGCTGTGGTTCGCCGCCTCCATCGTCGTGGCGGTGCTGCTGGCCATGCTGGCGCTGTGGGTACGTTTTGGCTTGGAGGGCCGCGTGCGTCCGGCGCTGGCGATCGCGCTGGGCGGCCTGGTGATGGGCTGCGCCATCGCCGGCATGCACTACACGGCCATGGGCGCGGCGCGCTTCGTCGGCACGCCGGACGACCACTGCCTGGACGCCGACCGCGGCGGCTACCTGGCGCTGGCCATCACCGTCGTCACGCTGACCATCAGCGTGCTGACGGCCGGCGCGAACGGCCTGCTGCGCTACCGCGCGCTGAACCGCCAACTGGTGGCCGAGAAGCAGCGCGTGCAGGCCATGCTGGACACCGCCGTGGACGGCATCGTGGCCATCAACGGCCGGGGCGTCATCCAGTCCTTCAACGGCGCGGCGGAGCGGCTGTTCGGCTGGCGCGCGGACGAGGTGCTGGGGCGCAACGTCAGCCTGCTGATGCCCGACCCCGACCGCAGCGGGCACGACGGCTACCTGGCCAACCACCTGGGCACAGGCCGCACCAGCATCATCGGCGTGGGCCGTGACGTGACCGGCCAGCACAAGGACGGCCGGCCGCTGCCCATACGCCTGGCCATCGGCCGCGTGGAGCAGGCCGGCGAGCCGCTGTTCGTGGCCTTCGTGACCGACATCAGCGAGCGCCAGCGCATGGAGCAGGCGTTGCGCGACAGCGAGCAGCAGTACCGCAGCCTGATGGCCAACAGCCCGGGCGTGAACTTCCGCAGCAACATCGACACCGACTGGAGCATGGTGCTGATCAGCGATGCGGTGCAGACCCTGTGCGGCTGGCCGGCGCAGGACTTTCTGGCCGGCCGCATCCACATCGGCGACCTGGTGCATGCCGACGACCGCGAGCGGGTCGGCGCGGTGGTCCATGCGGCCCTGCAGACAGGCGACGCCTATGCGGTCGAGTACCGGATGCTGACCCGCGACGGCGGCGAGCGCTGGGTGTCGGAGACCGGCCGCGGCGTGGGCGACGCATCCGGCCAGCCGCAGTGGATCGACGGCGTCATCATCGACATCAGCGACGCCAAGCGCCTGCAGCGCCAGCTGGAGGACGCCAAGGAGCGTGCAGAGGGCGCCGTGGTCGCCAAGAGTGCCTTCCTGGCCAACATGAGCCACGAGATCCGCACGCCCATGAACGCCATCCTGGGCTTCACCGAGTTGCTGCTGGACACGACGCTGAGCGACACCCAGCGCAAGTACCTGACCACCGTGCGCGGCTCGGCGCGCTCGCTGCTGGGCCTGCTGAACGACATCCTCGACACCGCCAAGCTGGAGAAGGGTGCGGTGGAGCTGGAGCGCCTGGACTTCTCGCTGCGCGCGGTCTGCGAACAGACGCTGAACTCGCTGCGCCTGGGCGCGCAGCGCAAGGGCCTGGCGCTGCAGCTGGACTACCCCGACGCGGAGCCCTGCTTCTTCCAGGGCGACCCGCTGCGCGTGCAGCAGGTGCTGGTCAACATCGTCGGCAATGCGATCAAGTTCACCGAGCAGGGCGCGGTCACGCTGCGCATGCGCCAGGAGCAGGGCCAGATCCACCTGGCCGTCATCGACACCGGCATCGGCATCGCGGCGGACCGGCTGGACCACATCTTCGACCCCTTCGCGCAGGCCGACGCCTCGACCACGCGCCGCTTCGGCGGCACGGGCCTGGGCACCACCATCTCGCGCCAGCTGGTCGAGCGCATGGGCGGGCGCATCACCGTCGAGAGCACGCTGGGCCAGGGCAGTTGCTTCCACATCTGGCTGCCGCTGCCGGCCGGCAAGGCGGTGCAGGGCATCGCCGGCGAGGAGGAGGCCGCCATCAGCCTGCCGCCGCTGCGCCTGCTGGTCGCCGACGACGTGCCGCAGAACGGCGAACTGCTGCAGGTGCTGCTGGGCCAGGACGGCCACCAGGTGCGCCTGGCCGCCAACGGCCTGCTGGCGCTGCAGGCTTTCACGGAGCACAGCTTCGACGCGGTGCTGATGGACGTGCACATGCCCGAGCTGGACGGCCTGGCCGCGACCCGGCGCATTCGCCAGTTCGAGCTGGCCCACGGCCGGCCGCGCACGCCGGTCATCGCCCTGACCGCCAGCGTGCTGGAGGAAGACCGCCAGGCCGCGCTGGCCGCCGGCATGGACGGCTTCTCGACCAAGCCGGTGGAGCCCATGCGGCTGCGTGCCGAGCTGGCCCGCGTGTTGGGCCTGGCCACCGGCGCGCCCCCCGCCGAGGCGCAGCGGCCGGCCGAAGGTGCGCCCGACGCGGCCGTGCTGGACTGCGCCCAGGCCGTCACGCTGTGGGGCCATGCCAGCGCCTGGCGGCGCGCGCTGCGCCGCTTCGCCGTGGAGCAGGCCGACGGCGGCCCGCGCCTGCTGGCGCTGCTGCGCGCCGGCGAATGGCTGGAGGCGCGCGGCCTCGCCCACCGCTGGCGCGGCGTGGCCGGCAGCCTGGCCATGCCACGCCTGCTGGCCGCGGCCCGGCCGCTGGAAGAAGACCTGCGCCTGGGCCTGCACGAGCGGGCGCTGGCCGGCGGCACTGCACTGGCCGCGGCCCTGAACGAGGTGCTGCAGGCTATCGCCGAGATCGGCGAAGCCTCGGCGGCCAGCTCGCCCATGCCACTGGACGCCGCCCCGCCACCACGCGCCGCGCCGATGGCGGCCGGCGGCGTGCCACCCGCGCTGCTGCAGCGGCTGGAGCAGTCGCTGCGCCACGGCGAGCTGGACGACGCCGGCGTGCGCGAGCTCAGCGCCCACCTGGGCGCGGCGCGCTGCGCCGGTCTCGTCGAGGCGCTGGACCAGTTCGATTTCGATGCCGCGCTGCGCGAACTGCGCCGCCTGGCGGCCTGAGGAGAGCCGCGATGACCGCCCCCGACGCCCGCCCCAAGCTGCTGCTGGTCGACGACGAGCCCGCCAACCTGCAGGTGCTGCGCCAGGTGCTGCAGGACCACTACCGCCTGCTGTTCGCCCGCGACGGCCACAAGGCGCTGGAGCTGGCGCGCAGCGAGGCGCCGCAACTCATCCTGCTGGACGTGATGATGCCGGGCCTGTCCGGCCTGGACGTCTGCCGCACGCTGAAGACGCAGGACGCCACGCGTGCCATCCCGGTCATCTTCGTCACCGCACTGGCCGACGTGCAGGACGAGAGCCAGGGCTTCGACGCCGGCGCGGTGGACTACATCAGCAAGCCCATCAGCCCGCCGGTCGTGCGCGCCCGCGTGCGCACCCATTTGTCGCTGGTGCGCGCCGACGAGCTGCGCGCGACAAGGCTGGAGATCGTGCAGCGCCTGGGCCGCGCCGCCGAGTACAAGGACAACGAGACCGGCTGGCATGTGCTGCGCATGAGCCACTACAGCCAGATCCTGGCCCGGGCCGCCGGCTACTCCGAGGCGCAGGCCGAGGAGCTGCTGCACGCCGCGCCCATGCACGACGTGGGCAAGCTGGGCATCCCGGACGCCATCCTGCGCAAGCCCGGTGCACTGGACGACGCCGAGTGGGAGGTCATGAAGCGCCATCCGCAGATCGGCGCCGAGATCCTGGGCGAGCACCGCTCCGGCCTGCTCGCCATCGCCCGCCGCATCGCCATCGCCCACCACGAGAAATGGGACGGCAGCGGCTACCCCGAGGGCCTGGCCGGCGAAGCCATTCCCGAGGAAGCCCGCATCGTCGCCATCGCCGACGTGTTCGACGCGCTGACCAGCGTCAGGCCTTACAAGCCGGCCTGGCCGGTCGAGAAGGCGGTGGACTTCCTGCGCGAGCAGGCGGGGCGCCATTTCGACCCGCGCCTCGTCGAACTCTTCATCGGCCAGCTGCCGGCCGTGCTGGAAGTGCGGGAGCGCTTCCTGGAAGCGGGCTGAGGGCCGGGCGGCGCGATCAGGACGAGAAGGTCGGCGCCAGATCCGGCGGGAGATTCCGCATCAACACGCGGAAAAAGGAAGGCCTCGATGCGGCCGGATAATTGGTAGCCACCTCCTGAACACCATGCCGATTGCCTCGTCCAGCCGCCAGGCCAGCCTACCCGGTCTCTGTCCCATCACCGATGCGCTGGAGCGCCTGGCTCACGACTCGGATCATGAGGAACGCGGTGCCGTGTATACCCGGCGCGAAGTCGTGGACTTCATGCTGGACCTGGCGGGTTACACGGCGGATCGTGCTCTGTACCGCCAGCGGCTGCTGGAACCGTCATTTGGCACCGGCGAGTTCCTTCTTGCCGCTGTCGAACGCCTGCTGGAATCACGCCAGCTCGCCGGTCAGGCAGTCGATCTTGCGCCCTGCATCCGTGCGGTGGAGTTGCACCGGCACAGCCACGCCGCCACCCAGGCCAAGCTGCTGAGCCTGCTGTCCAGTCACGGCCTGACATTGAGCGAGGGGCAGCGCCTGACGTCGCAATGGCTGGTCCACGGCGATTTCCTGTTGTGTGATTTGGAAGGCTGCTTCGATTTCGTGGTTGGCAACCCGCCCTATGTGCGCCAAGAGCTGATTCCAACGCCGCTGCTTGTCGAGTACCGACGACGCTTCGCGTCGCTGTATGACCGGGCCGACCTGTATGTACCCTTCATTGAGCGCTCGCTCAGCCTGCTTCAGCCCGGGGGGCAATTCGTGTTCATCTGTGCCGACCGCTGGACCAAGAACAAGTATGGTGGCCCGCTGCGCGCGATGGTGGCCGGAGATTTCCACCTGAGGGCTTATGTGGACATGCTGGACACGCCCGCATTCGATGCCGACGTGATCGCCTACCCGGCGATCACGTTGATCGAACGCGCACGCCCTGGACCTACCCTGGTGGCCAGTTCACCCGCGTTGAATCCGTCACTGCTAGCCCCCCTTGCGAGCCGTCTGCGCAGCGGCATGGCTGACGCGACGTTGGGCGTCACCTTGGTGGAGCAGGTCGCCGACGGCAACGAGCCATGGGTGCTGAGTGGGGCCGACAAGCGAGCACTGCTGAGGCGGCTGGAAGCCGCCTTTCCGACCCTCGAGGAAGCTGGATGCAAGGTTGGCATCGGCGTCGCCACGGGCGCCGACAAGGCTTTCATTGCCTCATTGCACGACATGGATGTCGAGCCTTCACGCAAGCTTGCCCTGGTCACGACGAAGGACATCGCCAGTGGGCAGGTCGAGTGGCAAGGCCTCGGAGTCATCAACCCTTTCGAGGACGATGGTCGCCTGGTGGACCTGATGCGTTACCCGAAGTTGCGCGCCCACCTGGAACGACATCAGGCCGTGATTTCAAGCCGCCATGTCGCGAAGAAATCGCCCGCGAACTGGTATCGCACCATTGACCGCATCACACCAGCATTGGCAGCTCGGCCCAAGCTGTTGATCCCCGACATCAAAGGATCAGCCCATGTCGTTTATGAAGACGGCCGCCTGTACCCGCACCACAACCTGTACTACGTCGTTTCCGACGACTGGGATCTGCGCGCGCTTCAGGCAGTGCTGCTATCGGCCGTGGCTCGACAGTTCGTCGCTGCCTACTCGACGACGATGCGCGGCGGCTTCCTGCGCTTTCAGGCCCAGTATCTGCGCCGCATCCGGCTGCCGCGCTGGGCCGAGGTCGGCAAGACCATGCGGGAACAACTGATTGAAGCTGCAAAGATGCGTGATCTGCAGGCTTGCGACGCCGCAGCTTTCGAGTTGTATGGACTCGACGCTCATGAGACGAAGTTTCTGACCGAGTAGTTGCCCAACCACCTTCTGCCCCTTTCTACACTCCATGGCTCTTGACCTTTGCGACTATGAGAAGAAAGCCCGGTCGGCCATCAAGGCGTTCTGGAAGTCGCGCGACGATGCCCGTCAGAAGCAGCAAACCAAGGGGCGGCCCGATCAGGGAGAACGTGCCAGCGTCACCGGTGGCAAGAATCTGGATGGCTTTGCCGAACTGGTCGTCGCCATCGTCAAGGCCAACGGACTGCCGCAAGCCCAGATCCATCGCCAGCGCAAGCTCTTGACTCTGCCGGGCTTCTTCCGCCCCACCAAGCTCTGGGACCTGCTGGTCATGGACCGCGGCCGACTCATCGCCGCGGTGGAGTTCAAAAGCCACATCGGCCCCTCGTTCGGCAACAACTTCAACAACCGGACCGAGGAGGCCATTGGTACATCACATGACTTCTGGACAGCGTATCGCGATGGCGCCTTTGGTCAACAGGCGCGCCCCTTCGTGGGCTGGCTGATGGTGGTGGAGGACGCGAAGAAGTCGCGCTCACCGGTAAGAGATAGCTCGCCGCATTTCAAGGTCTTTCCCGAATTCGCCAAGTCGTCTTACCTGCAGCGCTACGACACGCTCTGCGGCAAGCTAGCCAGGGAGCAGTTGTACTCGGCAGCAGCTGTGATTGCGACGCCAAGAGAGGCCGCGACCACAGGCGATTTCTCGGACCTGTCTGAGCTGAGCAGCCTGCGGTCCTTCCTGGCTTCCCTGGCTGGCCATGTCGCCACCGAGGCCGCGAGATAGCCGCAGCAGATGGCGCTCAGGGGTTGCTGATCTCCGCGCCACGGCGCAGGTAGAACCACCAGTTCAGCACCAGGCACACGGCGTAGAAGGCCGCGAAGCCGTAGAACGCGAACTGCGGCGTGCCGGCCTTGATCTGCTCGCCGATCAGCACCGGCGCGATGAAGGCGCCGTAGGCGGCGACGGCCGAGGTCCAACCCAGCACGGGGCCGGCCTGCTGGCGGTCGAAGATGACGCCCACCGAGCGGAAGGTCGAGCCGTTGCCCACGCCACTGGCCGCGAACAGCAGCACCATCAGGCCCATGAAGGCCGGGAAGAACTGCTCCGGCGTGGCCGAGCCGTAGGCCTGCTGCATCACGTAGCCGACCGCCACCGACGCGAACACCATCACCGCCGAGATGACCTGCGTGACGATGGAGCCGCCGACCTTGTCCGAGATCCAGCCGCCGATGGGGCGGATGGCCGCCCCCACGAAGGGGCCGATCCAGGCATAGGTCAGTGCGGACGGGGCGTTGGGGTTCTTCAGCGTGTGCGTCAGCACGCCGGCCGCCGAGTTCGGATCCGGCACATGCTGGAAGCCGAAGATCACCGTGATCGCCAGCGGCAGCGCCATCGAGAAACCGATGAAGCTGCCGAAGGTGACCACGTACAGCGCCGTCAGGCTCCAGGTGTGCTTGTTGCGGAAGATGGCGAACTGCTTGGCCACGTTCTCCTTCATCGCGCCGAAGGCGGCCAGCCGCATGACCAGCAGCGCCGCGACGATGTCCAGCGGGATGGCCACCCACATGCTCAGCACACCCAGGCCGGTGGGCGCCGGCAGGTAGAGGTAGAGCATGCCGATGGTGGGGATGAAGGCCAGCGAGTACAGGTAGGTGATCTTCAGGAAGGCGGCGACGGGCGAGCCGGCCTGCGGCGTGACCGTCTTCAGGTTGTTCATGCCGAACCAGCACAGCACCGCCAGCGGCACCAGCGACAGCACCCAGGCGAAGCCGGCGTTCTGGATCCAGGTGGCCGTGCCGGCGGGGATCTTGCCGAAGATCCAGCCGCTGCCCTTCACCAGCGTCATCGAATCACCGGTGAGGCCGAAGAAGCCCAGCGTCATCACCAGCGGGATGACGATCTGCATCGTCGTCACGCCGAAGTTGCCCAGGCCCGCGTTCAGGCCCAGCGCCGTGCCCTGCAGCCGCTTGGGGAAGAAGGTGCTGATGTTGGACATGGAGCTGGCAAAGTTGCCGCCACCCACGCCCGACCACAGCGCCATCAGCTGGAACACCCACAGCGGCCACTCGGGGTGCTGCAGCGCGACGCCCGTGCCTATGGCCGGCGCCAGCAGCATGGCCGTGGTCAGGAAGATGGTGTTGCGGCCGCCGGCCATGCGGATCAGGAAGCTGGCCGGGATGCGCATGGTCGCGCCCGAGATGCCGGCGATGGCCGTCAGCGTGAACAGCTCGGCCTGGCTGAACGGGAAGCCGAGGTTCAGCATCTGCACGGCGATGATGCCCCACATGCCCCACACGGCGAAGCCGCACAGCAGGGCCGGGATGGAGATCCACAGGTTGCGGTAGGCGATGCGCTTGCCGGTGGTTTCCCAGAAGGCGGCTTCTTCCGGGCGCCAGTCCTGGATGTCGTTCTTGCTCATGTC
>CBFGPX010000165.1:0-9917 GCA_965650725.1 uncultured Comamonadaceae bacterium | reverse complement strand
CAGACCGAGGCGCGCCGCAAGCAGCGCAACGACGTGGAGCAGGACACCGAGGTGCTGGTGCGCACCAAGAACCTGCAGGCCTCGCGCGAGAAGCTGAACATCGAGAAGGATCAGGAGTTCGCGACGCTGGCGCAGAAGCGCGAGGTGGAGGTGGCCCGCGCCGAGCAGATCGCGCTGATCGCCGCCCAGCAGGCCGAGCGCGGCCGTGAGGCCGAGACCGTGAAGATCGAGGCCGAGCGCCAGGTGAGCCAGCGCCGCATCGAGGCCGAGCGCGAGATCAAGGCGGCCGAGATCGAGAAGAACCTCGTCGTGCAGACGCGCGAGATCGAGCAGGAGCGCCAGGCCGAGCTGAAGCGTGCCGAGCAGCGCAAGCAGGTCGAGATCGCGCGGCAGGACACGCAGATCGCGATCGCGACCAAGTCGCGCGAGCAGTCCGAGGCCGATGCCGCCGCCAACCTGGCCCGCGCCGAGGCGGTGAAGGCCGAGGAAACCGTCAACACCGCGCGCCAGGTGGCCGTGGCCGAGCGCGACAAGGCCATCCAGCTCATCGAGGCCAGCAAGGACGCCGAGCAGAACGCCATTGCGGTGAAGGTGTCGGCCTCGGCCGAGAAGGAGGCCGCCATCGACCGCGCCGAGGCGCTGACGATCGAAGCGAAGGCCAAGCAGGCTGCGGCCATCGCCGAGGCCGAGGGCCGCCGCGCGATCAACGAGGCGTTGAACATGCTGTCGGCCGCGCAGATCGACCTGCAGGTGCGCACGCAGCTGCTGCAGCAGCTGCCGGCCATCCTGGCCGAGGCCGTCAAGCCGATGGAGAACATCGACTCCATCCGCATCGTGTCGGTCAACGGCATGCCCGGCCAGGGCGGTGGCGAAGGCGGCGGCGGCGGCGGTGCGGCGGCCGGCGGCACCTTTCCCGAGCAGGTCATGAACTCGGCGCTGCAGTACCAGATCGCCAAGCCCATCGTCGATGCGGTGATGCAGGACGCGGGGCTGTCCAACCAGGGCATCACCGGTATGGCGCAGAACCTGGCGGCGATGCTGAAGCCGCCCGTGCCGCCGGCCGCGGCCGACTGATCAGGACGAGCGCGTCCCGGCGCTCGCGGCCGGCGCAGGCTTGGTGCTGCGCTTGCTGCCGTCGCTGTAGTCGGCGGGCGGCTTCATCAGCGCCGGGTCGGGCTCGCCGCGCTTGATCTTCTCCAGCCGGTAGTTCTGTTCGCCCGAGCGCGGGTCGGCGTCGCGGCTGGAGACGGTCAGCATCAGCTCAGGGCTGCGCCACACCTCGCGGCTGATGACGATGGGTTTCTCGTTGCCGATCTTGCCGGCCTCGATGGTCCAGGTGGTGCGCTCGCCGTTGACCTTCAGGCCGTCGATGTCCTTGGGCGTCAGCGCCGTGGTGGTGCCACCTTCGCGCGGCAGGCTCAGCGCCAGCGGCGTCTGCAGCATCAGCGGCGGCAGCGGCGGCGTGGGGATGGTGATGTTGGCGGGCGTGGCCGGGATCGGCGGCAGCGGCGGCAAGTCGCTGGCGCGCAGCACGCGGATCTCGCGGCGCTGCTGCGGCGCGCTGGCGCCGGGCGCGGCCGGCGGTGCCAGCTCGCGCTCGATGACAAGGCCCGGCTCACCGCCGAGCGTGCGCGCGCGCACCCGCTCGGCGTCCGCGCTGCGGGCCCGTTCGGCCACGCTGGCGCCCCATTCCCGCCAGCGTGCGGCCTGCTCCTTCATGCGCTCGCCCCACTCCTGCATGGAGGCCTGCCAGGCCGCGTGCGCGGTGGCGTCGCCGCCCGGACCGAGCGTCATCGTCGTGCGCAGCCGCTGCACGCGCTTCTCGTCGGGGTAGATGGCCCAGCTCTGCTTCGCCACGGGGTCGTTCAGGTAGACGACGCGCGGCCCGCCCTCGCGCTGCACCTCGCGGCGCGTGCGGCCCTCGCCGTCGCGGCACAGCTGGCTCTGCTGCTTGCGCACGATGCGGTTGCCGTCGGCCAGCGCCTGCACGTTCTCGTGCACGGCCGTCGCGCAGTAGGGGGCGCCCTTGACGACACGCTCGCTCTCCAGCTCACGGCCCGCAAAGCTCAGCGCCTGCCCGCCCAGCGCGATGCGCACGGGCATGTCGGCGGCCAGCGCGATCTGCACGTCGCGTTCGACGTTGCGCACGATGTCGCGCTCGATGAGGCGGTCGGCCTCCAGGGCCGCGGCCGAGGCAGCGAGGGCGCACAGCGTCAGGCCGGTCAGGGGTGTCTTCATGTCGTTCTCCGTCGTCGGGGTTCAGTTCAGGATGCGGACGGCCAGCACCTGGCCGCTCGGGTTCAACATCAGCTCGGCACGCACGAACTCCTCGGCGCGCGCGGCGTCGAAGGGCAGGCCCAGCAAGGCCAGGCGCTCGCGCGGCAGCTGGGCGGGCTGCAGCCACACGGCCGCGCTGCGGCCGCCGTCGACCACGGCGCCCAGTGCGGCCTGCAGTTCGGGCTCGGTCACCAGCGGGATGAAGCCGCTGCCCGCCAGCGGCGCCGCCCGGGCGACGCGGTCCGTGCCGGGCGGGTCCAGCAGCAGCAACGCGCTCATCAGCACGGCGGCGGTGGCGCCCAGTGCGCCGCTGCCCCAGGCCAGGCGGCGCAGCCAGCGCGGCTCGTGCTCGTCGGCGGCGGCCTGGTGGGTGCGGCGCGCCTGCTGCAGATGCGTCAGGCGGGCCAGCACGGCGGCGTCCTGTTCGGCGTCGGGCTGCAGGCGCGCGAACTCGGCGCGCGCAGGCAGCAGCCAGCTCGGGGTGTCGGGTGTGTTCATGGGCGTTCTCCCACGGCCAGCAGGTCGGCCAGGCGCTGGCGGGCGCGGTGCAGGCGGGCTCGCAGCACGTCCACGCTGATGCCGGCGATGGCCGCGGCGTCCTCGTAGCGGCGCTCTTGCAGGTCGACCAGCACGAGGGCCTCGCGCTGCGGCCAGCTCAGGCGGCGGATGGCGGTCCAGAGCAGGGTCTGCTGCTGGCAGGTGTCGAGTCGGAGGTCGCTGCCGGGGGAGCCTATGTCGTGCTCGGCATCGGCTTCGTCCAGCGGCACGTGGCGGCGCGCGTCGCGCCATTGGCCCAGCAGCTGGTGCCGGGCCATGCCGGCCAGGTAGGCTCCCAGCGAGCCGCGCTCGGGCCGGAAGTCCTGGGCACCGTGCAGCAGCGTGGCGAAGGCCTCCTGCACCGCGTCCAGCGCCGCGGCCTCGTCGCCGGCCAGCGCCAGCGCGTAGCGGTAGACGGAGCCGCTCTCGCGCCGGTAGACCAGCGCCAGCGCGTCGGCGTCACCGGCCGCGATGCGGGCCAGCAGGGCGGCCTCGTCGCTGCGGGCCGCCGCGCCGGGTGCGACGAAGCCGAGGCGGGTCAGCCAGCCCATCGTGAGCAGCGCCATGGTGAGGAAGTCGGCAGGACTTGCATGCCGCTATTGAGCGCGGCGGCCCGGCTTCGTTACTCGGGACAAACCCGTCGTCACTTTTGGCAGGGGGCAGGCGTCGCCACGGCTTGCGGCAGGTCAATGCAGCGGGCGGCGCTTGGGATGAGCATGGCGGCATGGCTGTTCCCAGGAGACTTGCATGAGCACCGGATACCGCGTATTGGCGGCCGACATTTCTTCCACGCTGGCGCAGTTGCGTGCCGACCAGCCCGAGCTGATGCGCGGCTTCGGGTCGTTGTCGCAGGCGGCCATGCGCGGCGGCGCGCTGGACGCCAAGGCGAAGGAGCTCATCGCGATGGCGCTGGGCGTGGCGGCGCGCTGCGACGCCTGCCTGGCCTTCCACGCGCAGGCGCTGGTCAGGCTGGGCTGCACGCGGGCCGAGCTGGAGGACGCGCTGGCCGTCTGCGTCTACATGGGCGGCGGGCCGTCGCTGATGTATGCGGCCCGGGCGCTGGACGCCTTCGAGGAATGCGCTGGCGTCGCTGCCGGCTGAATGCAGGCGCAGGCCGGGCGGGCTTGCACAATCGGGCCACCATGCCCGTCCTGCCCACCAAGCTGCCGCACACCGGCACCACCATCTTCACCGTCATGTCGGCGCTGGCCGCCGAGCATGGCGCGGTCAACCTGGGCCAGGGCTTCCCGGACTTCGAGGCCGACCCGGCGCTGCTGCAGGCCGTCACCGACGCCATGGCCGCCGGCCACAACCAGTACCCGCCCATGACCGGCGTGCCGGCGCTGCGTCAGGCCGTCGCGGCCAAGCTGAACGACCTCTACGGCTCGGCCTATGACGCCGATCGCGACATCACCATCACCGCCGGCGGCACGCAGGGGCTCATCACCGCGCTGCATGCCTGCGTGGGCGCCGGTGACGAAGTCATCATCATCGAGCCGGCCTACGACAGCTACGACCCCGCCATCCGCCTGGCTGGCGCGCTGCCGGTGGGCGTGGCGATGACGCCGGACTACCGCATCGACTGGCCGGCCGTGCGCGCCGCCATCACGCCGAGAACCAAGGCCCTGGTCATCAACACGCCGCACAACCCCAGCGGCCGCGTCGCCAGCGGCGACGACCTGTGCGAGCTGGAACGCATCGCCGTGCAGCACGACTTGTTCGTCGTCAGCGACGAGGTCTACGAGCACATGGTGTTTGACGGCGCCCTGCACGAAAGCGTGGCCCGCTACCCGGTGCTGCGCGAGCGCAGCTTCCTCGTCGGCAGCTTCGGCAAGACCTTCCACGTGACGGGCTGGAAGGTGGGCTTCGTCGCCGCGCCGCCGGCGCTGAGCGCCGCGTTCCGCCGGCTGCACCAGTACACGGTGTTCACCGTCCACACGCCGACGCAGCATGCGCTCGCGGCCTACCTGACTGACCCCGCGCCCTGGCAGGGGCTGAGCGGCTTCTACCAGGCCAAGCGCGACACCTTCCGCGCCGCGCTGGCATCGACGCCGCTGAAGCTGCTGCCCTGCGAAGGCACCTACTTCCAGACCGTGGACTACCGCGCCGTGTCGGACCTGCCGGAGCTGGATTTCGCCCGCTGGCTGACCACCGAGATCGGCGTGGCGGCCATCCCGCTGTCGGTCTTCTACCAGCGGCCTCAGCAGCGCGGCCATGTGCGCTTCTGCTTTGCCAAGCGCGACGCGACGCTGGCCGAGGCGATCCGGCGCTTGCAGCAACTGGCCTGAGCGGGCTGGCGCTGGCACGCCCCGTGCTAACCCTGGGGTGGGAGGCCGGAGGCCGCCGTTACGGCGGATGCCGGTCGTGACCCAGTTCACGGAGGACATCATGTTGCACCAGGCTAGTGCGCCGGCCCATGCACTGAAAACGGGGGCGCCGCCCAGGCAGACGGCCGGCGAGGCATTCGGCAAGTTGATCAACCTGTCGGGCCGGCGGCGGTTCACGTCGCAGCGACTGGTGCTGTATGCGGTGCTGGCCGCCCAGGGCCGTGACGGCGCGCTGAGCACATCGCGCGACGCGCTGGCCACGTTCAGCGACGCCCACCGCGCGCTGATGGAGGGCGAGCTGTCGCCGGTCATGCTGGGTGGCGAGCTGGAGGAGGCCTACTTCGGCCCGGAGCGCGCCGAGGAGCGCATCACTGCCTTCATCGACCTGGCCCGGCGCGCGCTGGACGCCATCGCCGCCGGCATGCGCAGCGCGCCGGGTCTGCTGGAGGACCTGGTGGAGGCCGCGACGCCGCTGCTGGCCATACTGAACCGGCTGACCCAGGTCTACGAAGACCTGGCCCGCCAGCAGGCCGCCTCGGCCAAGCGGCAGCTGACCGCGGTGATGGGCGACATCGAGCAGATCGCCAAGCACGCGCGCATCGTGTCCTTCAACGCCCAGGTGGTGGCGGCGCGCGCCGGTGTGTCGGGCCGGGAGTTCGCCGTCGTGTCCGGTGAGATGACCCACATCACCGGCCAGCTGGACGGCCTGGTGCGCGAGGCGGTGCGCAGCGCGGTGGCCTGAATCTCAGGCCGCTGGCCGCAGCGGGCAGTTGGCGCCCACCTCGGGCGTTTCGGCCAGCCGCTGTGCCAGGTCGGTGCGCAGCCCTTGCAGCGCGGCGATGCGCGCATCGATGTCGGCCAGCTTGCGCGCCAGCGCCGCGCGCAGCGCGGGGCCGGCGTCCTGGCCTTGTGCCAGCAGCGGCAGGTCGGCCGCGATCTCGGCCAGCGTGAAGCCCAGCTGTTGCGCGGTGCGCACATAGCCCAGCCATTGCACGGCCTCCTCGGGGTAGTCGCGGTAGCCGTTGGCGCCGCGGCGTGCCTGCAGCAGGCCGCGCTTCTCGTAGAAGCGCAGGCTGTCGCGGCTCAGGCCGGTGCGCTCGGACAGGGTGCCGATCTGCATCAAAAAAACTCGGTGAGGGGCTTGACCCTGGAGCGTAGTCCAAGGCTGAGCATGGGCGCCTTCTTCACTGCGGCAGCCTTCATGTTCGCCTTCAACCCCCAGCAGTTCCGCCGCGTCGTGCGCGCCAGCGCGATCTACGACCTGGTCGTCACGGCCCCCTTCGCCACGCCCTGGACCTTCGCCATCGCCTTCGGCCAGCTCAGCGCCGTCAACCAGGCGCTGGGCGGCCAGCCGCTGCCGGCTTTCGAGCCGATGCACCAACTGTTCGCGCTGCTGATGGCCAGCGTGGTCATGGTCTGGTCCTGGCTGCGGCTGCGCACGCCCACTGCGGCGCTGGGCCGGCACGATGCGGTCGCGCGGCTGCTGTTCAGCGCCTGGATGTTCTGGACCTGGCTACAGACCGGTGCACCGGTGATGTTGCTGTTCCTGCTGCCGGAGATCAGCTGGGCGGTCGCCCAGGCCTGGCCGGTGAAGCTCAGCGCGCCAGCAACGGCAGCACTTCGTCCGTCAGCAGCTTGAACTGCGCGTCCAGCAGCGGCCCGTTGGGGTCGTGGCCGGCGCGCGGCACGGTGACGAGTTTCTTGCGCGGCGCGGTGAGGCGGTCGAACCAGGCACGTGTAATGCGCGGCGGCGTCAGCAGGTCTTCCTCGCCCTGCACGAGGAAGACAGGCAGCTGGAACTGCGTGCGCTCATCCAGCAGGTTCAACCGCCACAGCATGCCGTCGCCCTTGAAGCCGACGAACTTCAGGAAGGAGAACTCCTCGCCGGCTTCATACGCGGCGGCATCCTGCGGGGCGGCGTAGTCGGCGGCGGGCTTCCAGCTCGGGCCGGGCTCGGTGCGTTGGGCCTCGTAGCCGCGCAGGATGCGGCGCAGCTTGCCGAAACTGCGTGGGTCGGTCCAGGGCGGGCTGCCCAGCGCCTGCAGCGTGGCGAGGGCGGGCTGGTCACCCAACTCGCGGGCGCGCTGCAGCGCGAGGGCATGGCTGGCGATGAGGTCGGCCGGGCCGACGAGCTGAGACACGCCCACGTAGGCGTGGAAGAGCTCGGGCCGCCGGTGCGCCATCTCCACCGCCAGCGCCGAGCCCCACGAGCTGCCCAGCAGGATGACTTTGCGCAGCCCCAGGCGGCGCTGCAGGTGCTCGGCCACGGCGATGCCGTCGGCGGCCAGCAGGTCCAGCGTCAGCGGTGTGCGGGTGAACTCGTCCGGTTCCAGCTCCCGCACCGGCAGGTTCTTGCCATAGGTGCGGCCGGCACCGCGTTGGTCCCACTGCACGAGAGTGAAATTCTTGGCCCAGGCGCCGAACAGCGTGTCGGCGAAGGGCGTGTTGGGATTGCCCGGGCCGCCATGAACGAACAGCAGCACGGGGTTGCGGCAGTCCTGGCCGGTGATGGTCAGCCACTGCGGGATGCCATTGATCTCGACGAAACCCTGTTCCCGCACCGTGCACTCGGGCGGCAGCGGTTGCACGGCGGGGCTCAGCAGCGGAGCGAGCAGCAAGGCGGCGGTCAACAGGCGTCGGATCAACGGGGGCTCCAGGGGCTGTAGCCCGCAGATGAGAGCCTCGCCGCAGGGCCGCGACCATTCGGCAAGCCGCAACCGAGCTTTCGGCACGGCCACGGAATAGCACCCGGGCGAGACATTGGCCGGCCGGTGCCGGAAAATCGCGGTCTTTCCCGCTTTCGCGAGCTACCGCCAGGTTCCGCCATGCCCACCCCCTACCGCTCCAAGACTTCCACCGCCGGCCGCAACATGGCCGGCGCCCGCTCGCTGTGGCGCGCCACCGGCATGAAGGACGATGACTTCTCCAAGCCCATCATCGCCATCGCCAACAGCTTCACGCAGTTCGTGCCCGGCCACGTGCACCTGAAGGACCTGGGCCAATTGGTGGCCCGCGAGATCGAGTCGGTGGGCGGCGTGGCCAAGGAGTTCAACACCATCGCCGTGGACGACGGCATCGCGATGGGCCATGACGGCATGCTGTATTCGCTGCCCAGCCGCGACATCATTGCCGACTCGGTCGAGTACATGGTCAACGCCCACTGCGCCGACGCGCTGGTGTGCATCTCCAACTGCGACAAGATCACCCCCGGCATGCTGATGGCCGCGATGCGGCTCAACATCCCCGTCGTGTTCGTCTCCGGCGGCCCGATGGAAGCCGGCAAGGTGCGCCTGGCGGTGCCCGGCACCAGCAAGATCGAGATCAAGAAGCTGGACCTGATCGACGCGATGGTCATGGCCGCCGACGCCAAGGTCAGCGACGCCGACCTCGCCGAAGTCGAGCGCTCGGCCTGCCCCACCTGCGGCAGCTGCTCGGGCATGTTCACGGCCAACTCCATGAACTGCCTGACCGAGGCGCTGGGCCTCTCGCTGCCGGGCAATGGCACGGTGGTGGCCACGCATGCCGACCGCGAGCAGCTGTTCAAGCGCGCCGGCCGCACGGCCGTCGAGCTGTGCAAGCGCTTCTACGAGCAGGACGACGCCACGGTGCTGCCGCGCGCCATCGGCAAGAAGGCGTTCGAGAACGCGATGACGCTGGACATCGCGATGGGCGGCTCCACCAACACCATCCTGCACATCCTGGCCGCGGCGCAGGAGGCCGAGATCGACTTCGACATGACGGACATCGACCGCCTGTCGCGCGACGTGCCGCAGCTGTGCAAGGTGGCGCCCAACACCAACAAGTACCACATCGAAGACGTGCACCGCGCCGGCGGCATCATGGCCATCCTGGGCGAGCTGGACCGTGCCGGCAAGCTGCACACCGACGCGCCCACCGTGCACGCCAAGACGATGAAGGACGCGCTGGACCAGTGGGACATCGCCCGCTCGCCCAGCGACGCCGTCAAGACCTTCTACATGGCCGGCCCGGCCGGCATCCCGACGCAGGTGGCCTTCAGCCAGAACAGCCGCTGGCCCAGCCTGGACACCGACCGCGCCGAAGGCTGCATCCGCTCCTACGACCACGCCTTCAGCAAGGAGGGCGGCCTGGCCGTGCTGCGCGGCAACATCGCGCTGGACGGCTGCGTCGTGAAGACGGCCGGCGTGGACGACAGCCTGCTGGTGTTCGAGGGCCCGGCCCACGTGGTCGAGAGCCAGGACGAGGCGGTCGCCAACATCCTGGATGACAAGGTCAAGGCCGGTGACGTGGTGGTGGTGCGCTACGAAGGCCCCAAGGGCGGCCCCGGCATGCAGGAAATGCTCTACCCGACCAGCTACATCAAGAGCAAGGGCCTGGGCAAGGCCTGCGCGCTGCTGACGGACGGCCGCTTCTCCGGCGGCACCTCGGGCCTGTCCATCGGCCACTGCTCGCCGGAAGCGGCAGCGGGCGGCGCCATCGGCCTGGTGCGCAATGGCGACCGCATCCGCATTGACATCCCGAACCGCACGATCGACGTGCTGCTGAGCGATGAAGAACTCGCCAAGCGCCGCGTCGAGCAGGATGCGAGGGGCTGGAAGCCCGTGGAAGCTCGCCCGCGCAAGGTGAGCGCCGCGCTGAAAGCCTATGCGCTGCTGGCGACGTCGGCGGACAAGGGCGCCGTGCGGGATCTGAGTCGGCTGGAGGGCTGAGGCAGGTCGGTCTGCCGGCACGGATGCGGTAGGCTGACCCGATGAATGCTCAGCCTGCTCCTGTCTCTGCTCCTGTCCTCACGCGCCG
>CBFGPX010000164.1:0-9919 GCA_965650725.1 uncultured Comamonadaceae bacterium | reverse complement strand
GCCGGGCCTCAGGTGTCCGCCTGCTCCAGCGCCAGCGCGGCGCCCGAGAGGGCCGCCAGCGTGTCGGTGATGAGGGCGGTAGGGATGGCCGCCAGGAAGGGGTGCAAGCGCCCCTTGGCCTCGAAGCGCGCACGGAACTGCGACTGGAAGAAGCGCTCGCCCAGGCGCGGCACGATGCCGCCGCCAATGAAGACGCCGCCGCGCGGGCCCAGCGTCAGCGCCACGTTGCCGGCAAAGCCGCCCAGCATGGCGCAGAACAGGTCCAGCGTGCGCGAGCAGGCCGGCGACTGGTCCGCCAGGCCGCGCGCCACGATCTGCTCGGTGGGCAGGCCGGCAACGTCCTCGCCCTGCCCCTGCGCCGCCGCCACCGCGCGGCACAGCACCGGCAGGCCGATGCCGGACAGGAAGCGCTCGGCCGACACGTGCGGAAACTCACGCCGCGCCTGCGCCAGCACGGCGCTTTCAAAGTCGTCGGCCGGCGCCAGCGTGGCATGGCCGCCCTCGCCCGGCAGCGTCAGCCACAACCCCGGCGCCCGCACGACGCCGCCCACGCCAAGACCGGTACCGGGGCCGATGACGGCCATCACCGTGCCCACCGGGGCCTGCACGGCCGACGGCGGCTGCGCCCCCCAGGCGCGCAGTTGCTGAGGCTTCAGCCGCGGCAACGACAAGGCCTGGGCCTCGAAGTCATTCATGCAAAGAAAGGCCTTCAGACCCAGGTCCGCTTGCGTGGCCGAGCGGGAAAAGTCCCAGGCGCCATTGGTCAGCGCGATGCGGTCGCCCTGCACCGGCGTGGCCAGCGCAAAGGCGGCACTCTGCGGGCGCTCCGCGCCGGGCGCCTGGCCTTCCAGATAGGCACGCACCGCCGCCGCCGGGCCGGCATGGCCAGCCACCGGCAGCACGCGCACGTCCCCCACCTCGGCGCCCGGCCCGGAGACCGTACCGAAGCGGGCATTGGTGCCGCCGACGTCGGCCACCAGCCAGGGATACGGGGCAGTCATACAGACACCTCTTGCGGGGAAACGAACGAATTGCGGCGATGCGGCTTTCGAAGTTGGGCTGGCACGGGACAAATAGCCTGAAATTTCGGTCGGCGCGGACGGTAGCAAAACTACATGATTTTCACAATACAGACCCGCCCCAGGATCGAAATCGGCGCCAGGGGGTGATATCACCACCCCTCTCTTTGGCGCCGCTCTCCTGGGAAAAAGCGACCCAACCGAGGTGTAGTGAAGCTACAGCTCAACCCGCCACAGTTGCCGCGACAGGCCTGGGCGCGGCCTGCTGAATAATCCGCCAGTCCCCGCCACCGCCGGTATTGCCAGGTTTTCGCCCATGCCCCGTTTCGACAGCCCCCGATTGCTCGCCGATATTGGCGGCACCTATGCCCGTTTTGCACTGGAACTGGGCCCCGGCGAATTCACGCAGATGGTGTCACTGCGCTGCGCGGACCATGCCGACTTCCGTGCCGCCGTCAGCGCCTACCTGGCCGGGCTGAAATGGGCCGAGGGCGGCGCACAGCAGATCGCCCATGCGGCGGTGGCCATCGCCAACCCGGTCGAGGGCGACCAGGTGCGCATGACCAACTACCACTGGCAGTTCTCCATCGACGAGATGCGCCAGCGCCTGGGGCTGGACACGCTGGTGGTCGTCAACGACTTCACCGCGCTGGCCATGGCCCTGCCCCGTCTGGCCGACGTGGACGTGCGCCAGGTGGGCGGCGGCCAGGCGCGGCGCCCCAGCGTCATCGGTCTGCTGGGCGCCGGCACGGGGCTGGGCGTCTCAGGCCTGATCCCGGCCGGCGAGGGCTGGATCGCGCTGGGCACCGAGGGCGGCCACGTCAACTTCGGCCCGCGCGACGCGCGCGAGATGGACATCCTCAAGTTCGCGTGGAAGACGCTGGACCACGTGTCCTACGAACGCCTGATCTCCGGCCCCGGCCTGGAGCTGATCTACAAGGCGCTGGCCGACCGCAACGGCGTCGCCGACGCCCCCGCGCTGCAGGCGCCTGCCATCACGCAGAAGGCACTCGACGACGGCGACGCGCTGTGTGTGGAGACGCTGGAGGTCTTCTGCGGCCTGCTGGGCACCGCGGCCGCCAACCTGGCGGTGACGCTGGGCTCGCTGGGCGGCATCTACATCGGTGGCGGCATCGTGCCGCGCCTGGGCGAGTGGTTCGACCGCAGCCCCTTCCGCGCCCGCTTCGAGGACAAGGGCCGCTTCCACGACTATGTGGCGGCCATCCCCACCTTCGTCATCACCGCCGAACACGCCACCTTCAAGGGCGCCTCGGCGATTCTTGAAAACCAGCTGCGCCACCTGCAGGCCTCGCCCGGCTCGGCCATCCTGGGCCAGATCCGGCGCGCGCGCAGCGAACTGTCGCCGGCCGAACTGCGCGTGGCCGACCTGGTGCTGGCCCAGCCGCGCTCGGTGCTGAACGACCCCATCGCAGAGATCGCCCGCGCCGCCGGCGTCAGCCAGCCGACCGTCATCCGCTTCTGCCGGTCCCTCGGCTGCGAAGGCCTGTCGGACTTCAAGCTGCGCCTGGCCTCGGGCCTGACCGGCACCGTGCCCGTCACGCACACCCAGGTCAACACCAACGACTCCATGCTGGAGCTGGGCGCCAAGGTGCTGGGCAACACGGCCAGCGCCATCCTGCAGGTGCGCAGCCACCTGAACCGCGACACCATCGACCGCGCCACCGAGATGCTGCTGGCCGCAGGCCGCATCGAGTTCTTCGCGCTGGGCCACTACAGCGTGGTCGCGCAGGATGCGCAGTTCAAGTTCCTGCGCTTCGGCATGCCCTGCGGCGCCTACACCGACCCGCGCCTGCAGTTGCTGGCCGCCGACGTGCTGCGCGAGGGCGACGTGGCCGTCGTCATCAGCAGCGGCGGCCGGCTGCCGGAGCTGCTGGCCGTCGTCGAGAAGGCGCAGGAGCGCGGCGCCAAGGTGGTGGCCATCACGGCCAGCCAGAGCCCGTTGGCCAAGAAGGCCGACGTGACGCTGATCGTGGACCACGTCGAGGACATCGAGACCCACCTGCCCATGGTCAGCCGCATCCTGCACCTGCTGGTCATCGACATCCTGGCCGTGGGCGTGGCGATGCGCCGCAGCCCGGGCAGCATCGCCGCGCTGGCCGGCGGCGAGGTGGATGATGCCGAGGGCGGCAAGCCCGCGCGGGGTGCCGCCACCGTGGCGCCGGGCGTCAGTGCCGCGTCGCCGCTGGCGCGGCTGACCTCGCACAGCCGTTAGCAAGCCCTGGCCCCGCATGACTTTCGCCAAGCCTTGCTTCACGAAACAGGATGCATGCCGACGGTCTGTAACCACCACTCGACCGTTACGCTAGTTTTCCGACGGGGCCCAGACTCCGACACCCTCCGGAGGGACATGAAAGCAATCCTGAAGCGCTGGCGCACGCGCCTGATCGTCATCGCCGTGCTCGCCGCCGCCGGCATCGCCTGGCAAGTCACGCGCAAGCCCGCGCCGCCCCCGCCGCCGCCCAGCGGCGTCGTCGCGTTGGCCGACATCACGCAGACCGTGCAGGCCGCCGGCGTGCTGCAGGCCAAGACCAAGGTCGACGTGGGCGCCCAGGTCAGCGGCCAGATCCAGACCCTGCACGTGCAGCTGGGCCAGCAGGTCAAGAAGGGCGAACTGCTGGTCAGCCTGGACCCCGAGCTGGCGCGCAGCGACGTGACCCAGGCCGAGGCCGCGCTGGCCCAGGCCCGTGCGCAGCTGGACAGCAGCAAGGTGGACGCCGAGGCCGCGCGCCGCGAGGTCGCACGCCAGCGCCGGCTGCTGGGCGGCCAGGCCACCGCCGCGATGGAGGCCGAGAAGGCCGAGACCGACCTCGCCAAGATCGAGGCCGCGCTGCGCGGCCAGGCCGCCACCGTCGCGCGCTTCGAGGCCGACCTGGAGAACCGCCGGCTGCGCCTGTCCTACACCCGCATCACCGCGCCCATGGACGGCACCGTCGTCAACCTGCCGGTGCAGGCCGGCCAGACCGTCATCGCCGTGCAGGTCACGCCCGTCATGCTGACGCTGGCCGACCTGGACACCATCACCGTGCGCGCCAAGGTGCCCGAGGCGGACATCCAGTCCATCCGGATCGGCCAGACGGCGCGCTTCTCGACGCTGTCCGGCGAGGGCAAGCGTTATGAAGGCAAGCTGCGCGTCATCCAGCCCGTGCCCGAACGCGCCGGCAACGCGGTGTTCTACAACGTGCTGTTCGACGTGGACAACCGCGACCGCGCGCTGTTCAGCGACATGACGGTGCAGGTGGACATCGAGACCGGCGCCGTCAAGCAGGTGCCCGCCATGCCCATCGTGGCCCTGGGCGAGCGCGGCAAGGACGGCCGCTTCACCGTGCAGGTGCTGGACGCCGCCGACAAGCAGACGCCACGCCAGGTCAAGGTGGGCCTGCAGGACGGCGCGCGCGTGCAGGTGCTGGATGGCGTGAAGACCGGCGAGAAGGTGTTGCTGGCGCCACCCAGCAGTGCGGACGCCGCGGCCAGCGCAGCCTCGTCCTGACATGCCGCTGATCGAGCTGAAGGACGTCGCCCGGCATTACCAGCTGGGCGAGATCGACGTGCCCGCGCTGGACGGCGTGAGCCTGGCCATCGAGGCCGGCGAGTTCGTCGCCATCATGGGCCAGTCGGGCTCGGGCAAGAGCACGCTGATGAACGTGCTGGGCTGCCTGGACAATCCCACCAGCGGCCAGTTCCTCATCGGCGGCACCGACGCCAGCACACTGGGCCCCGACCAGCTGGCCGCGCTGCGGCGCGAGCGCTTCGGCTTCATCTTCCAGCGCTACCACCTGCTGCCCCACCTGGACGCGCGCGCCAACGCGGCGCTGCCGGCCGTCTACGCGGGCGTGGGCGTCGGGCCGCGCAGCGAGCGCGCCCGCGCGCTGCTGCAGCGCCTGGGCCTGGGCGAGCGGCTGCACCACCGGCCCAACGAGCTGTCCGGCGGCCAGCAGCAGCGCGTGTCCATCGCGCGGGCGCTGATGAACGGCGGCCAGATCATCCTGGCCGACGAGCCCACCGGCGCGCTGGACTCGGCCTCCGGCGCCGAGATGCTGCGCCTGCTGAAGGAGCTCAACGAGCGCGGCCACACCATCATCCTGGTCACCCACGACGCCGCCGTGGCGGGCCATGCGCGCCGCGTCATCGAGCTGCGCGACGGCAAGGTCGTGGCCGACAACGGCACGCCGGCCGGCCATGTGCCGCCCACCGAACTGCCCAGCGACGCGCCGCCGGTCAAGCAGGGCGGCTGGCTGCAGCGGCTGCAGGTGCAGTGGCGCGAGGCCGTCGCCACCGCGCTGCTGGCGCTGAAGGGCAACCGGCTGCGCACGGCGCTGTCCATGCTGGGCATCAGCATCGGCATCGCGTCGGTGGTCAGCATCGTCGCGCTGACGACGGCGGCGCGGGCGTCCATCGAGAAGGACGTGGCCAGCATGATGTCCGGCCGCATCCCGGTCTGGGCCGGCAACCCGTCGCTGCCGCCCGGCGTGAGCCCCAAGCCCTTCCGGCCCAACGAGCTGGACTCGCTGCGTGCGCTGGACGGCGTGCGCAGCATCACGCCCAACCGGCAGATGCAGCTGACCGCCCACCACCGCTCGCGCGACGCGACCGTGCAGGCCGTCGCCGGCGACACCAACACGCTGAAGGCCCGCAAGCTCAAGATCCAGCAGGGACGCTACTTCGGCGCGATGGACTTCGACGCCCACAGCCAAGTGCTGGTGCTGGACGAGAAGGCCCGCGACGCGCTGTTCAAGAAGGGCCAGTCGCCGCTGGGCCAAATCGTGCTGCTGCAGCTGGGCGGCGGCGCGACCGGGCAGATGCCGGCGCCGACGTCCACCCCCCTGCCCTTCACCGTCATCGGCGTCGCCGCCACCGACGGCGGCGCCATCAGCTTCAGCGGCGGCATGAGCCAGGTCTACGTGCCCAACAGCACCTTCGCGCGCAAGCTGGAGCCCCGTGCCGACGTCTGGAGCTTCGACGTGAACCTGGACAACAGCGTGCCGCCGCAGCAGGTGCGCGAGCACGTCATCCACCGCCTGAAGGCGCTGCACGGCCGCGAGGACTTCAACAGCTTCAACGCCGACGAGGAGTTCCGCAAGTTCCAGGGCATCACCAGCGCGATGGCCGCGGTGTTCGCCGGCGTGGCCGCCATCTCGCTGCTGGTGGGCGGCGTGGGCGTCATGAACATCATGCTGGTGTCGGTGTCCGAGCGTACCCGCGAGATCGGCATCCGCATGGCGGTCGGCGCGCGCCAGGGCGACGTGCGGCTGCAGTTCCTCATCGAGGCCGTGGTGCTGTGCTGCCTGGGCGGGCTGGTGGGCGTGGCCTTGAGCTGGCTGGCCGCGCAAGGCCTGAACGCGGTGCAGAAGCACGTCGAGGTGGTCGTCAGCTGGGCGGCGCTGGGCGTGGCCTTCGCGGTGTCCAGCGGCGTGGGCCTGGTGTTCGGCACGCTGCCGGCACGCCGCGCGGCGGCGCTGAGCCCGGTGGATGCGCTGGCAAGGGAGTGACGATGAAAACGCAACTGACTGCCATCGCCTTGGCGGCCCTGCTGGCCGGCTGCGCCCTGGGCCCCACGGCCCAGCCCCCCGAGGTCGCGACACCCACCGCCTGGAGCCTCACCGGCGGCGACGCGGCGCCCGACTGGGCCGGCCTGCTGGACCCCACGCTGGCCGCGCTGCAGGCCCGCGCGCTGGAGGCCAGCCGCGATATCGCGCTGGCCGCCCAGCGCTGGAAGCGTGCCCAGTTGCTGGCCGACCAGGGCGCGCTGCGCTGGATGCCGAACGCCAGCCTGTCGACGAATGCCAGCCGCCCGGTCGAGACTCAGAGCAGCACGCGCAACGTCGATGTCGGCGGCGTGACCATCCCGGTGACGACGTCCACCGGCGTCACGCGCAGCTACGGCGCCAATGTCGGCATCGGCTATGAGCTCGACCTGTGGGACCGTCTGGCGCACAACCGGGCCGCGCAGCGCGCCAATGCCGAGGCCGCGCGCACCGACATCGAGGCCGCGCGCCTGTCCGTGCGCAGCCAGGTGGCCGATGCCTACTGGACGCTCGCCTCGCTGCGCGCCCGGCAGCCGCTGGCGCAGGCCCAGCTCGCGCTGACCCGCGAGACGCTGGAGCTGGTGCGCCTGCGCGTGCGCGAGGGCAAGCTGCTGCCCATCGAGCTCGACAAGATCGCCGCCACCGTGCAGGCCGCCGAGAACCGCCTGTCCGACCTGGCCGCCGACACCCTGCTGCAGCGCCAGCGCCTGGCCCTGCTGCTGGACGAGCCCCTGCCCGGCCCCGCCCCCGACGCCGCGCTGCCCGCCGGCGAGCCACCACAGTGGCGCCTGGCCGAGCCCGCCGAGGTGCTGGCCCGCCGGCCCGACGTGCAGCGCGACCGCCTCGGCGTGGACGCGGCGCTGGCGCGGCTGCGCGTCAGCGAGGCCGAGCGCTATCCGCGCCTGAGCTTCTCCGGCGGCATCAGCACCGGCGGTGCGCAGTCGCGCGACTGGCTGTCGCAGCCGCTGGCCTCGCTGGGCGCCAACCTCGTCGTGCCCATGATCGACTGGCAGCGCCTGGCCCTGCAGCGCGACAGTGCCCGCACCGAGCTGGACAGCGCCGCGCTGACGCTGCGCGACACCTTGCACAAGGCGCTGGCCGACATCGAGACCCAGCGCATCGAGGCCGAGCGCGCCCGCCAGCAGCTCGCCGCCAACGCGAGCCGCCTGCACGAGGCCGTCGAGAACGAACGCCTGGCCACGCTGCGCTACGAGGCCGGCGCCATTGCACGCGCCGACTGGCTGCAGGTGCGCAGCGCGCGGCTGGACGCCGAGCAGACCCGCATCCAGCTGCGGGCGCAGCAGTGGCAGCGGCAGGCGGGCTTGTTCAAGGCCTTGGGTGGGGGTTGAGCGGGCTGACGGGTTCGCCGCCCGGCAGCGCTTGTCGTTCTTCGTCCGCAAGCCGCGCGCCGTGACCTCGTAAAGTAGCGCCCCTGCCGAGCGCGCCATGCGGCCGGCTCCATCCCTCAAGACAACGACAGGACAGCCCATGGGCGCGCAATGGAAAGCCAAACACAAAGACATCGCCGCCAATGCCAAGGGCAAGCTGTTCGGCAAGCTGGCCAAGGACATCATGCTGGCCGCGCGGGGCGGTGCTGACCCCAAGGACAACGCCAAGCTGCGCATGGCCGTCGAGGCGGCGCGCAAGGTCTCCATGCCCAAGGACACGCTGGACCGCGCCATCAAGAAGGGTGCCGGCCTGACCGGCGAGACCGTGCACTTCGAGCAGGTCATCTACGAGGGCTTTGCGCCGCACCGCGTGCCGGTCATGGTGGAGGTGCTGACCGACAACACCAACCGCGCCGCGTCGGACATGCGCGTACTGTTCCGCAAGGGCCAGCAGGGCACGCCGGGCTCGGTGAGCTGGGACTTCGACCACGTGGGCCTCATCGAGGCCGAAGCCGCCGCGCCCGGCGCCGATGCCGACACGGCCGCCATCGAGGCCGGCGCGCAGGACCTGCTGCCGGCCGACGAGGACGGCGTCACCGTCTTCCTGACCGACCCGACCGACCTGGACCTGGTCAGCCGCGCGCTGCCGGCCCAGGGCTTCACGGTGTTGAGCGCCAAGCTGGGCTACCGACCCAAGAACCCCGTTGCCGCGTCCAGCCTCAGCGCCGAGCAGTTGGAGGAGGTGGAGAGCTTCCTGGCCGCGATGGACGACAACGACGACGTGCAGCACGTGTACGCCGGGTTGGCCGGCTAAGCACCCGCCGAGCACTCCTGCAGCAGCCAGCGCTCGAACGCCTTCACCGCCGGCCGCGCCTTGGCCGCCGGGTCCACGATGAGGCGATAGGCCCGCGCCGACGCGATGCCGGCGTCGAACGGCGTGACCAGTTGGCCGGACGCCAGCAGCCCGTCCACCAACGGACGCCGCCCCAGCGCCACGCCCTGCCCCGCTACGGCGGCGGCAATGGCTTCGGAATAGCTGGAGAAGCTCAGGCGCGCGGCCGGCCTCAGGTCGGCAAGACCCCAGGCGCCGAGCCAGGGTTCCCATTCGGCCGGCATGCCGGCGCTGTCGCCGTCCATCGCCAGGTGCAGCAGGGTGTGGCGAGCCAGGTCGGCCGGCTCGCGCAGCGGCAGGCCCAACTCGCCCACCAGGCGCGGGCTGCAGACGGGCAGCATGGACTCGGCAAACAGCTGCTTGCCCTGCGCAGCGCCGACCGGGCTGTAGCGGATGGCCAGATCGAAGCCCTCGCTGGCCAGGTTGCGGTTGCCCAGGCCGGCGTCCAACCGCACGTCGATGCCCGGGTGGGCGCGCGTGAAGGCCGTCAGCCGCGGGATCAGCCACAACGACGCGAAGCCGGGTGTCGTCGTCAGCGCCAGCACCTGCCGCTGGTGCGGCTCGCGCACGGTGCGCACGGCCACGCGCAAGGTGTTCAGCGCGGTCGAGCAGGCGGAGTACAGCCGCTGGCCGTCCTCCGTCAACGCCAGCGCCCGGTGGCGACGCTCGAACAGCGTCACGCCCAGTTCCTCCTCCAGCGCGCGCATCTGCCGGCTCATCGCGGACTGCGTGACAAAGCGCTCCTCGGCCGCCTGCGTGAAGCTCAGATGGCGGGCCGCCGCCTCGAAGGAGGCCAACAGCTGCAGCGGCGGCAAACGGTCAATCGGCTTGGTTGACATGATCTGGAGGAATGCGAAGCCTTCCGAATCATCGTTTGTCGGCAAGGGCTTCAGCAATCAACATTCGCAGCATGTGCCATGCCGCTTGAGCATGCAAGGAGCGAATGATGATGATCGATGTCCCCCACACCCGGCTGGTCCTGCAACGCGGCCAGACCTCCCGCCTGCCCCACGCGCGCGCCGCCCACCTGTGCAGCAGCGAGGGCACGCTGTGGGTCACCATCGACCAGGACGTGAA
>CBFGPX010000163.1:0-9987 GCA_965650725.1 uncultured Comamonadaceae bacterium | reverse complement strand
ATCGACCAGGACGTGAAAGACATCGTGCTGGAGCCGGGCCAGTGCTTCGTCGTGCCCGGCGACCTGGGCGTGACCGTCAGCGCGCTGAGCCCACGGGCGGTGCTGGACCTCCGGCCGGCTCCCGAGGTTCGGCCGTGACCAGCACACTGGCGGCCAGCGTCGCCGCGACCGCATCGCCAGCGCAGGACTGGCGCCTGCCCGGCGGTCGCATGGCGCGGCTGCGCCCGTTGACGGCGCGCGACCGCGCCGCGGAGCAAGCCTTCTTCAACGGCTTGTCGCTGGACTCGCGCCACCAGCGCTTCCACTTCGGCCTGCGCGAGCTGAGCCCGGCGCTGCTGACCCTGTTGACCGATGTGGACCAGCGGCTGCACCGCGTGTGGGTCGTCGAGGCGCTGGAGCCTGGTCTGCCCGTCGTTGCCGATGCACGCTTTGTGCTCGACGCCGAGCAGCCCACGCGCGCCGAATTCGCGCTGGCCGTCGCCGACGACTGGCAGGGCCGCGGCCTGGGCCGGCGGCTGATGGTGCATCTGGTCGCCGAGGCCCGCCGGCAGGGCGTGCAACAGCTGTTCGGCGACGTGCTGGCCGAGAACCGACGCATGCTGGCGCTGATGCGCGAGTCCGGCGCCCGCCTGCAGGCCCACCCGGGCGACGCGCAACTGGTGCGCGGCACACTGACGCCGGGCGCTTGAATTACCGCATAAATTCAGGACACGATTCACACGACAATTACTTCAAGTCATTGTCAGTCCATTGATTTTTAAATTCAATTCAGGACAAAATTCGGGACACACCTCCTGAACCCATGTCCGCCGACCTGCCCAGCCTCGAACGCCTGCTCCGCCCGCGCGGCCCGCTGGGCCTGGCCGACATCGCCGCGGCGCTAGGCTGCTCCACGAAGACCGCTCAACGGCTGATCGCCACGGCCGGCGACGCCGTCGTGGCCGCCGGGCAGACGCGCCGCCGGCGCATCGCGTGGCGGCGCGAGTTCCGCGGCCAGCGCGTCGAGACACCGGTCTACCGCATAGACACCGACGGCCGCCCGCAAGCCGTGGGGCTGCTGCGGCCGGTCTGGCCCCAGGGCTGCCAGTTCGAAGCCAGCGCGCCGGCCTGGCCCAGCGCCGACGAGGCACGGGACGGCTGGCACGACGGCCTGCCCTACCCGCTGTACGACCTGCGCCCGCAGGGCTTTCTGGGCCGCGCGTTCGCGCGCCGGCATGCACCCGGGCTGGGCCTGCCGCCCGATCCGCGCGACTGGGACGACGACGCGCTGCTGCTGGGTCTCAACAACTTCGGCGACGACCTGCCGGGCGAACTGCTGGCGGGCGACACGGCGCTGCGCCGCTTTCTCGATGCCCGGCTGGCGCTGACGCCGCCGTTGAGCGCAGCCGACACGCCCGGCGCCTACGGCGCGCTGGCCGCACAGGCGCTGGACGGCGCCCTGCCCGGCTCGTCGGCGGGCGGCGAGTTCCCCAAGTTCACCGCCACGCGTGAGCTGCCCGGCATGGCCACGCCGCATTGCGTCGTCAAGTTCAGCGGCGCCGACGACTCGGCCACCGTGCAGCGCTGGCGCGACCTGCTGGTCTGCGAGCAGCTGGCCGCCCAGGCGTTGGGCGACGACGCCGCGCGCACGCGACTGCTGGCGCACGAGGGCCGGCACTTCCTGGAGAGCGAACGCTTCGACCGCGTGGGGCCGCACGGCCGGCGTGGCGTCGTCAGCCTGGAGAGCGCCAACGCGGGCCTCGCGGGCGAGGCCACCAACGACTGGACCCGCGTGGCCGCCGCCCTGGCCGCACGCGGGCTGCTGAGTGCCGCCGACGCCGAGCGCGCTGCTCAGCGCCAGCTGTTCGGCCAACTCATTGGCAACAGCGACATGCATGGCGGCAACCTCGGCTTCTTCCACGACGCCGCGGGCCTGCGCCTGGCGCCCAGCTACGACCAGTTGCCCATGCGCTATGCGCCGCAGGCGGGTGGCGAAGTCACGTCGCCGCCGCTGCAACCGGCCTTGCCGCTGCCGGCCGAGCGCGAACGCTGGCAGCACGTGGCCCCACGCGCACTGAGCTTCTGGCAGACCGCGGCCGATGACATGCGCATCAGCGCCGCCTTCCGCCCCCTGTGCGCCGACAACGCCGCCGCGCTGCGGCGCGCCATGGACCTCGCGTGAAGCGGGGCTTGATCGCGCTGCTGGCGCTGGTTCTGCTGCTGGCTGGCCTGAGCCTGGCCACCGGCGAATGGCTGACGCGGCCCGTACGGGCCACCGTCGGTGCGCCGCCGCCAGGCGTCGATGCCGAAGCCGTCACCCTTCCCTATGGCGACGGCCAGCATCTCGCCGGCTGGCTGCTGCCCGGCCGCACGGGCCACGGCGCCGTGCTGCTGCTTCACGGCGTGCGCGGCAACCGGCTGCAGATGCTGGCGCGCGCCCGCTGGCTGCAGCGCGAGGGCATCGCCAGCCTCATCGTCGATCTGCCCTCGCACGGCGAGAGCAGCGGCGAGCGCATCAGCTTTGGCCGCCACGAGGCGCGCGGTGTAGAGGCCGCTTTGGCCTGGCTGCGGGCGCGCTTGCCCGGCGAGCGGGTGGGCGCCATCGGCGTGTCGCTGGGCGGTGCGTCGCTGCTGTTCGCACAACGCCAACCGGAGCTGGACGCGCTGGTGCTGGAGTCCGTCTACCCCAGCATCGAAGACGCCGTGCACGACCGGCTCGCGATGCGCCTGGGTTCGACCGCCAGCCAGGCGCTGGCGCCGCTGCTGCTGGTGCAGATTCCGCTGCGCCTGGGTTTTGGCACCGATCAACTGCGGCCCGTCGACGCCATCGCTCACGTGCGCGCACCGCTGCTGCTGGCCTCGGGCACCGAGGACCAGCACACGCGCTGGCCCGAGACCGAGGCGCTGTTCGCCGCCGCCCGCGAGCCCAAGGCGCTGTGGCCGGTGGAAGAGGCGGCCCATGTGGACCTGCATGCCTTCAACGCCGCGGCCTACCAGGCGCGGCTGGGCCGCTGGCTCAAAGCACAGTTGCGCAAATCCCCGGGCTGATGGGGTCAAGCCCATGCCGGCAAGATGCCCGCATGTCGTCCGCCCTGCCCCCGCTCTCCATCCTCGACCTGGCGCCCGTCGTCGAAGGCGCCACCACCCGCGAGGCCTTGCTGAACAGCCTGGACCTCGTGAAGCTCGCCGACGAGCTGGGCTACCAGCGCTACTGGGTCGCCGAGCACCACAACATGGAAGGCGTGGCCAGTTCCGCCACGGCCGTGCTGATCGGCCAGCTGGCCGCCGCATCGCGGCGCATCCGTGTCGGCGCCGGCGGCATCATGCTGCCCAACCATGCGCCGCTGACCATCGCCGAGCAGTTCGGCACGCTGGCCGAGCTGTTCCCGGGCCGCATCGACCTGGGCCTGGGCCGCGCGCCGGGCACCGACCGACCCACGATGCGCGCGCTGCGCCGCAGCCTGGAGAGTGCGGGCGAAGACTCCTTCCCGAACGACGTGCTGGAGCTGCAAGGCTACCTCGCGGCCGAACCACCAGGCGCCGTCGTGCGTGCCGTGCCGGGCCAGGGCACCGAGGTGCCGATCTGGCTGCTGGGCTCCAGCCTCTACGGCGCGCAACTGGCCGCCTACCTGGGCCTGCCGTTCGCGTTCGCGTCGCACTTCGCGCCGGAGATGCTGACGCAGGCGCTGCAGATCTACCGCGCCACCTACAAGCCCAGCGAGCGCCACCCGAAACCGCATGCGATGGTGGGACTGAACGTCGTCGTGGCGCCCACCGACGAGGAAGCCCAGCACCTGTTCACGTCGGCGCAGCAACGCTTTCTCGGCATGGTGCGCGGCCAGCGCGGCAAGCTGCCGCCGCCGGTGGCGAGCATGGAGGCGCTGTGGTCGCCGGCCGAGAAGATGCAGGTCCAGCGCATGCTGAGCGAGGCCGTCGTCGGCTCGCCAGACACGGTGCGTGCAGGTCTGGCTGCCACGCAGGAGCGCACGCAGGCGGACGAGTTCATCGTGGCCTGCGCGGTGCACGATCACGGGGCGCGCAGGCATTCCTACCGGCTGCTCGCCACGCTTTGAGAGCAGCCCCGCGCGGCTAGGATGGCCGCGCATGCACACGCAGACCTACTACGCCGCCACGGCCCCACGCCTGGGCTTTGCGCCACTGGCCGGCGATGGCAACACCGTGGAGGTGGCCGTGCTGGGCGGCGGCTTCGCCGGCCTGGCCACGGCGCGCGGGCTGCAGGAGCGCGGCATCGCCAACGTGGCGGTGCTGGAGGCGCAGACCATCGGTCACGGCGCCTCGGGGCGCAACGGCGGCTTCGTGTTTGGCGGCTACAGCCGCGACGCGACGGACCTGGTCAGCGACCTGGGCCTGGCGCCCGCTCGCGAGCTGTATGCCCGCAGCCGCGAGGCCGTCGCGCTGATCCGTTCGCGCATCGAGGAGCACGCCATCGATTGCGACAAGGTGGAAGGCGGATCCCTGCTGCTGAACTGGTTCCGCCACAGCGCGCGGGCCGAACGGCAGCTGCGCGAGCAGGCGCGCTGGCTGCACGAGAACTTCCGTGTGGTGTGGGACGAGGTCGAGCCTGCGCAGGTGCGCCGGTGGCTGGACACCGACCGCTACGGCGGCGCCCTGCTGGAACGCGACGCTTTCCACTTCCACCCGCTGAAGTACGCGCTGGGCCTGGCTCGCGTCATCGAGCAGGCCGGCGGCGGCGTGCATGAGCACAGCGCCGTGATGACGATAGACCGGCATCCCGGCGGAGGATTTGTGCTGCGCACCGGGCATGGCGCCACCATCCGCGCCGACCAGGTCGTCGTGGCCGGAGGCGCCTACCTGAAGGCCATGCTGCCGGCGCTGACCGGGGCGCGCCTGCCGATCGCGACCTATGTCATCGCCACCGAGCCGCTGCCGGAGTCGCTGCAGCCGATACGCAGCCCCGCGGCGCTCTACGACAACCGTTTCGCCTTCGACTACTACCGCAGGCTGAACGACGACCGGCTGCTGTGGGGCGGGCGCATCTCCATCCAGGAGCGCGACCCGGCGCGCATCGCGCAGATGCTGCAGGCGGACCTGCTCAAGGTCTATCCGCAGCTGGCCGCGGTGCGCATCGAACACGCCTGGGGCGGGCTCATGAGCTATGCGCGGCACAAGATGCCGCAGATCGGCCGGCTGGCGCCGGGCCTGTGGTTCGCGCAGGCCTTCGGCGGCCACGGCGTGGCGCCGACGACGGTGGCAGGCGAGTGGCTGGCCGAGGCCATCAGCGGCCGCGCGGACCTGCCCGCGGCCTTGCAGCGCTACGGCCTGACGCCGGTGTTCGGCCAGGCCGGCCTGCTGGCCGCCCAGGCCAGCTACAGCTGGGCGGAGCTGCGCGACGCGCTCAGGGAGCGGCTGATCACTTGATCCGCTGCTTCTCCAGCTTGCGCGCCAGCGTGCGCCGGTGCATGCCCAGCCGCCGCGCGGTCTCGCTGATGTTGAAGCCGGTCTCGGCCAGCACCTCGTGGATGCGCTCCCACTCCAGCGTCTTGATGGACGCCGTCTGGCGCTCGGTGACCTCCACATCCGCATCGCCCTGCCGGCGCGCGAACGCGGCCTCGATGTCGTCGGTGTTGGCCGGCTTGGCGAGGTAGTGGCAGGCGCCCAGCTTGATGGCCTCCACGGCGGTGGCGATGGACGCATAGCCGGTCAGCACGACGATGAGCACCTCGGGGTCCCAGCCGTGCAGGTACTGCACACAGGTCAGGCCCGAAGCACCGCCGGCCAGCTTCAGGTCCACCACGGCGTGGCCCAGTTCCTGGTCGTCGGGCAGGCCGTCCAGCAGCGCCTTCATGTCGTCCAGCCCGGTGGCGCGCACGACGCGCCAGCCGCGGCGCTCGAAGGAGCGGGTCAGCGTGCGGGCGAAGCTGTCGTCGTCCTCGACGATGAGCAGCAAACGATCGTCTTCAGGCATGTGGTGTTCTGGGCAATAGCGATGCCAGCGGCAGCGTCAGCGTAACCGCGGCGCCGCCGTCCTCGCGGTTGCGCGCCTCCAGCCGTCCGCCCAGCGTGCGCGCGACGTTGACCGACAGGAACAGGCCCATGCCGCGGCCGGGCTGGCCCTTGCTGCTCTGGTAGGGCTCGCCGAAGTGGGCGAGCTGATCGGCGTCGAAGCCGGGGCCGCGGTCCTGCACGCTCAAGGACAGCGTCTCGCCGCCCGGGCAGGCCGCCCGCAGCGTCAGCGGCTGACCCGGCGCGGCCTCGGCGGCGTTGTCCAGCAGGTTGGCGACGACCTGCTGCAGCGCACTGTCCGAGATGATCTGCACGTCCGGCAGCGCCTCGCAATGCAGCGTCAGCTCGGCCTGCGGATGCGCCGCGCGCCAGTGCGCCGCCAGTCCGTCGATGAAGCTCTGCAGCGTGGCCAACCGCGGCGCCTCGCCGCGCATGTCACCGGCCGACATCAGGATGCCGGTGACGATGGCCTTGCAGCGCAGGATCTGGCGCTGCATCTCCTCGATCTCCTCGCGCAGCTCCGGCTCGGCCGCGAACGGCGCCATGTGGGCCCAGTCGCCCAGGATGACGCTGAGCGTCGCCAGCGGCGTGCCCAGCTCGTGCGCGGCGCCGCTGGCCAGCAGGCCCATGCGCACGATGTGCATCTGCTCGGCGGCGCGCTGCTGGGCGGCAGCCAGCTCGGCGTCGCGCTGGCGCAGGTTGCGGTTGATGCGCACGATGAACACGGCCAGCAGGCCCACGTTCAGCAAAAAGCACAGCAGCAGCCCGCCCAGGTAGTTGGGCGACAGCGTGGTGGGCTCGGTGGGGTCCAGCTGCAGCGGGCGGTGCCACTGCGCCAGCAGCACGAAACCGGTAACCGTGCTCAGCACGATGGCCCACAGGTAGGCGGGCCGCAGCAGCACCGAGGCGACCGCGACCTGCAGCAGGTAGAGGTAGATGAAGGGGTTGTCGCTGCCGCCGGCCAGGTAGAGCTGGCCGGTCAGCACGCCCACGTCCACCAGCAATGCGATGCACAGCTCCAGCTGCGACACCGGGCTGGAGAGCCGGTTGCGCCACAGGCTGAACAGGTTGAACACGACCAGCACGCCCAGCAGGCTGAGCATCTCCACCAGCGGCAACGTGATGGACAGGCCCAGATGCACCACCAGCACGGTGGCCAGTTGGCCGCCCACGGCCAGCCAGCGCAGCTCGATGAGCTGGCGCAGGTTGGCCTGGCCGGCACGGCGCTCGGGCGCCTCGGCGGCGGGTGCTGAAAGGGCGTGGAGTTCGGTCAAGTCGATGGTCCGGGACGGCGGCGTTCCTCGCGCCACAACCAGCCGGCAGCAGCGGCCGCCATGACCGCCAGCGCGGCCCAGGTGACGGCGTAGACGGCATGATTGTTGGCGAAGCGCACGATCGTCAAACCCGCGCGCGGCCAGCGCTGGGGCTGGGCGGGGTCGGCGGACTCGTCGACGAAGAAGGGCACGACCGGGCCGGTGATCTTGAGTTGCGCGGCGATACCGGCCACGTCTCGGGAGAACCAGCGGCCGGCCGCGGGATCGTTGGCGCGCAGCGGGCCACCATGCGGTTCGCTCAGGCGCAGCAGGCCGAGGAACTCGACGGTACCGGCGGGCGCGGCACGCGAGCCAGGCGCGCGCTGCTCCGGGGGCACGAAGCCCCTGTTGACGAGCACGGCCCGGCCATCGGCCAGCCGCAGCGGCGCCAGCACCCAGTGGCCGCCGCCCAGCTCGGTGTTGGCCTGAACCAGCACCTCGCCCGGCTCGAAACGGCCTTGCAGCCGCAGCCGGCGGTATTCATCGGCCTTGCCGACTTCGGCGCTTGGCGGCGCCACCGGCTCGGCGCTCAGCCGCTGCTCGACGCGGGCGATGAGGTCCTGCTTCCAGGACAGGCGCTGGACCTGCCAGGCGCACAAGGCCACGAAGCCTGCGCTGGCCAGCGCCGTTGCGGCGATCAGCGCGATGCGCGCGACACGGCTCATGTGGATCGCCTAGGGCTCGCGGGTGTGGTCGCGCTTCTTTTTCTTGCCCTGGTCGTAGTGCCACTTGATGGCCAGGAACATCCCGGTGCAGAACACGACCGCCTTGAACGCCACCAGCCCGACCGGGATCCATTCCATCTTCAGGACTCGCTCGACCGGGCCTACATGTTCCGCATCGCAGCGGGGTCAGGGGTCGGCATCATGTTGGTGTTCATGTGGTACATGACCCAGACCGAGCCGGCCAGCATGATGACGACGAGCGCCACCGTGAACAGCAGCGCCAGCATGGACCACCCGCCCTCGACCTTGGCGTTCATGTGCAGGAAGTACACCATGTGCACCACCATCTGCACGGCCGCGAAGCCGAGGATGATGAAGGCCGTCATCTTGGGGCTGGGCAGCACTTTGCCCATGACCAGCCAGAACGGGATGGCGGTCAGGATGACCGACAGCACGAAGCCGATGGCATAGCCCTTCACGCTGACGTGGAAGTCCTGCTCGCCATCGAAATGGTCGTCACCATGGTGAGCGTGATTGTGGTTGGCCGCCATCACATCACTCCCATGAGATAGACGAAGGTGAAGACGCCGATCCAGACGACGTCCAGGAAGTGCCAGAACATCGACAAACACATCAGGCGGCGGCGGTTGGGCGCGGTGAGGCCGCGCTTTTGCACCTGCACCATCAGCACGACCAGCCAGATGCAGCCGAAGCTGACGTGCAGGCCGTGCGTGCCCACCAGCGTGAAGAAGCTGGACAGGAAGGCGCTGCGCGCCGGGCCGGCGCCCTGGTGGATGAGGTGATGGAACTCGTAGATCTCGATGGCCAGGAAGCCCAGGCCCAGCAGGCCGGTGACGGCCAGCCAGCCCAGCACCTGGGCCTTCTTGCGTGCCTGCATGCCCACCATCGCGAGCCCATAGGTGATGGACGAGAACAGCAGCAGCGCCGTGTTGATGACCACCAGCTGCAGGTCGAACAGGTCGGCCCCCGACGGGCCGGCCGCGTAGTTGCGGCCCAGCACGGCGTACACGGCGAACAGCACCGCGAAGATGAGGCAGTCGCTCATCAGGTAGAGCCAGAAGCCCAGCAGCGTGCCTTGCTGCGGGTGGTGGTCGCCGTTGTCGAAGAACACCGGCGCGGCGGCACCGGTGGCGAGTGGAGGATGGAGGCTGGACATGTCTTTGTCGCTCTTGTCGCTCTCTTGGGGCCCGGCCTGGGTCAGGCCGCCTGGGCACCGGCCAGCGCGCGGGTGCGTGCGTCTTCGCTACGCGCCACTTCGTCGGCCGGGATGTGGAAGTCGCGCTTGTAGTTGAAGGTGTGCACGATCGCCGCCGCCACGATGGCGAAGAAGGTGATGCCCACCAGCAGCCACATGTGCCAGATCAGCGCAAAACCGCAGGCCGTGGCCAGCCCGGCGATCACCACGCCGGCCGCCGTGTTCTTGGGCATGTGGATGGGCTTGAAGCCTGCCGTGGGGCGCACGGCGCCGCGGCGCTTCATGTCGTGCCAGGCGTCGTTGTCGTGCACGACCGGCGTGAAGGCGAAGTTGTAGTCGGGTGGCGGCGAGGCCGTGGACCACTCGAGCGTGCGGCCGTCCCACGGGTCGCCGGTCACGTCGCGCAGCTGCTCGCGCTTCATGTAGCTCACCACCAGCTGGATCAGGAACGAGGCGATACCCAACGCGATGAGCACGGCGCCGAAGGCGGCCACCTGGAACCAGATCTGCAGCGACGGGTCGTCGAAGTGGCTCATGCGGCGCGTCACGCCCATCAGGCCCAGCACGTACAGCGGCATGAAGGCGAAGAAGAAGCCGATCTGCCAGAACCAGAACGAGCACTTGCCCCAGAACGGGTCGAGCTTGTAGCCGAAGGCCTTGGGGAACCAGAACACGATGCCGGCGAACAGGCCGAACAGCACGCCGCCGATGATGACGTTGTGGAAGTGCGCGATCAGGAACAGGCTGTTGTGCAGCACGAAGTCCGCCGGCGGCACCGCCAGCAGCACGCCGGTCATGCCGCCGATCACGAAGGTGACCATGAAGCCCA
>CBFGPX010000162.1:0-10065 GCA_965650725.1 uncultured Comamonadaceae bacterium | reverse complement strand
CACGTTCTCGCTGTCGCTGGGCAGCCGTGGCGCACGCGTGGACATCAGCCGCATCGCCATGCACGACAGCCAGGGCCGGGCACTGCTGGTCAACGGCGATTTCAACCGCGAGATGGCGCACTGGTTCTTCTCCAGCGACCGCCACCACCTGCCCTGGCACATCAAGAACGCGGCGCTGCATGTGCTGTTCGAGCAGGGCCTGATCGGGCTGGCGCTGGCCGGCAGCCTGTATGTGCTGGTGCTGGTGCGCCTGAGCTTCGGCCGCGGGCGCGACCACCCGCTGGCACCGGCTATCGTCGCGGCGCTGATCGGCTTCGGCACCGTGGGCGCATTCGACAGCCTGCTGGACGCGCCGCGCATCGGCTTCATGTTCTTTGCGCTGCTGCTGCTGGGACTGGGCTTGCGCGCGCTGCCAGGGGAAGGCGTGGCTCGGGTGGCATGATGCGCACCCCATGTCTTTCGCCCCGCCGTCCGCCGGCCTCAACCCGGCCCAGCTAGCCGCCGTCCATCACCTGGACGGCCCCTGCCTGGTCATCGCCGGGGCCGGCTCGGGCAAGACCAAGGTCATCACGACCAAGATCGCCCAGTTGCTGGTGTCGGGCTACCGGCCCAGCCAGATCGCGGCCATCACCTTCACCAACAAGGCCGCGCAGGAAATGCGCGAGCGCGCCAAGGCGCTGGTGGGCAAGAAGGCCGCCAAGGACCTGGCCATCTCGACCTTCCACTCCCTGGGCGTGCGCCTGCTGCGCGAGGAGGGCACGCGCATCGGCTTGAAGGAGCAGTTCTCCATCCTCGACAGCGACGATGTGCTGAACGTGCTGAAGGACGCCGGCGGCACGACCGACATGAACCAGGCACGGCGCTGGCAGTGGACCATCTCGCTGTGGAAGAACAACGGCGTAGGCCCCTTGCAGGCCGCGCAGATCGCCGCGGACGACGATGAGCGCGCCGCCGCCGCCGTGATGGTGCGCTACCAGGAACGCCTGGCCGCCTACCAGGCCGTGGACTTCGACGACCTCATCACGCTGCCGCTGAAGCTGCTGAGCACCGACGCCGAGGCGCGCGAAAAGTGGAGAACCAAGCTGCGCTACGTGCTGGTGGACGAGTACCAGGACACCAACGCCGTGCAGTACGAGTTGCTGAAGGCGCTGGTGGGCGAGCGCGGCATGTTCACCGCCGTGGGCGACGACGACCAGTCCATCTACGGCTGGCGCGGCGCCACCATCGAGAACCTCAAGCGTCTGCCGCAGGACTACCCGGCGCTGAAGGTCATCCCGCTGGAGCAGAACTACCGCTCCACCGGCTCCATCCTGCGCGCGGCCAACAACGTCATTGCCGGCAACCCCAAGCTGTTCGAGAAGAAGCTGTGGAGCGAGTACGGCGACGGCGAACCCATCGCACTGCTGGAGGCCGACGGCGAGGAGCACGAGGCCGAGCGCGCCGTGGCTCGCATCCAGCAGCTGCGCGCCGACGGCAAGGGTCCGGCGTTCAAGGACTTCGCCATCCTGTACCGCGCCAACCACCAGGCCCGCGTGTTCGAACAGGCGCTGCGCCGCGCGCAGATCCCGTACAAGGTGTCGGGCGGCCAGAGCTTCTTTGACAAGGCCGAGATCAAGGATCTGTGCGCCTGGCTGCGCCTGCTGGTGAACCAGGACGACGACCCGGCCTTCCTGCGCGCCGTGACCACCCCGAAGCGCGGCATCGGCCACACGACGCTGGGCGCTTTGGGCACGTTCTCGGCGCAGTGGAAATGCAGCATGTTCGAGGCGCTGTTCTCCGAGAGCCTGGCGACGGCGCTGACCAAGCGCGGCCTGGACAGCCTGCACGAGTTCGGGCGCTACGTGAACGAGCTGCAGTACAAGGCCCGCCACACCGAAGGCCACACCGCCGCGCACGCGATGCTGACCGAATGGTTGAAGGACATCGCCTACGAGCAGCATCTCGTCGACAACGAAGAGAACGAGAAGGTCGCCCAGGCGCGCTGGGGCAATGTGCTGGATTTCGTCGACTGGGTCGCCAAGCGCTGCGGCGGCCAGCAGAGCGAGGAAGGCGGCGTCAGCTTCACCGAGCCCAAGCAGAGCGTGCTGGACGTGGCCCAGACCATCTCCGTCATCCTGTCGCTGGCCGAGCGTGGCGAGGAGCAGGACCAGGTCACGCTGACGACGCTGCACGCGTCCAAGGGGCTGGAATGGCCGCACGTCGTGCTGGCCGGCGTCAACGAGGGCCTGCTGCCCTTCAAGCGCGAGGAGGCCGAGCTGACCGCCGAGGCGCTGCAGGAGGAGCGCCGCCTCATGTACGTGGGCATCACCCGCGCCCGCACGACGTTGGCCGTCTCGACGCTGCGCCGCCGCAAGAAGGGCCGCGACACGGTGGTGGGCATTCCCAGCCGCTTCCTGGCCGAGATGAAGCTCAACGAGGGCAGCACGCGCGAGGACCCGCGCGAGAGGCTCAAGCGCATGCGTGCCGAACTGGCCGCCAGGGTGTCGGCCCAGGCCGAGCCGCCGCCGCGGGATTGACGCCGATTCGGCGGCGATGGCAATAGCCCGATGGGGCTTGATCGCCCATTCGCGGGGGTCCCCCCCGAGCGCGTGAAGTCTTCACACCTCAGCCACGCTAGGCTGCGAACAATGCGTCCCAGCCCTTCAGTTTCACGGTGAGCCCGCATCATGAAAGCCCTCGTCCTCGCTGCCGTCCTTGCCGCCCTGTGTTCCTCCGCAGGAGCCGGCGCCACGCCTGACGCCCAGGCCAAGGCGGCGCTGGACTCGCGCGCGGCCACGGTGGTGGCGGACGCCGGTCGCTTCGGCTCGACCGGGCTGGCGGCCCTGAATGGCAGCCGCTGGACGCAGGGCCAGGCGCCGGCCGAGATCGACGGCAGCCGGGACGACGGCTTCATCACGGACATCGATGCCGGCATGCTGCTGATGGGCCTGGGCGTGATCGGCTATCTGCTGTTCCGCCCGGCGGTGCGCGCGCTGCGCCGCCAGGAGCAGCAGCGCCGCGCCGCCGCGCTGGCCAGCACCCTGCCCCACACGCCCCAGCGCTGAGCAGCCCTGCCGGCCGGCGTCAGATCGCCAGCGGGTCCACGTCCACGGCCCAGCGCAGTACCGCCTTGTGCTCGCGCTTCAGCGCGATCAGCGCCGGCACCCACTCACGCAGGAAGGCCTGCAGCCGTCCGCGCTGGCCGGCCTCCACCAGCATCTGCATGCGCTCCACGTCCGCCACCCGCGCCACCGCATGCGGCACGGGCGGGTAGACCAGCACGTGGCTGTCCTGCAACAGTTCCGCCGCGGCCGTCAGGAAGGCCTTGGCCGCCTCCGCGGTGCGCGCCTCGGCGCGCAGCAAGGCCAGGTGCGAAAACGGTGGCAGCCCGGCCGACTGGCGCTCGGCCAGTTGGTCGCGCGCAAAGCGCTCGTAGTCGTGCCGCGCCAGCGCCTGGTACAGCCCGTGGTCGTGATGCCAGGTCTGCACCCACATCTCGCTCGGCGACTCGCCTGAGGCGTCGCGCCCCGCCCGGCCGCCGGCCTGCATCAGCAGCGCGAACAGGCGCTCGGGCGCACGGAAGTCGCTGCTGAACAACGCGCCGTCCGGGTTCACGGCCGCGACGAAGCGGATGCGCCGGAAGTCGTGCCCCTTGGTCACCATCTGCGTGCCGACCAGGATGTCCACGTCGCCGTCGTGCACGGCCTTCAGCTGGGCCTCCAACTCGCCCTTGCGGCGCGTGGAGTCGGCGTCGATGCGCAGTACGCGCGCGCCGGGTAGCGCCTCGGCCAACTGCTCCTCCAGCCGCTCGGTGCCTCGGCCCAGCGGCGCGATATCGTGATTGCCGCAGTTCGGGCAGGCAGCGGGCACACGCTCGGTGTAGCCGCAGTGATGGCAGCGCAATGTGCGGTCGCGTTTGTGGAAGACGCGCCAGGCGCTGCAGTGCGGGCAGTCGCTCTTCCACTGGCACTCGCCGCAATGCAGCACGGGCGCGTAGCCCCGCCGGTTCAGGAACACCAGGCTTTGCTCGCCGCGCTCCAGCCGGAGCTTCAGCTCGGCCAGCAGCGGCGCGGTCAGCGCCGTCGTCACGCCGGGCGATGGCGGCAGCGCCTTCATGTCGAACAGCCTGACCTTGGGCAGCGCGCCGCCGCCGATGCGCGTGGCCAGCGTCAACCGCTCGTATCGGCCCGATTCGGCGTGCTGCCAGCTCTCCAGCGACGGGGTCGCCGAGCCCAGCACGACCGGGATCTTCAGGTCGTGCGCGCGCCACACGGCCAGATCGCGCGCCGAATAGCGGGCACCGTCCTGCTGCTTGTAGGAGGGGTCGTGCTCCTCGTCGACGACGATCAGCCCCAGCTCCGGCAATGACGCGAACACGGCCAGCCGCGTGCCCAGCACCAGCCGCGCACGGCCCAGGTGGGCGGCCAGCCAGTTCTGCAGGCGCTGGGCGGGCGTCAGCGCGCTGTGCAGCGACACGATGGCCATGGGCTGCGGCAGCAGCGCCGCGAAGCGCTCGGTGAAGCGGGTCTCCAGTTGCGGCGTCAGGTTGATCTCGGGCACCAGCACCAGCACCTGCCGGCCGGCTGCCAGCGCGGCCTCGGCCGCGCGCAGGTAGACCTCGGTCTTGCCGCTGCCCGTGACGCCGAACAGCAGCACGGGCTTGCTCGCGGCGTCGCCGGCGATGCAGGCCTGCAGGTGTTCGACCGCGTGAGCCTGTTCAGGCGCAAGCTCCGGCCGCACCGGCTCGGTGGCGGCCGCCTTCGCCGACTTGCGCTCCAGCTTGCGCAGCCGCGCCGCGAGTTGCTCCGGCGACAGCTCGCGCAGTTGTGGCGGCAGCACGGCGCTGGCCAATTCGCCGACGCTGCGCTGGTAATAGCCGGCAGCGAAGTCCAGCAGCCGGCACCAGTCGCCTCTCAGCGGCGGCAGCGCGTCGAAGACAGCCGTTAGCGGTTTCAGCGACAGCGACGGATCGGGCATCGCCTCGCCGGGCCACACCACACCCAACAACTCGCGCTTGCCCAACGGCACCCGCACCAGCGAGCCCGGCGTGAGCGCCTGCTCACTCGCGTAGTCAAGCGGGCCGCTCAGGCCGCTGTGTTGAGGCGCATCAACCGCGACGCGCAACACGCAGAGTGGCCCGACCTCAGCCACACACAACTCCGCGCTGTTTATGAAGTTCCGGCTCAGCAAACCACTGCAAGTTCATGATTTGCAAGGAATCCCGGGTTGCCCACAATTTCTGTGGATAAGTTTGTGAGCAAATCTCGCTGTCGATCGCTGTCATGCGCCAGCCTCAGGCGCGACGCCCCGAAGTGGCGCTCCGCAGCTCGCTGCGGGTGGCGTTGAAAATCAAGCACTTAGCCGCGCCTCGGGAAAACGCGTATTTGCACTGCACCATTCTTCGCCCGGCTCGGCCGTATCCCAATATTTGGGGATAAGTCATCGGCGACCGTGCAGATTTGACGGCCTGTCAACGACCCGCACGCAGCCGGCGCGAGTGGCCATGCACCTCGTCCACCAGGGCCGTGACGCTGTCCGGCGGCGTGAACTGGCTGATGCCGTGGCCCAGGTTGAAGACATGGCCCGGGTGGGGCCCAAAGCTGTCCAGCACTCTCCGCACTTCGGCGCGCACGGCCTCGGGCGGCGCGAACAGCACGTTGGGGTCCAGGTTGCCCTGCAGCGCCACGCGGCCGCCGACGCGGGCACGGGCGACACCGAGGTTCATCGTCCAGTCCAGGCCCACCACATCGGCACCGGCATCGGCGATCTCGTCCAGCCACAGGCCGCCACCCTTGGTGAACAGGATGCGGGGAATGCGCACACCCTCATGCTCGGTCTTCACCGCCGCCAGCACCTGGCGCGAATAGGCCAGGCTGAACTGCTGGAAGGCGCCGTCCGCCAGCACGCCGCCCCAGGAGTCGAACAGCATGACGGCCTGCGCGCCGGCTTCGATTTGCGCGTTCAGGTAGGCGGCGACCGCGCGCGCATTGATGTCCAGGATGCGGTGCATGAGGTCCGGGCGGGCGTACATCAGGCTCTTCACGAGCCGGTAGTCGTCCGAGCCGCCGCCCTCCACCATGTAGCAGGCCAGCGTCCACGGGCTGCCGGAGAAGCCGATCAGCGGCACGCGGCCGTTGAGCGCCTTGCGGATGGACGTGACCGCGTCGAACACGTAGCGCAGCTTGTCCATGTCCGGCACGGCCAGCGCGGCCACGGCCGCTTCGTCGCGCACGACCTTGGCGAACTTCGGCCCCTCGCCTTGCTGGAAGCTCAGACCCAGACCCATCGCGTCCGGCACCGTCAGGATGTCGCTGAACAGGATGGCCGCGTCCAGCGGGTAGCGCTCCAGCGGCTGCAGCGTGACCTCGGTCGCGTAGTCCTTGTTCGTGGCCAGGCCCATGAAGCTGCCGGCCTTCTCGCGCGTGGCGCGGTACTCGGGCAGATAGCGGCCGGCCTGACGCATCAGCCAGACGGGCGTGTGGTCGGTGGGCTGGCGCAGGCAGGCGCGCAGGAAAGTGTCGTTTTGCAGAGGGGCGAACATCGACGGATTATCGGCGGCGCCCCGCGCGCGCGTTCTGACTCAGGGCAAGCTCAGGCTCTGCCGCCCCACCCAGCTCTCGCCGGGCTGCAGCTCGATGGGGCGGCCGACGTTGGCAGCCTCCACACACAGCATCTCGGACCAGCCCTCGGGCGGCATGTCGGCCAGCTTCGCGCAACGCTCGGGGCCCGGATTCCAGACCACCGCGTCGTCGAAGCCCTGCGCACGCACGACGATCTGACGGCGGTCCTCGGCCACCAGCAGCGGACGTTCCTTCACGCCGAAATAGATGCGATCCAGATCCAGCACGCCTTTCTCGCCGGTCAGCAGCAAGTCCATGCGCTGCAAGGCCTCGGCCTGCTTGACGCTGTCGAAGTAGCGCAGGCCGCTGAGGCCTTCGACGCTGACCGCATCCAGGTCCGCCACGCGCAGATAGGTGTGCAGGGCCGTCGTGAACTGGAAGGCGGCGTCGCCGGTGTTCTCGCAGGCCAGCTCGATGTCGAGGCTGCGGCCGCCGACGCGCAGGCTCAGCTCCAGCTCGAAGGCATGCGGCCAGAGCGCGCGCGTCGCGTCGCTGTCGCGCAGCCGCAGCACGGCCAGCGCGTCGTCCTTGCCCTGCTGCTGGCTCACCAACTCCCACGGCAGCGTGCGCGCAAAGCCATGCTTGGGCAAGTTTCCGCGCTCGGCGAACTGCGGGAAGCACACCGGCACGCCGCCGCGTATGGCCTTGCCGGGTGCGAACTCGCTGCGCGGGGACAGGTAGAGCTGCTCGGGGCCGCCGGCGGGCACCCAGGAAAGGATGTGGGCTCCGTGCAGCGAGACGCTGGCGGCAGCGCCGTCGGGTGCGGTCAGTTGAACAGCATCGTGAGGGTCAGACTGATTCATGGCACATGCTGGGCAGACAAAAGAAAAAGCCGCCTGTTCAGGCGGCTGCTTGCAGCTTGACGGATTATCAGCCGCCCGACTTGATCGTGGCCGGCGACTTGCCGGCATCTTCGGTCTTGCCGTAATGCGGTGAACGCGGGCCGAACAGCAGGCCGTTCTGGCTGCCCGCCCCCAACAGCCGCTGGCTCGCAAGACCGGCGATGGGGTGGCTGCGATCGGTAGTGGACGCAACGATCTGCTCTACGAGCGCCTTGACCAGCAATCCCACCAGGCCGCCTTGGTTGTTGTTGCCCTGCTCGGCGCTGGACGCGCTGGCCGTGCCATCCCACAGCAACCTGCCATTGCGCAGGTCCACCAGCTTCGCCTCCAAGGTCACTGCAGTCTCGCTGTTGATGACGCGATAGACCGACCCGTAGCGCGTCACCTTCAGGTACAGACCTGCGTCAGCACCGAAGATGTCGCGCAGCTTGGTGGCGTCAATGGCGTGCGCCTCATCGGCGGTGTAAACGCCGTTCTGCTTCAGCGTTTCGTCGACCAACGACACCGGCAACACGTAATAGCCGGACTCGGCGAGCGGCATGGTCACCTGCGCCAACACGCTGGGCCTTGCCTGCACATCAGGTGTCGCGTTGAGCGGCGGCAACACGAGGATGGAAGCGGGCTTGGCAGCCTTGTAGGCCGTGTAGTCGTAGGGCTTGGGCGGTGTTGCACAGCCCTGCAGGACGAGAAGCGTAGCGGCGCCAGCGAGGGCACGAGCCCAGCGGCGCCAGGAACCGAATGCCTGGTTCATGACAATGATGTCCCTCAAGTCTTCGATGGGCTGGAGGCTGCGGCAGGCGGCATGGCACCCTGGCTGCTCTTGGCCTTCAGGAGGAAGTCCACATAGGCCCCTGCCTCAGGAAACTTGGCCCGCTCCGCTTCCAGCAGGCGCCGGGCCGACACATCGTCACCAGCCTTGCTGTAGAGCATCGCCAGATGCGCACGCATCCCGGGCGGCGTGGTGACGCCCGCGGCCTCGTTCTTCTGCAACTGCGCTTCCAGGGCAGAAATCTGAGCGCCGGGTTCGGCGCCGTCAGACTTCAGGTGTTGGTACAGCGCGGGCTGGTAGCCGTCCCACTGGTAGATCTGCTTGACCGGTTGCGCACAACCAACCAGAACCAGCGAGGCGATAAGGATCGGATGCTTCATCGGCAACCTCAGCGCACCGGCTTCCAGGCGCCACTATCGACGCCAGCGGTCAGCGCATTGACAGCTTCACGGATGGCCAGATCCAACACCTTGCCGTTGAGCGTCGCGTCGTAGCTGGCCGTGCTGCCGAAGCCGAGCACTTCGCGCTCGGACAGGCTGTACTCGCCGGCGCCCTGGACCGAATAGACAACCTCGGATGTGGTCGAGTTGACGATGTTCAGTGTGACCTTGGCGTAGGCAACTTGCGTCTTGCCGCGGCCGAGCACGCCAAAGAGTTGTTTGTCGCCGACCTCTTTGCGACCGAACTCGCTGACCGCTCCCGTCACCAGGTAGTCCGCGCCCTTGATCGCCTGGGCAGCACCCTTGAACTGCGCCTCCTGCTTGGACTCAGCGAGATTCTCGCGATCCAGCACACTGAAGCGATTGGTCTGCTGCAGGTGCGAGATCAAGATGGTCTTGCTCTGCGCCCCCAAGCGGTCGATGCCGTCCGAGAAGATGCCGCGCTGGTAATTGCTGCGGTTGTCGAACTTGCCGACGGCGATAGGCGCACGTGCCCCCTGGTAGGCCGGTACGGTCGCTGCGGAGACCTTGGGCACCTCGAGAGCTCGGGACTGTTCGGTTGTCGAGCAGCCGCTCAATGTGCCGGCGAGCGCAACAACGGCCAGACTGCTGTTCGTGATCTTCAGAATTTTCATGGGTCCTCCCTAGAACAAAAGCGGCGCGAGTGTAGCGATGGCAAGGGGGGCCACGCTTTCGAACATCTTCAAGAACAGCGGAACAAATACCGCAGAAAAAAGCAAAGGCGACGGGATCACTCCCGTCGCCCTCAAGAGCCACCGCAAGCGGCTGCGCGGTTTACTTCTTGCGGAACTTGCGCAGCGCCGCGATCTGGGCGGCCATGGTCGCGAACTCGCTCTGCGCAGCGGCGAAGTCGATGTCGCTCTTGGCGTTCTTCTTCGCTTCCTCGGCCAGCTTCAGCGCCTCGGTGGCCTTGGCTTCGTCGAGGTCCTTGCCTCGGATGGCGGTGTCGGCCAGCACGGTCACGCGGTTGGGCTGCACCTCGAGGATGCCGCCGGCCACGAAGACGAACTCTTCGCCGCCATCGGCGCGCTCGATGCGCACGGCGCCCGGCTTGATGCGGGTGATCAGCGGCGTGTGCTGCGGCAGGATGCCGAGCTCGCCGGACTCGCCCGGCAGGGCGACGAACTTGGCCTCGCCGGAGAAGATCTGCTCTTCGGCGGAGACCACGTCGACGTGGAGGGTTGCCATGTCAATCTTCCTTAGCGGATCAAAGTTGAAGAAGGTTCTGCGAGTGACGGGGCGCTCGGGGCGCCCCGGTCAACATCACTGAATCTTCTTCGCCTTTTCGAAGGCTTCGTCGATGGTGCCGACCATGTAGAAGGCCTGCTCCGGCAGGTGGTCGCACTCGCCGGCCACGATCATCTTGAAGCCGCGGATGGTTTCCTTCAGCGGCA
>CBFGPX010000161.1:0-10106 GCA_965650725.1 uncultured Comamonadaceae bacterium | reverse complement strand
TCAGAAGCCGAGGCTGGCCAGCAGGTCGTCGACCTCGCCCTGGTTGGTGACCACGTCCGTGCGCCCCTCGGGGCTGACCACGGGGCCTTGCAGGATGTTGGGATCGACCTTCTCGCGCTGCTCCGGCGGCACCACCTGCACCAGCAGCTTCACGAGGCTGTCCTCCAGGTCGTTGGCCAGGTTCACGACCTTGGCGACGACCTGGCCGGTCAGGTCGTGGAAGTCCTGCGCCAGCATGATGTCGGTCAGGTGGCTGTCGATGCTCTGCGTGCGCGTCTCGACATCCTTGACGAAGTTCAGCACCGCGCCGCTGGCCACGGCACGCACCGGGTCAGCCACGATGGCGGCGGCGAGTTCCTGCGTGGCCTTGCTGATGCCGGCGTGTTCGGCCTTGGCCTGGTCCACCGAATTCAGCACCTTCTCGGCCGCCGCGGCGGTCTTGGTGGCGATGTAGTTCAGGCGGCTGCGCGCATCCGGCAGGCCATCGGTCGCCACCTGCAGCTTGGGCATGACGCCCAGGCGCTGCATGGTGTCGTGCAAGGTGCGGGTGATGGTGCCGAGCTGCTGAAAGACCTCGGGCGACACGAGCAGCGGCTCCTGCGCCTTGGCCAATTGGTCCAACTGTTCCATTGACATGGCTGTCCCTCCTTGGGCCTGAAGTCAGATCAGGCCGCGGCGGCCAGTTTCTGCATGATCTTCTGGACCTTTTCTTCCAGCGTGGCCTTCGTGAAGGGCTTGACGATGTAGCCGGCGGCGCCGGACTGGGCGGCCAGCACGATGTCTTCCTTGCGCGCCTCGGCGGTGACCATCAGCACCGGCAGGTGCTTCAGCGTCGGGTCTTCCTTGATGGCCTTCAGCAGCTCGAAGCCCGTCATATTGGGCATGTTGATGTCGCTGACGACGAAGTCGAACTTGGCGCCCTTGAGCATGCTCAGCGCCTCGACGCCGTCCTCGGCTTCCTCGCAGTTGTTGTAGCCGATCTCTTTCAGCAGGCCGCGCACGATGCGGCGCATGGTGGAGAAGTCGTCAACGACCAGGAATTTCATGTCAGCGCTCATGGCGATCCTCTCTCGATGCTGGCGGGATTCAGGGGTCAGCCCGCAGTCTAGTTCTAGCGCGCCGGCACTGGCGATTGAGTTTGCGGCATTTTCCCGCTGGCCGGCACTTGCGTAAGCCCACTGCCAGCTGGCTGCGGGCCGGGGGCCTCGGCGGGCGCATCGGCCTCGGGCTCGTCGGGGAGGTTCTTCAGCACGGCGTCCTCGGCATCGCGGTTCATCACGATGATGCTGATGCGCCGGTTCAAGGGGCTGTTGGGGTCCTTGACCTCCAGCAGCTTGCTGGCCGCCAGGCCTTGCACGCGCAGCATCCGCGCCTCCTGCAGGCCGCCGGCGACCAGCTCGCGGCGCGACGCGTTCGCACGGTCGGCCGACAGCTCCCAGTTGCTGTAGCCCTTGTCTCCCGCCGAGAACGGCTGGGCATCGGTGTGGCCCTCCACCGTCAGCCGGTTGGGCACCTCGGTCAGCACGCTGCCCAGTTCCTGCAGCAACTCGCGCATATAGGGCTTCACGATGGCGCTGCCGCTATCGAACATGGGGCGGTTGCCCTCGTCGACGATCTGGATGCGCAGGCCCTCGCGCGTCATGTCCAGCCGGATCTGGCCACCCAAAGCCGCCAGCTTGGGGTTCTCGGCCAGCACCTGCTCGACCTTGGTCTTGAGCTGCTCCAGTCGCGACTTCTCGGCCTTGCGCTGCTCTTCCTTCAGCGCGCGCAGCGTGTAGCTGGACTTCCTGGCGGCGCTCTCGCCCTCCTTGACCTGGCCTGTCTCGCGCGTGAGGTCCTTGCCGCCACCGCGCAGGATGCTGGAGGAGTCGCCCGAGCCCGAGCCGCCCAGCATGGCCACGCGCAGCGGCGACTGGAAGAACTCGGCGATGCCCTTCTTGTCGCCCTCGGTCGTGGAACCCAGCAGCCACATCAGCAGGAAGAAGGCCATCATGGCCGTGACGAAGTCGGCGTAGGCAATCTTCCACGCGCCGCCATGTGCCGCGTGGCCGCCCTTCTTCACCTTCTTGATGATGATGGGCTGTAGCTTCTTGGCATCCCCCGCCATGGTCGCCGGCGCCTCTTACTTCTTCTTCACGTGGCTTTCCAGCTCGGTGAAGCTGGGACGGTCACCCGAGAACAGCACCTTGCGGCCGAACTCGATGGCCACCTGCGGCGCATAGCCCTGCATGCTGGCCAGCAGCGTGGTCTTGATGCACTGGAACTCCTTGCCGCCGTCCTCGACCTTCTGCTCCAGCAGGCCGGCCAGCGGCTCGGCGAAGCCGTAGGCCAGCAGAATGCCCAGGAAGGTGCCGACCAGGGCCGAGCCGATCATGCCGCCCAGCACCGCCGGCGGCTGGCCGACCGAGCCCATGGTGTTGACCACGCCCAGCACGGCGGCCACGATGCCGAAGGCCGGCAGGCCGCCCGCCAGGCGCTGCAGCGCGGCGACGGCGGCGTGCTCTTCCTGGTGGTGGGTCTCGATCTCGCTGTCCATCAGCGACTCGATCTCGTGCGCGTTCAGGTTGCCCGACACCATCATGCGCAGATAGTCGGTGATGAACTCGGTGACGTGGTGGTCATTGCCCACCGTGGGGTATTTCTGGAACAGCGGCGAGCTGTGCGGCTCCTCGACGTCCTTCTCGATGGACATCAGGCCCTCCTTGCGGGCCTTCTGCAGGATGTCGTACATCAGCGCCAGCAGCTCCATGTAGCGGGCCTTGCTGTACTTGCTGCCCTTGAAGCAGCGCCCCAGGCCGGCGGCCGTCGCCTTGACCACCTTCATCTGGTTGTTGGCCAGGAAGGCACCAATGGCAGCGCCAAAGATGGTGATCATCTCGAAGGGCAGCGCCGTCAGGATGACGCCGATGTTCCCGCCGTGGGCGATGAACACGCCGAAGATGCAGACCATCGAGATGGCCCAGCCGATGAGGACGAACATGCGTGGTCGAGTTGAGGGTGTTCAGGCCATATCGGCCCGGTGCCGGGGGGCTTGAGCAAGTATGCCGCGCCCGAACGGCGGCAATGCATTCATTTGGCGGGCTTTGCCGAGCCTTTCCGAACCGGGCGGTAAAGCCACACGAACTGTCCATTCGGCAGTTGCCAGCTCGCCTCGGGCGCCACGCCGGGCACCGCGAAGTCCAGGCTGACCAGCCAGGCCTCGGGCGCCATCTCGGCGCAGGCCTTGGCCCAGACGCGGGGCATGGACTCGGGACGCTGGAACACGTAGACCAGCGCGAACGGCGCCCAGTCATCGGACCACAGGTCGCCACGGCGCACCGTGGCGCCGCGCGCCCGCCAGCGCGCCAGCAGCGCCAGCGGCCGGCTCCACTCCACGCCTTCGACCCGGGCCCGCGGGTAGACGTGAACCAGTTCACGCAGGCCGTCGCCGATGCCGCAGCCTGCATCCAGCACACGCGCACCCGGCGGCAGCGGCGCCAGCGCCGGCAGCCGCTCCAGCGCCTCACGCGGCGTGGGGAACAGCGGCGCCTCGCTCCAGCTCCGGCGCGGGTACAGCCACCACAGCAGCAGCAGGGGCGCCAGCCACAGCAGGCTGCCGACGACGCCCTGGCCCGCCCGCCAGCCGAGAGCCAGCACAGACACCGGAAAGCCCAGCGCGACGATGAGCCGGCGCCAGCGCCGCTCGTGCAGCCAAGCCAGGCCGACGCTGGCGGCGCTGCCCAGCACCAGCGCCGGTCCGCCTGCCAGGCCGGATGCGAGCGCCACCGAGTAGACGAGCCAGGCCGCCAGCCAGGCCCACAGTGCCGCCAGCGGCCAGGCGGTGACCAGGCGGGTCAACGCGGCCATGGATGGACGCTGCGCAGCAGCGCGGCCTCGGCGTCGCGGCCCGTGCCTTCCAGCACGACGGCCAGGTTGTGCGCGGCCAGGAAGCTGCCACGCCCGGTCACCGCCCCTGGCTGCTCGGGGTGCTCGCCCAGCTCCAGGCAGCGGCGCCAGGCCGCCTCGGCCATCGGCAGCGCCTGGGCAGCCTGGGCAGGCTGGGACGCAGCCAGGTCCAGCAGCACATCGCCGATGGTGAAGAAGAAATCGGGCGATCCCGCACCCGCGTCCATCTGCGACTGCGCGAAATCCATCGCGTCGGCGTGCCGCCCCAGGCATTTCAGCGCGAACAGCCGCCGCGACACGAGATCCAGCCACCAGGGCGAGGCCCAGGCGCCTGGCAAGGCACAAGCCTTTGCGAATGCGGCGTCGGCGGCGCCATGTTCGTCATAGACGGCGCAGTCCTTGCCCAGCTGATACCAGAGGTAGGCGTCATCCGGCGCCTCGGCCAATGCCTGTTGGAGCAAACGGCGGTTGCGCCCACGCTTGTCCGCCAGCCGCTCGACACCGTAGCCGTCGTGGCCCACCACCAGCGGCAGCCGCTTCACGGGCAGGTCGTGCCGGGGTTGCTCGTGCACGCGGCCTTCGTAGCGCACGGCGCCGGGCAGCACTCGACTCAGCCACGCGATGGCCTCGGCCTGCTGGCCGGCGGCGATGTCGAACTGGTCGCGCAGCTTCAGCGCGCCGATGAAGTCGGGCGCCGTGTGGCGCAACGCCTGCAGCGCCTCGCCACCGGAGATCAGCCACTCGTCGGCATCCAGCACCAGATGCCAGTCGGCGCCCGCCAGCGCCAGCGCTTGATTGCGGGCCACGGCGAAGTCGTCACACCACGTAAAAGACTCCACGCATGCTCCACAGGCGCGCGCAACCTGCACGGTGTCGTCGCGCGAGCCGGTGTCCAGCACCAGCATGTCGTCCACCCAGGGGCGCACGCTGTCCAGCAAGCGCGCGATGCGGCTGCCCTCGTCGCGCGCGATGACGACGAGGGCCAGGCGGCGCGAGGCAGCGGTCATGCCCGCATTGTGTTCACGCGCGCGAGGGCGATCGCGCATTTCAGGACCGGATTTCCCCCACTCCACCGGGTTTCATGCAGCCGCGGGCCGGCCTAGAGTGGCAATTCTTCCAATGTCCGCGAGGCTGTCCATGATCCCCCGCACGCTGCATGTGATCTGGGTCGGCGACGAATCCAAGCGCCCCGACAACTGCATCGCCACCTGGCGCCAGCACAACCCCGACTGGACCGTGCGCGTCTGGGGCAACGACGACCTGGCCAGCTACGGCTGGGTGAACGCTGCGCACATGCGCGACATGGCCAAGCGCGAGCTGAACGGCGTGGCCGACCTGATGCGCTGGGAGATCCTGTATCACGAGGGCGGCTTCGTCGTCGATGCCGACAGCATCTGCAAGCGCCCGCTGGAGCCCTGGCTGTTCGAGGGCGAGGCCTGCGCCTGCTGGGAGAACGAGCTGATCCGCCCGGGGCTGATCGCCGCCGGCTATGTGGCCTCCAAGCCCGAGAACCCCTTCTTCGGCCAGATCATCCTGGACCTGCAGAAGGAGCCCACCGTCGTCGACCGCATGGCCTGGCAGAGCGTGGGCCCGCTGTACCTGACCGAGCAGGTGCGCCTGCAGCGCTACGCGGGCCTGACCATCTGGCCCAGCCACTTCTTCATCCCGCGCCACTTCACCGGCCACGAGTACAGCGGTGGCGGCCCCGTGTTCGCCGCGCAGGAATGGGGCAGCACGCTGGGCAAGTACGACGAGCTGCACAAGAGGAAGGTCGCATGAACGCCCCAGCATTGGCCACCGAGCGCAAAGCCATGGACGACCTGCCCGTCTCCCCGCTGGAATACGCCCATCAGAAGTACTTCGTGCAGAAGGTCAAGGTCGGCGAGGACTTCGTCGGCGTGCCGCGGCTGGACGCCTTCGTCGCGCTGTGCGCCGACAAGCGCGTGCTGCACGTGGGCTGCGTGGACTGGCCCATCACCGACCTGAAGCGCTCGCTGCACCTGCAGCTGGACGAGCACTGCACGCTCGACGGCTTCGACATCCACGGCGAGGCCTTCGAGCTGATGCGCCCGCACCTGAAGGGCCGCCTGTTCAGCGACTGGGCCGACGTGACCGACCGCTACGACACCGTGCTGGTGCCCGAGGTCATGGAGCACGTGCCCGACGTGCAGGGCTTCCTGAAGCAGCTGGATGCGCTGGGCGCCGACCAGTACATCATCACCGTGCCCGACGCCTACTCGTGCTTCCGGCGGCACTTCGACTACAACAGCGGCGCGCAGACCTTCGTCGAGGTCGTGCACCCCGACCACAACTGCTGGTACACGCCGTTCACGCTGAGCAACGTGATTCGCAAGTACACGCCCTGGCAGATCGACGGCATGTTCTTCTTCAACGGCATGTCGCTGCTGGCCGTGGCCAGCCGAAGCCAGCCCGCATGACGCCAGCCGCGCTGCGCAGCCAGGCCGAGGCGTTGCGCCTGGCCGGCCGGCCCGCCGAGGCCATCGACCCGCTGCTGCAGGCGCTGGCCCTCGCGCCCACCGACACCGACACCTACCTGCAGCTGGGCTTCACGCTGCAGGCGCTGGGGCTGCACAGCCAGGCGGCCGAAGCCCTGCGTACACCGGCCGTGCTGAATCCGGGCAGCGTCATGGCCCAGGGCTATCTGATCCATGCGACGCAGAAGGCGGCCGACTGGTCGCAGCTGGATGCCGATCTCGCCGCGCTGCGCGCCGCGCTGGCCGACAAGCCCGACGCGGCCGACGACGAGTTCGGCATGCCGTTCGCCTTCGTGGGCCTGCCTCACACGCGCGCCGAACTGCGCAAGTCCGCCGCGCTCGCCAGCCGGTACCTGGCGCGCGGCCTGCCGACACTGCCGGCGCGCATGCCGCAGCGGCGCGAACGCTTGCGCGTCGGCTACCTGTCCGCCGACTTCCACGCCCATGCCACGGCCGCGCTGCTGGCGGACCTGCTGGAAAGCCACGACCGCGAGCATTTCGACATCCGGCTGTATTCGCACGGCCCCGACGACGGCTCCGCGCTGCGGCAGCGCATCGCCGCCGGCGGGGCGCTGGTCGAGGTCGGCGACCTCGACCCGCCGGCACTGGCCCGCCGCATCCGCGCCGACGAGGTCGACATCCTCGTGGACCTGAAGGGCCACACGGCCGGCAGCCGCATGGCCGCCCTCGCCTGCCGCCCCGCACCGGTGCAGGTGAGCTGGCTGGGCTTTCCAGGCACCAGCGGCGCCGGCTTCATCGACTACGTCATCGGCGACCCCGTCGTCACGCCGGTGGCACATGCCGCGGACTACAGCGAGTGCATCGCGCAGCTGCCGCACTGCTACCAGCCGCAGGACCGCCGGCGTGTGCCGGGCCTGGCGCCGTCACGCAGCGCGCTGGGCTTGAAGGAGGACGCACTGGTACTGCTGAGCGCCAATGCCGTCTACAAGATCACACCGCCGCTGTGGGCCGCGTGGATGGACGCGCTGCGGCAGTTGCCCGATGCGCAGCTGTGGCAGCTCAGTGGCGGTGAGCAGGCGGACGCACGGCTGCTGGAGGCCGCGGGCGATCTGGCCGGACGCATCGTGTTCGCGCCGCCGACGGGCATGGACGAGCACCTGGCCCGTTTGCAGGTCGCCGACCTGGCGCTGGACAGCTGGCCCTGCAACGGCCACACGACGACCAGCGATGCGCTGGCCGCGGGCGTGCCGGTGGTGACCCTGATGAACGACAGCTTCCCCGGCCGGGTCGCCGCCAGCATCCTGGCGGCGGCGGGGCTGCAAAGCTGCATCACACGCGGCCCCACGGGCTATGTGGAACGCATCTGCGAACTGGGGCGCGACGTCGCCGCTCGCCAGGCGCTGCGCGCGACGATCCTGTCGCGTCCGGCATGCCTCTACGACACGACGCGCTTCGCGCGCGATCTGGAGTCGCTCTACCAGCACATGTGGGAGCGCGCGCTGGCGGGCCAGCCGCCCTCAGCGCTGCTCGCCTGAGACGACGATATCCCGCGGCGCCTCACCCGCGACGCGCAGCCGATGTGCCTCGGCATAGGCGCTCTCGAGGTGGCGCGTGAAGCGCGGCGTGTCGAAGAGCGCCGAGCCGTCACGAGCCGCCAACAGCCGTTGCCGCAGTGACCGCAGTTCCTCCGGCTGCTGCGCGAGCCGCGTCGCCGTGGCGATGTAGCCGGCGGCATCTGTGGCGACCAGCTCCGGCACGCCGACGGCGTTCAGCAGGCTGGCCGCCATGCGCGCCGGGAAGGACCGGCCCTGCTGCGTCAGCACCGGCAGGCCCATCCACAGCGCGTCGCTCGCGGTGGTGCCTGCGTTGTAGGGCAGCGTGTCGAGGAACAGGTCGGCCGCGGCCAGACCGGCGAGGTAGGCCTCGCGACCCATGCGCCGGGCAAAGTGCAGCCGCTGCGGGTCCAGCCCCAAGGACTGGGCATGCGCACACAGGTTCACGCGCGCCTGCTCGTCCTCCTCCAGCACCCACAGCACGCCGTGCGGCACGGCGCGCAGGATCTCGGCCCATGTGGCGAACATCGCCGGATTGAGCTTGCAGGGATTGTTGAAGCAGGCATAGACGAAGGCATCCGCCGGCAGGCCCAGCGCGTCGCGCGGCATCGGCTCGGGCCGCGGACGGCGCCGGTCGTTGGCCTGATAGGACGGCAGGTAGACGATGCACTCGTCGTAGGCGTCGCGCAGGTCGGCAGGGATCAGCGTCGCGTCGGCCAGCAGGTAGTCGAACACCGGCGATCCGGCCGTGCCGAGCGTGCCGAGGTACTGCATCTGCACCGGCGCGGCGCGCCAGGCGAGGATGCTGCTGCGGGCACCGTCGGTCAGGCCCGTCAGGTCCACGGCGATGTCCACGCCCAGGCGGCGCGCCAGGTCTGCGATCTGCGCGTCGGGCAGGTGTTCCACGTCATGGAACTGATCGAATGCGGCGCGCAGGCGCTGCTGCAAGGGGTCGTCGCTGGCGGCCCCATAGTTCAGCGCGACGACCTCGAACCGCGAGCGGTCGTGCAGCTCGATCACCTCGGCCATCAGGAACGAGACCGGATGGGATCGGAAATCGCGCGATAGGTACGCGATGCGGATGCGCTCGCCCGGCAACCGGCCCGGTGCGTCGATCGGCGCTCCGTCGACCCTGGGCGGGAAGCTGTGACGTGCCCAGATGCGCGCGGCCTGCTGCTGGGCCGCAGGATCGTCCAGCAGGCACTGCAGCGCCAGCGGCTGAACGGCCTTCTTGCCGTCGGCCACGGCCTGGCGCAGCGCGGCGAGCTTCTCGTCGAAGCCTTGCCACTGATAGATGTGCATGGCGGCGTACAGCCGCAGGCCGAGGAGCCAGTCGGCGCCGGGGGTCAATGCGAGGGCGCGCTCGAGGTCGTCGAGCGCGGGCGAGAACCGCCGCGCCAGCAAGCGCAGGTTGCCGCGGTTGTTCAGCGCTTCGGCGGACTGCGGGTTGAGCCGCAGCGCCTCGTCATACGCGGCCAGCGCGTCGGCGGGGCGGTGCAGCTGGCGCAGCGCGATGCCCTTCAGGTTCAGCGCATCCGCGCTGGGCGGCGTGGCGTCGAGATCCGCCAGCGCCGCGGCCCACTCACCCATCTGCACGCGCGCCCGCGCACGTTCGACGCGATAGGCCGCTTCTTGAGGCTTCAATGCGATGGCACGGTCCAGCGCCCGCAAAGCGGCATCGAACGCCTTCAGCTGCAGATGCGCCAAGGCCAAACCATGCTGCGCTGCGGCATCGCCGGGTTGCAGCGCAATCGCACGCTCGTAGGCGGCGACGGCTTCAGGTACGCGGCCCAGTTCAACCAGCGAGACGCCCCAGTTGTAGAACGGCTGGGCGGCGGGCGGCTTGAGCCGGCAGCGCGCGGCATAGCAGCGCTCGGCCGTGGCCCACTGGCCCGCGCCGGCCAGCAGGTTGCCCAGCCGCAGCCACGGCTCGGGCTCGGCGGGAAACTGGTGGACGGCCTGGCTCAGCAGTTGCGCGGCTTCGTTGGCCTGGCCCGCCGCCTGCAGCGCGGCGGCGCGCTGCACCAGGACGGCAGAGCCGCCAGGCTTGGCGCGTGCAGATTTCATGAGTTCACCTCGCCTGCACCCGCCTGGCAACGATCAATGCATTTGGATGGAACCTTGCGCACGGCCCTTGCCGGCACGGGCGGGCGGGTTGCACAGGCCGCAGACGTAGTGGCGCGCGACCTCGTGGGGGTGGGTGACGAAGTGG
>CBFGPX010000160.1:0-10112 GCA_965650725.1 uncultured Comamonadaceae bacterium | reverse complement strand
GTGGGCGCAGCTGACCGAGCGCGTCCTGAAGCGCATGAGCCCACGCATGCAGGCCGTCATCAACCTGACCGGCACCGTCATCCACACCAACCTGGGCCGCTCCCTGCTGGCCGACGCGGCGCTGCAGCAGGTGCTGGCGCTGATGGGTGAGCCCAACAACCTGGAGTTCGACCTCGCCGCGGGCGCGCGCGGCGACCGCGACGACCTCATCGAGGGCCTGCTCTGCGAACTGACCGGCGCCGAGGCCGCCACCGTCGTCAACAACAATGCCGCCGCCGTGCTGCTGGGCATCGCGGCGCTGGCCGGCGGCAAGGAGGCCATCGTGTCGCGCGGCGAGCTGGTCGAGATCGGCGGTGCCTTCCGCATGCCCGACGTGATGAGCGCCGCCGGCGCGACGCTGGTGGAGGTGGGCACGACCAACCGCACCCACCCGCGCGACTACCAGCAGGCCATCACGCCGCGCACCGGCCTCATCGTCAAGGTCCACACCAGCAACTACCAGGTGCAGGGCTTCACGGCGGCCGTCGACGAGGCGACGCTGGCGCCCATCGCCCACGCGGCCGGCCTGCCCTTGATGACCGACCTCGGCAGCGGCGCGCTGGTGGACCTGTCGAAATGGGGCCTGCCCGCCGAGCCGCTGCCGCAGGCCATGCTCGCCGCGGGCTGCGATGTCGTGACCTTCAGCGGCGACAAGCTGCTGGGCGGGCCGCAGGCGGGGCTCATCGTCGGCAGCAAGGCTGCCGTCCAGCGCATCCGCAAGTTCCCGATGAAGCGGGCGCTGCGCCTGTCCAAGCTGCCCTTCGCCGCGCTGGAGGCGACACTGCGGCTCTACCTGCGCCCCGAGCGCCTGGTGCGGGAGCTGCCGACGCTGCGCCTGCTGACCCGCCCGCAGCAGCAGATCGCTGCGCTGACCCGGCAGCTGCTGCCCGACGTGGCCGCCGCCGTCGCGCCGCGCTTCAGCGTCGAGACGGTCGCGCTGCAAAGCCAGATCGGCTCGGGCTCGCTGCCGGTCGAGCGCCTGCCATCGGCCGGCTTGGCGCTCACCGCGACCGATGGTCGAGGCCGCACGCTCGACGCCCTCGTCACGGCCCTGCGCGCATTGCCCCGCCCCGTCCTCGGCCGTGTCAAGGACGAGCGCCTGCTGCTGGACCTGCGCTGCCTCGAAGAGCCCGCGCTGCTGAGCTCGCAACTCGGCGCCTTGAAGGAGTCGCTGGCGTGATCGTCGGAACGGCCGGCCATATCGACCACGGCAAGACCACGCTGGTGCGCGCGCTGACCGGCGTCGACACCGACCGGCTGCCGGAGGAGAAGGCGCGGGGCATCAGCATCGAGCTGGGCTATGCCTACCTCGACGTTCCCGACCACGCCGAGCGGATCGGCTTCATCGACGTGCCCGGCCACGAGAAGCTGGTCCACACGATGTTGGCCGGTGCCAGCGGCATCGCTTTCGCGCTGCTGCTCGTCGCGGCCGACGATGGCGTCATGCCGCAGACGCGCGAGCACCTGGCCGTGCTGAGCCTGCTGGGCCTGACGCGCGGTGTCGTCGCCATCACCAAGGCCGACCGTGCCGATCCGGCGCGCCTCGACGCGCTGCGCGGCGAGATCCGCGCGCTGCTCGCCGGTACCGGGCTTGAGGCCGCGCCCATCCTCAGCGTCTCGGCCCACACCGGCCAGGGCCTGGCCGAGCTGCGCGAGCTGCTGTTCGACGCCGCCCGCCGCACGCCACCGCGCGCTACCCAGGGCCTGGCCGCGCGGCTCGCGGTGGATCGCGCCTTCAGCCTGGACGGCGTCGGCACCGTCGTCACCGGCACGCTGCATGCGGGCGAGATCGCCGTCGGCGACGAGCTGACCCTCCAGGGCCATCGCGCGCGCGTGCGCAGCCTGCATGCGCAGAACCAGGCGGTCGAGCGCGCCCGCGCCGGCCAGCGCTGCGCCGTCGCGCTGGCGGGCCTGGCGCGCGAGCAGGCGCCGCGCGGCGCGTGGCTGACGGTGCCGCACGTGGCGCTAGCCACCGAGCGGCTTGATGCCCGCGTCAAGCTCTGGCCCGGCGAGGCCCGGCCGCTGCGTTCGGGCGCGCGCGTGCATCTGCACCTCGGTGCGCAGAGCGTGATGGCCAGCGTTGCCGTGCTGGACGGCGACGCCATCGAGCCCGGCGCGTCCGCCCGCGTGCAGCTGGTCTGCCACGCCCCGATGGGCGCATGGCGCGGCGACCGCCTCGTGCTGCGCGACGCCGGCGCCACGCGCACGCTGGCGGGCGGCGTCGTGCTCGACCCCTTCGCGCCCACGCGCTACCGCCGCACGCCCGAGCGCCTGGCCGAGCTGGCTGCCTGCGAGCTGCCCACCGCCGCGCGCCGCCGCGAGCGGCTGCTGACGCTGTCGTCACTGGGCCTGGACCTGGCCCGCTTCGCCCAGGCCGAGGGGCTGGCCGAGCCGCAGCAGGGCTGGGCGCTGGGCGAGGACGCCAGCGCGGCGCTGACCGAGAGGACCCTGGCCGCGCTGGCCGACTTCCACGCCAAGGCGCCCGACGAACTCGGCCCCGATGCCGCGCGGCTGCGCCGGCTGGTGGCGCCGCGCATCGCCGAGCCGCTGTGGCGCGAGCTGCTCGCCGGTCTGCGTGCCGCCGGCCGCATCGCCTTGCGCGGCGCCTTCGTGCACCTGCCGGCGCACGGCGTGCAGCTGTCGGCCGTGGAGCAGCGCATCGCGCAGAAGGTCGCGCCGCGGCTGGCTGCGGCCGGTGCCGAGGGCGCCTGGGCGCGCGACCTGGCCCGCGACTGCGCCGAGCCCGAACCGCTGCTGCGCGCGACGCTGGCGCGGCTGGCCCAGCAGGGCGAGTTGCACCAGGTGGTCAAGGATCTCTACTGCGACACGCCGACGATGGCACGCCTCGCGGCCATCGCGCGCGGCATCGGTGCTGTCCAGGGCAAGGTCACGGCGGCCAGCTTCCGCGACGCGACGCAGTTGGGCCGCAAGCGCGCCATCCAGCATCTGGAACATTTCGACCGCGTCGGGCTGCTGCGCCGTGTCGGCGACGAGCACCGGCTGCGGGCGGACAGCGCGCTGTTTTCTGAAAGTCTGCAGACATGAGGAAGGGGAACGACACCGGTGTGTCGGCCGGGCTTCAAACCCGGTGGGTGGCGCCACGCGCCGCTGGGTGGGTTCGACTCCCACCCCCTTCCGCCACTCGCGAGGGCGGCGCGCATGACTGAGCTGCCTGCCGGCTTCTGGCTCTGGGCCGACGACCAGACCTGGGCCCAGCCGCTGGCCGATGGCCGGGTGCGCGTCGGCATCACGGCGCTGGGGCTGAAGGCGTCGGGCGACATCTACATGTGCCGCCCCAAGGCTGTCGGCAGCGAAGTGGCGCAGGGCCGCTCCATCGGCGTGGTCGAGCTGGCGAAATCGGTCGTGTCCGTGAAGTCGCCGCTGTCGGGTGTCGTGACGCAAGTCAACGCGGCGTTGGAAGACCGGCCCGAGCTGGTCCACCTGTCGCCCTATGACGCGGGCTGGCTCGCCGAGCTGGCACCCTCGAATCTGGAGGCCGAGAAGGACAAGTTGGCCATCGGCGATGCCGCCATCCGCGAAGCCCTGACCCATTGGGCCTGGCTGAACAAGCTGGACACCGCCGCGCCATGAAGCGCACCGGCCTCGCCATCCTGCTCTGGGCGGCCGACCCCGACGACCCCGCGCGCCTGGCCACGCCCTTCGCACAGGCCGCCGCGGCGGCCGCGCTGGAGATGCAGGTCGAGGTCTACTTCACGGCCCGGTCCGTGCTGCTGCTCAAGCCCGGCGTGGCCGGGCGGCTGCGTGCTTCCGAGCGTTTCGACAAGACCATCGCCGACTGGATGAACGATGCGCTTGAGCATGGCGCACGCTTCTTCGCCTGCTCCGATGCGCTGGCCGCCCAGGGGCTGACGCAGGCGGAGCTGATTCCCGCCGGCCGCCGCCATGGCGGTGCTGTCCAATACGCCTCCCGCGCCGCCCACTCGGCATGGGCGACACTCGTTTTCTAACCCCCTCAGGAGATTCTCAAATGGCCCTCTCTCGTGTCGTCGCCAGTCTGGCGCGTGGCGTGGTGATGTCCCTGGCGCTGGCGGGTGCCGCGGCGCAGGCTCAGCAGGTGCTGCGCGTGACCGCCATTCCCGATGAGTCGCCCACCGAGTTGGCGCGCAAGTTCGCGCCGCTGGGCCAGTACCTGGAAGCCAAGCTGGGCATGAAGGTCGAGTGGACACCCGTGACCGACTACGCCGCGGCCGTCGAGACCGTCGTCAACAAGAAGATCGACCTGGCCTGGTTCGGTGGCTTCACCTTCGTGCAGGCCCATGTGCGCTCGGCCGGCAGGATAGCTCCGCTGGTGCAGCGCGAGGAGGACGAGAAGTTCCGTTCGGTCTTCATCACCGATGCCAAGAGCGGCATCAACAAGCTGGAAGACCTGAAGGGCAAGACGCTGTCCTTCGGCTCGCAGAGCAGCACCTCGGGCCACCTGATGCCGCGCAGCTTCCTGCTGGGCGCCAAGATCAACCCCGACACGGACCTGAAGCGCGTGGCCTTCAGCGGCGCGCATGACGCGACCATCGCGGCCGTTGCCAGCGGCAAGGTCGATGCCGGCGCGCTGAACATCTCGGTGTGGGAGAAGTTCGTCGCCGAGAAGAAGGTGGACCCGGCCCAGGTCAAGGTCTTCTACACAACGCCGCCTTACTACGACTACAACTGGTCGGTCCACGCCGACATGCCGCAGGCGCTGCAGGACAAGATCAAGGCCGCCTTCCTGGCGCTGGATCCGAACACGCCGCAAGGCAAGGAGATCCTGGGCCTGCAGCGCGCGACGAAGTTCATCCCGAGCAAGCCCGAGAACTACACGGGCATCAAGGCTGCCGCCGAGAACGCCGGCCTGCTGAAGTGATCTCGCTGACCGGCATCGCCGCAGCCGCGCTGGGCGACGCGGCGCCGGTGCTGCACGGTATCGACCTCGAACTGGCTGCCGGCGAGCAGGTCGCCGTCATCGGCGCGTCCGGTGCCGGCAAGACGACGCTGCTGAACCTGCTGGCGCTGATGCAGGCGCCGCTGGCCGGCCGCCTCACGCTGGACGGCCACGATCCCTGGGCGCTCGCCCGCACTGAGCGCCAGGTCTTGCGCACCGGCATCGCGCTGGCGCCGCAGCACCCGCCGCTGCCGCCGCGCCAGCGCGTGGCCGTTGCCGTGCTGGCCGCGCGGCTGCCGCGCATGTCCTTCGGGCGTGCGCTGCGCACGCTGTGGAGCCCGCCCGACGCGCCGCTCGCACAGGCCGCGCTGGAGAAGCTGGACCTGCCCGACAAGCTCTGGCTGCGCGTGGACCGCCTGTCCGGCGGCGAGCGCCAGCGCGTGGGCCTGGCGCGGCTGCTGGTGTCCGACACGCGGCTGTGGCTGGCCGACGAGCCGCTGGCCGCGCTGGACCCGGCCCGCGCCGAGCGGTCGCTCGCCGCGCTGCAGGACGGCGCGCGTGCGGCCGGCGCGGCGCTGGTGTGCAGCCTGCACCAGGTGGACCTGGCGCTCGCGCGCTTCCCGCGCGTCGTGGCGATGAGCGTCGGCCGCGTCGTGTTCGACGGCCCGCCCGCCGCGCTGGGGGGCGAGCTGCTGGACGAGCTGTACCGCAGCCAGCTGGAGCCGCCGCCCGAGGTGGCGCTGCCGGCGCAGCCCCTACCGCTGCCGCAGGCGATGTGCCGGTGATGGCACCTGCGCTGCGCGACCCCGCTTTGGGCCGGCGCTGGCTGGCGCTGCTGGCCGGCCTGGTGCTGCTGTGGCCGTTGCTGGTGTTCGCCGAGTTCAAGCCGTGGACGCTGTTCGACGAGCGCAGCCTGCGCGCGACGGGCCGCTTCCTGGCCGACTTCGTACCGCCGCGTGCGGATGCCGAGTTCCTGGTGCTGCTGGCGCGTGAAACCTGGCGCACGGTCGCCATCGCCACGGCCGGGTTGACGCTGGCGCTGGTCATCGCCGTGCCGCTGTCGCTGCTGTCCACGGCGCGGCTGTCGGCCAGCACGCTGGAGGGCCGCCCCGGCCCGGCGCGCTGGCTGCGCCGCGGCGTGCGCGCACTGCTGGTGGCGTTGCGCTCCATCCCGGAGCTGGTGTGGGCGCTGGTGTTCGTGCGCGTCGTGGGCCTGGGGCCGACGGCCGGCGTGCTGGCCATCGCCATCGCCTACGGCGGCATGCTGGGCAAGGTCTACGCCGAGATCCTGGAAAGCGCCGACGCCGCGCCCACGCAGGCCCTGCTGCGCGCCGGCAGCCCGCGCTGGCAGGCGCTGCTGTTCGGCGCGCTGCCCAGCAGTCTGCCCGAACTGCTGAGCTACACCGTCTACCGCTGGGAATGCGCGGTGCGCTCGTCGGTGGTGCTGGGCTTCGTCGGCGCAGGCGGCCTGGGCCAGCAGCTGGACAACGCGGCCAAGATGTTCGCGGGCGCCGAGGTCAGCGCGATCCTGCTGGTGTTCATCGCGCTGGTCATGCTGAGCGATGCGTTCAGCCGCTGGCTGCGCGGGAGGCTCGCATGAGGATCAGTACCGCCGCCGTTTTGCTGGGCCTTGCCGCGCTGGTCATCGCCAGCTTCTGGTCGCTGGACCTGCAATGGGCCGCCTTCCTGGGGACCGATGCGCTGGCCAGCATGGGCCGCTTCGCGGTCAGTTTCTTCCCGCCCGAGACGGCGCCGGCCTTCCTCGCCAAGACGGGCACGGCGCTGCTGGAGACGCTGGCGATGTCGGCGCTGGGCACGCTGCTGGCCGTGGTGGGTGGCCTTGCTCTCGCGCTGCCGGCTTCGGGCAGCGGCCCGGCGCGGGCGCTCGCGCGGCTGGTGCTGAACGCGCTGCGCAGCGTGCCCGAGCTGGTGTGGGCGGCGCTGCTGCTCATCCTCGCCGGCCTGGGGCCGCTGCCGGGCACGCTGGCGCTGGCGCTGCACACCAGCGGCGTGCTGGGGCGGCTGTTCGCCGAGAGCTTTGAGAACGCGCCGGCCGACGCGGCCCTGTCGCTGCGCCAGCGCGGCGTGGGGCCGCTGAGCGTGTGGCTGTTCGCCACGCTGCCGCAGGCGCTGCCGCAGCTGGTCAGCTACACGCTGTACCGCTGGGAGAACAACATCCGCGCGGCCAGCGTGCTCGGCGTCGTGGGCGCCGGCGGGCTGGGCCAGATGCTGAGCTACCACCTGGGCCTGTTCCAGATGCGCGAAACGTGTACCGTGCTGGCCGGCATGATGGCGCTGGTGGGCCTGGTCGATGCGTTGTCCTGGGCCGTTCGCCGCCACCTCACCCGATGAATCCAGAACCCCTGCTGCAGTCCCTGCTCGACCGCTACTCGGTCGGCCCCAAGCACCTCGTCGAGCCCGGCCCGGGCGCCGAGCAACTCGCGCTGATGACGGCCGCCGCGTTGCGTGCGCCCGACCACGCCGAATTGGTGCCTTACCGCTTCAAATTGGTGCGCGACGACGCCAAAGCCGACATGGCCGCGCTGTTTGCCGATGCCGCCCGCGCGTCCGGCAAGGGCGAGGAGGGCGCAGCGCTGGACGCCGAGCGCGCGCTGCGCCCGCCGGTCACCGTGGCGGTGGTGGCACGCATCGACCTGGGCCATCCGCTGGTGCCGGCGCACGAACAGTGGGCGGCGGTGGGCGGCGCGATCGGCAACTTCCTGCTGGCGGCGCATCTGCTGGGCTTTGGCGGCAAGATGCTCAGCGGCGCCAAGGTGCGCCACCCCGCCATCGCTGCGGCCTTCTGCGAGCCTGGCGAGACCCTGGTCGGCTGGATCGCGCTGGGCACCCCGTCCCGCAAGCCCGCCGGCCCGTCCCGCAAGCCCGCCCCTGGGCAGGTGCTGATCGACTGGCACCTGCCTTGCAAGAGACACTGAACTATGGAACTCACTCCCCGAGTTCGGCTGGCTTTGCTGGCCGCTCGGTCTGACTCACAAATATCGAGCAAAGCGAGATGGAACTCACTCCCCGAGAGAAAGACAAGCTGCTGCTGTTCACCGCAGCTCTGCTTGCCGAGCGCCGCAAGGCCCGCGGCCTCAAGCTCAACTACCCCGAGTCCGTCGCGCTCATCAGCGCCGCCATCCTCGAAGGTGCCCGCGACGGCAAGACCGTCGCCGCGCTGATGAGCGAAGGCCGCACCGTGCTGACCCGCGCCGACGTCATGGACGGCATCGCCGAGATGATTCCCGAGATCCAGGTCGAAGCGACCTTCCCCGACGGCACCAAGCTCGTGACCGTCCACCAACCCATTGCCTGAAGACCGCCCATGAAACTGCAACGCTGGATTGCGACCCTCCCTCTGCTGGCCGCCACCGCCGCCCAGGCCCACACCGGCGACCACAGCCACATGTCCAGCTTCGTCGACGGCATGCTGCACCCGCTGACCGGGCCCGACCACCTGGCCGCCATGCTGGCCGTGGGCATCTGGAGCGCGATGGCGCTCAAATCACCGCTGCGCGCGCCCATCGCGTTCGCCGCCTCGCTGCTGGCTGGCGCGCTTTTGTCCATGTTCTTCGGCTGGCACATGCCGGCGATGGAAACCGCCATCACCGTGTCGCTGGCTGTGCTGGGCCTGCTGGTGGCGCTGCGCCTGGCCATGCCGCCGGCCGCGGGCGCGGCCACCGCGGCCATCCTGGCCTTCAGCCACGGCGCCGCGCATGGCCTGGAACTGCACGGCGCCACGGCGCTGGCCGGCATGGTGGTCGGCACCGCCGTGCTGCACGGTATCGGCCTTGCCATGGGCTGGAAGTTGCGCAACGCGCCGACGCTGGCCCGCGCGCTGCTGGGCGCCAGCGTCGCCGCGCTGGCCGTGGCCCGCGTCAGTGGGGTGGCCTGATGATTCCCGGCGAGCTGATCACCGCCGAGGGCGAGCACGAACTCAACCCCGGCCGCCGCACGCTGACGCTGAAGGTTGCCAATGCCGGTGAGCGGCCCATCCAGGTCGGCTCGCACTACCATTTCGCCGAGACCAACGCCGCCTTGAGCTTCGACCGCGAGGCCGCTCGCGGCATGCGCCTCAACATCTGCAGCGGCACGGCCGTGCGCTTCGAGCCCGGCCAGACGCGCACCGTCGAGCTGGTCGACCTCGGCGGCGACCGCGCTGTCTGGGGCTTCCGCGGTTTGGTGCAAGGCAAGCTATGAAGATTTCCCGACGCGCCTACGCCGAGATGCTCGGCCCCACCGTCGGCGACAAGCTGCGCCTGGCCGACACCTCGCTCGTCATCGAGATCGAGCAGGACCTGACGCTGCGTGCCGGCGGCTACGGTGAAGAAGTGAAGTTCGGCGGCGGCAAGACCGTGCGCGACGGCATGGGCCAGTCGCAGCGTGTGAACGGGCCCGGCCCCGGCGACGCGGTGGACACCGTCATCACCAACGTCGTCATCGTCGACCACTGGGGCATCGTCAAGGCCGACATCGGCCTGCGCGGCTGCCGCATCTCGGCAATAGGCAAGGCCGGCAACCCCGACGTGCAGCCGGGCGTGGACATCGTCATCGGCCCCGGCACCGAAATCATCGCGGGCGAGGGCTTCATCGTGACGCCTGGCGCCATCGACACCCACATCCACTTCATCTGCCCGCAGCAGATCGAAGAGGCGCTGATGAGCGGTGTGACCACCATGATCGGCGGCGGCACCGGCCCTGCCACCGGCACGCTGGCCACCACCTGCACGCCAGGGCCGAGCCACATCGCCACGATGCTGAAGGCCGCCGAAGCCTTCCCGATGAACCTCGGCTTCCTCGGCAAGGGCAACGCCAGCCGCCCCGAGGGTCTGATGCAGCAGATCGACGCCGGTGCCATCGGCCTGAAGCTGCACGAGGACTGGGGCACCACGCCCGCTGCCATCGACAACTGCCTCAGCGTGGCCGAGCTGACCGACACGCAGGTCGCCATCCACACGGACACGCTGAACGAAAGCGGCTTCGTCGAGGACACGATTGCCGCCTTCAGGGGCCGCACCATCCACAGCTTCCACACCGAAGGCGCGGGCGGCGGCCATGCGCCGGACATCATGAAGGTGGTGGGGGAGGCCAACGTGCTGCCCAGCTCCACCAATCCGACGCGACCGTTCACCGTCAACACGCTGGACGAGCACCTGGACATGCTGATGGTCTGCCATCACCTGGACGCCGGCATCGC
>CBFGPX010000159.1:0-10132 GCA_965650725.1 uncultured Comamonadaceae bacterium | reverse complement strand
AACCGTATGCCGCTCCATTCCGGCAATGGGTTTTTGCCTGCCTGTGCTGATTGCGGGCGAGGGCGCGATCATCGATGGTCATATCCGGTGGGAGGCGGCATGCCGCCTGGGATTGGAGGCCATCCCCTGCATTGTGATCGACCACCTGGCGAAGAATGAAGTGCGCCTCCTTGCGATCAGCCTCAACCGCATGGCAGAGAATGGTGAGTGGGACTTGTCAGCACTGCAAATCGAACTCGCTGATCTACGAGCGCTGGACTTTGACCTTAGCCTCACCGGCTTCTCCGCGCTTGAAATGGACATTCTGCTGCAAGACCCGATGTAGAAGGCGCTCAACTCAATGAACGAGGAGGCGGAGGCTAATCTGCCCATCGTCACCGTACCCGGCGACTTCTCCAACCAGGCCGGCTGGGACGCCGCCGAGACGCTGCTGGCGCTCAAGAAACGCCCCACTGCAGTGTTCTGCGCCAACGACGAGATGGCCATAGGCCTGCTGTCCCATTTCCAGGAACGCGGCGTGTCGGTGCCGCACGAGGTTTCGGTGCTGGGCTATGACGACTCTCCCAGCGCCGAATTCGCGGCACCACGCCTGACCTCCGTGCACATCCCCAGCCGCGACGTCGCGCTGGCCGGCCTGCATTGGCTGCTGAACCGCTGCTACGACATGGAGCTGCCGGTCTCGCGGCAGTTCGACATCTCGGTGACCTGGCGCGCCTCGGTGGCCGCCCCCCCATCCCGCAAACGCAGCTGAATCCACCCGGCCGGCTGAGGCCACAATCCGGTTTGGTTACTTTTCACCAAACCCATGGCTCATCGCGTCCTGACCGGCATCACCACCACCGGCACCCTGCATCTCGGCAATTACGTCGGCGCCATCCGCCCGGCCGTGGCGGCCAGCCGCGCGCCCGGCGTGGAGAGCTTCTTCTTCATGGCCGACTTCCACGCGCTGATCAAGTGCGACGAGCCGGACCGCATCGCACGCTCCAGCCGCGCCATCGCCGCGACCTGGGTGGCCGCCGGCCTGGACACCGACCGCGTGACGCTCTACCGCCAGAGCGACATCCCCGAAATCCCCGAGCTGACCTGGCTGCTGACCTGCGTGACGGCCAAGGGCCAGATGAACCGCGCGCACGCCTACAAGGCCGCGGTGGACGCGGCCGTCGCCGCCGGCGAGGACCCCGACGCCAACGTGACCATGGGCCTGTTCAGCTACCCGGTGCTGATGGCGGCCGACATCCTGATGTTCAACGCGCACAAGGTGCCGGTGGGCAAGGACCAGGTGCAGCACATCGAGATGACGCGCGACATCGCGCAGCGCTTCAACCACCTGTTCGGCCAGGGGCAGGAGTTCTTCGTGCTGCCCGAGGCCGTCGTGGACGCCGAGATGGAGCTGCTGCCCGGCCTGGACGGCCGCAAGATGAGCAAGAGCTATGACAACGTCATCCCGCTCTTCGACGGCGGCGCCAAGGCGCTGAAGGACGCGGTCGCCCGCATCGTCACCGACAGCAAGCTGCCCGGCGAGCCCAAGGACCCCGAGGGCCAGGCGCTCGTGACGATCTACGACGCCTTCGCCACGCCCGAGCAGCGCGCCGCCTTCCGCGCGGCGCTGCGCGACGGCCTGGGCTGGGGCGAGGCCAAGCAGCAGCTCATCTCGCTGATCGAGGGTCATGTCGGCCCCATGCGCGCCCGCTACGACGCGCTGATGGCCAACCCCGCCGAGCTGGAAGCCATCCTGCAGGCCGGTGCCGCCAAGGCCCGCGCCATCGCCGTACCCTTCCTGAAGACGCTGCGCGAGGCCGTGGGCCTGCGGCCCTACACGTCCACCGTGGCTACCGCCGCCGCCAAGGTGGAGAAGGCCGCGCTGCCGGTGTTCAAGCAGTACCGCGAGGCCGACGGCAAGTTCTACTTCAAGCTGCTGTCGGCCGAGGGCGCGCTGCTGCTGCAGAGCAGCGCCTTCGAGCAGGGCCGTGACGCGGGACAGTGGGTGGCGCGGCTCAAGCGCGAGGGGCTGGTGGCCGACGCCCCGGTGCAGCGCGAAGCCAGCGACGCCGACATCGCCGCCGCGCTGGCCGCCTTCCAGGCCGAGTGACATCGTGAGCACGGCGCCCATCACTCAACTGCTCGCCGGCACGGCACGCGGTGATGCCGCGTCGCTGCAACAGCTCTACGCGGCGCTGTACCCCGAGATCAAGCGTGTCGCGCGGCTGCGCCTGGCGCAGAGCGGGCCCAACGGCCGCGTGGCGGGCCTGCACACCACCGCGCTGGTGCACGAGGGCTTCCTGCGCATGGCCGACCAGCAGGGCCTGCAGGGCGAGTCGCGCGGCCAGTTCTTCGCCTATGTGGGCCAGGTCTTGCGCTCGGTCGTCATCGACCACCTGCGCACCGAGGGCCGCGACAAGCGCGGCGGCGACGCCGTCATGGTGACGCTGTCCGCCGCCACCGACGTGGCCGCCGTGCAGAGCCAGGCGGTGGACCTGATCGGGCTGGACCAGGCGCTGGCCCGGCTGCGCACGCTGGACACCGGTCTGTACGAGCTGATCGAGATGATCGGCTTCGCGGGCCTGTCCATCGCCGAGGTGGCGGAGCTGCGCGGCCTGTCCACGCGCACCATCAATCGCGAACTGCTGAAGGCGCGCGCGCTGCTGCAGGAGCTGCTGGGCGACCCACCCACCACCGTCTACTGATGGACGCCGGCCTGCAAGCGGACGACTGGCAGCGCCTGTCCGCGCTGTTCGACGAGCTGGCCGACCTGCCCACCGGCGAGCGCGAGGAACGGCTGGCCGCGCTGCAGCCTCCCGAGCTGGCACTGCGGCTGCGCCGCATGCTGGCCTCGCTGCCCGACGACGACTCCACCGTGCTGGTGGGCCAGCCCGGCTTCGAGGCGCAGCTGGCCTATGCGCTGGCCGACAGCCCCGACTCCGCGCGCCCGCCGCCGCAGCCGGGCGACCGCCTGGGCGCCTGGTGCCTGGCCGAGCTGCTGGGCGAAGGCGGCATGGGCCAGGTCTGGCGGGCCGAGCGGGCCGACGGGCTCTACCAGGGCGAGGCCGCCATCAAGCTGCTGCGCGACGACCTCGCCAGCCCGGGCCTGGCCGCCCGCTTCGCCCGCGAGCGCGCTCTGCTGGGCCGACTGACCCACCCCGGCATCGCGCGGCTGCTGGACGCCGGCGAGCACGACGGCCGCGCCTTCCTGGTGCTGGAGTACGTGAACGGGCGCACGCTGTCCGAACATGCGCGCGTCAACCAGCTGGGCCTGAACGAGCGCGTGAAGCTGCTGCTGGACGTCGCGCGCGCCGTGGAGCATGCGCATGCGCAGCTCATCGTGCACCGCGACCTCAAGCCCAGCAACGTGATGGTGGACTGCGGCCAGGCGGCCCACGGCGCCGGCGCGGTCCACGCCAAGCTGCTGGACTTCGGCATCGCCGGCCTGCTGGACGACTCGGGCTACCAGTCCGACCACCAGCTCACGCAGATCACCGGCCGCCGCCTGACCCCGGCCTACGCCGCGCCCGAGCAGATCACCGGCGACGCGGTCGGCGTGGCCAGCGACATCTACTCGCTGGGCGTCATGCTGTACGAGCTGGCCACCGGCGAGCTGCCCTTCGGCAAGCGCGGCCTGAGCCGCACGGCGCTGGAGCACGCGGTGCTGCACGGCCAGGCGCGGCGCATGGGTCGCACCACGCGCGGCGCCGGCACCACCGGCGACGCCGTGCCCCCCGCTGCCGGCGCCCCCGAGTCCGGCCCCGGCCGTCCGCCCGACGCCGAGCGTGCGGCGGGCGACCTGGATGCCGTCGCCGCCAAGGCCATGCGGCGCGAGCCGGCGGAACGCTACGCCAGCGTGGGCGGACTCATCGACGACCTGGAGCACTGGCTGGCTCAACGCCCGGTCAGCGTGCGCGCCGAGGACTGGCGCCACCGCGCCTGGCTCTGGCTGCGCCGCAACGCGGCGCTGGCGGCCGCCGGCGCGCTGCTGTTCGCGACGCTCAGCGCCGGCCTGGCCGTCAGCCTGTGGCAGCGCGACGAGGCGCAGGCGTCGGCGCGCCAGAGCGAGGAGGTCACGCGCTACCTGACCGAGCTGCTGGCCTCGGCCAACCCCGACCGGCACGGCGGCCGCATCCCCACCATCCTGGAGGTGCTGGAGCAAAGCCGCGCCGACCTGAAGCGGCGCTTCGCCGACGACGAGCTGACCTATGCGCGCGTGCTGGATGTGCTGGTCGAGACCTACTCGGACATGAACCGCCACGACATCGCCATCCCGCTGGCCAAGGAGCTGATCGCCGTCAGCGCCCGCCACTGGGGCGAGGATGCCGAGCAGACGCTGATCGCCCGGCTGCGCCTGACGCGCATCTACACGGCGCTGGGCTCGCCGCTGGAGGTCATCGCGCTGGGCGAGCCCATGCTGCCGGCGTTCGCGTCCGCGCGCCGCGGCACGCAGCTGGAGGACCAGTACGAGAGCCTGCTGTACCAGATGCTGGTGGCCTACGCCGGCGCGGCCCGCTTCGCCGACGCGGAGGCCATCCACGCCAAGGCCTGGCCCATGGTGCAGCGCCTGTACAAGCCGACCGACTACGAGTACCCGTACTACTACAACTACATCTACCAGCTGCGCCTCGCCGAGGGCCGGCTGCTGGACGCCGAGCAGGCCATCTCCGCCACGCGCGAGTCCTGGGCCACGGCGCCGTCGCACCGGGCGCGCTTCGTCACCCGTTCGCGCCAGCACCTTTGGAACATCCAGACCCGGCTGGGCCGGCCCGAGGGCAGCGTGGCCAACGCGCGCCAGATCATTGCCGACATGGACGCGCTGCTGGGCCCCGGCAACTCCAGCAGCCAGCGCATGCGCGCCGACCTCGCGCGCCATTTCGTCGAACTGGGCGACTACGCGCAGGCCGTGCGCGTGCACGAGGAGCTGGAGAGCCGCCTGCCGCCCGAGGCCGCGGGCCACCCGACACTGCGCCTGCCGCGCGAGAGCGCCGCGCTGCTGGCGCGCGCCCTGGCCCAGCCCGAGCGCAGCGGCGAGTGGCTGCCGCAGGCGCGCCGCGTCGCCGACGAACTGGCCCGCAGCGCCGACACCAGCGGCCCGCCCTGGGCCGAGGCCAGCCTGGCCGTCGCCCGCGTGGGCCTGCGCCTGGGCGACCTGGAACTGGCGCGCCGCGCGCTGGCGCCGCTGCAGGACCTGCAGGCCCAGCCCTGGCTGAACACGCACGAGCAACTGCGCAGCCGCGTCGCGCAGCTGCAGGGCGAGCTGCTGCGCGCCAGCGGCCGCCGGGCCGACAGCGTGGCTCTGCTGCGCGAACGCGTCGCACTGCTGGACCGCCTGCCCGCGCCCCAGGGCCTGCCGCACTGGCGCGCGCAGCTGGACCTGGCGGCCAGCCTGGTCGGCACCACGGCCGAGACCGAGGCCCTGCGGCGCGCCGACGAACTGCGCCCCGAGTGGCTGGCCGAGCATCCGTTGGACGCACTGCGCGCCGAGCTGGGCCGCGGCCAGTGGCGCCCGCTGTGGGCGGGCCAGCTCTAGAGCCGCCGCTCTACAGCAAAGTCACGTTTCAGCGTGTTTACCCGTAGCGGCACAGCCGCGACGGGCAGTTAACTTGGCGGGTCCGAACAAGACCAAGGAGACGCTTCATGGCCACCATCGCCACCGACCAGCTTGCCCTGCAGCGCCTGTACCACTGGGAGCGCACGGCCGGCAGCCGCGTCACGCTGACACAGCCCATGGGTGGCCCCGAGGTCCAGGACTTCACCTGGGCCCAGGTCGGCGACCAGGTGCGCCGCATGGCGGCGCACCTAAGAGCCAAGGGGCTGGCCGAGGGCTGGCCGGCCGACGCCAAGGTGGCCGTGCTGTCCAAGAACTGCGCCTGGTGGCTGATGAGCGACCTGGCGATCTGGATGGCCGGCTATGTGTCGGTGCCGCTGTATCCCACGCTGGCGGCCGAGACCATCACGCAGATCCTCACGCACAGCGAGGCGCGCTTCGTCTTCGTCGGCAAGCTGGACGGCTGGGAGGGCATGAAGCCCGGCGTGCCGGCCAGCCTGCCCGGTGCCAGCTATGCGCTGTCGCCCGACGATGCGAAGGCCACCTACGAGAGCTGGGACGCGATCTGCGCCCGCACCGAACCGCTGAAGGGCGAGGTCACGCGCGGTGCCGACGAGCTGTGCACGCTGATCTACACCTCGGGCACCACCGGCAACCCCAAGGGCGTGATGCACAACTTCGGCGCCTTCACCTGGGCCATCAGCGAGGGCCTGGAGCGTTTCCCGATGAGCGCCGACGACCGCATGCTGTCCTACCTGCCGCTGGCCCACGTGGCCGAGCGCGTGCTCATCGAGCACGCCTGGCTGAAGGTGGGCCTCAAGGTGTTCTTCGCCGAGTCGCTGGACACCTTCACCAAGGACCTGCAGCGCGCACGGCCCACCATCTTCTTCAGCGTGCCGCGGCTGTGGGTCAAGTTCCAACAGGGCGTGCAGGCCAAGATGCCTCAGCACAAGCTCAACAAGCTGCTGCGCCTGCCCATCATCGGCGGCCTGGTGCGCAAGAAGATCATGAAGGCGCTGGGCCTGGACCAGTGCCGCATCGCCGTCGGCGGCGCCGCGCCCATGCCCATCGCGCTGCTGGAGTGGTACGGCGCTTTAGGCCTGCACATCAACGAGGGCTACGGCATGACCGAGAACCTCGCGCTCTCGCACATGACGCTGCCCGGCGTGAACCAGCGCGGCACCGTGGGCCCGGCCTATGCCGGCGTGCAGACGCGCATCGACCCGGCGAACGGCGAGCTGCAGATGCGCAGCCCGGCGCTGATGATGGGCTACTACAAGGAGCCGGGCCTGACCGCCGAGGCGCTGACCGAAGACGGCTGGCTGCACACCGGCGACAAGGTGACGCAGGACAAGGACGGCTGCGTGCGCATCACCGGCCGCGTGAAGGACTTGTTCAAGACCAGCAAGGGCAAGTACGTGGCGCCCGCGCCGATCGAGGACAAGCTGGGCATGAACCCCAACATCGAGGCCTGCTGCGTGGCCGGCGCCAACCTGAACCAGCCGCTGGGCATCGCAATGCTGTCGCCCGCAGGCCTGCAACGCACCAGCACCGACGCCGAGCGCGCGGCGCTGATGGCTGAACTCAGCAAGCATCTGGACGACGTCAACGCGCGCCTGGACCCGCACGAGCAACTCGACACGCTGGTGCTCATCAAGACGCCCTGGACGGTAGACAACGGCTTCATCACGCCCACCTTCAAGGTCAAGCGCAACCGCATCGAGCAGGCCTACGCGGGCAAGTTCGATGCGTGGGCGGGCAAGCGGGCGAAGGTGCAGTTGGGAGACTGACGCCCCTCGCGCAGTCTGGCTACGCTGAACGCGGGCCCGTCTGGTCGGGCCCCCCGAGGGGACGGCGATGCTTGCGGCATTGAGCCGCAAGCACATCGCCCAAGGCGGGCCGGCTTGGGAGCGGCCCGGCGCTCGGCCCGCAAATTCAAGAACGCCAGTAGTCGGCCCGCCCATAGTGCGCCCGCAGATGCTCCACCCACAGCCGCGTGCGCAGCGGCAGGTGGCGTGACTGCGGGAACACCGCGTAGATGCCGTTGGGCGGCGCCGCGAACTCGTCCAGCACGCTGACCAGCCGCCCGGCCGCCAGGTCGCCCTCCACCTCCCAGGTGCTGCGCCAGGCCAGGCCCAGGCCTTCCACGCACCAGTCGTGCAGCACCTGGCCGTCGCTGCAGTCCAGCCGGCCCGTGGGCCGCAGGTGCTGCACGGCGCCATCGACCTGGAAGGCCCAGCCGCGCACCTGGCTGGCCTCGGAGCTGAGCGTCAGGCAGGCGTGCCGCGCCAGTTCGTCGGGATGCCTGGGCGTGCCCGCGCGCTTCAGATAGCCGGGCGACGCTACGCACAGCCGCCGGTTGTCGGCCAGGCGCGTGCTGACCAGGCTGGAATCTGGCAGGTCACCCACCCGAACCGCGCAGTCGAAGCCCTCGTGCACGATGTCCACCACACGGTCGCTGAGGTTCAGCGACAGGCTAAGGTCTGCATGCTCTGCGAGAAAGCCGGGCACCAGCGGCGCCACGTGGCGGCGGCCGAAGCCGGCCGGCGCCGTCACGCGCAGGTGGCCGGTGGCCTTCAATCCACCGGCACTGACGGCGGCTTCCGCGTCGGCCAGTTGCGCGATGAGGCGCTGGCAGTCCTCCAGGAAAGCCTGACCCTCGGGCGTCAGCGTCAGCCGCCGCGTCGTGCGCAGCATCAGCTTGACGCCCAGCCGCGCCTCCAGCGCGTCCATGCGCCGGCCCATGACCGCCGGCGCGACGCCCTCGGCCTGCGCCGCCGCGGTGAGGCTGCCCTTGGCCGCGACCAGGGCGAAGGACTCGATCTGCTTGAGCTTGTCCATGCCTCGATTGTGCTGAGGCAAAGATGCAAAGGCGATGCCCATCGCCTGCATCTTTGCGTTTTAGTCACAGATACCTTGCGTGCACTGCAGCAAATAGGGGCTCGCGCGCGGGCAAGATGCGCGGCAATCTTTCATCGTTGCCCTTGGAGATCGCCATGCCCCGCACCACGCTCCACCGCCTGCAGGTCGACACCGACCTGGCCCGCTTCGTCGACACCGAGGTGCTGCCCGGCACCGGCATTGCGCCGGACGCCTTCTGGGCCGGCTTTTCGGCCATCGCGCACGACCTGGCCCCGATGAACCGCGCACTGCTGGCCGAGCGCGACCGGCTGCAGTCCGAGCTCGACGCCTGGCACGAGGCCCACCCCGGCCCCATCGCCGACATGCCGGCCTATCGCGCCTTCCTGACCCGCATCGGCTATCTCGTCGATGTGCCGGCGACCGTGAAGGCCACGACCGCCAACGTCGATGCCGAGCTGGCACTGCAGGCCGGCCCGCAGCTGGTGGTGCCCATCCTGAACGCCCGCTATGCGCTGAACGCCGCCAACGCGCGCTGGGGCTCGCTGTACGACGCGCTGTACGGCACCGATGCCATTCCCGAGACCGATGGCGCGACCCGCGGCGGTGGCTACAACCCGGTGCGTGGCGCCAAGGTCATCGCCTTCGCCCGCCAGGTGCTGGACCAGGCCGCGCCGCTGGCCACCGGCTCGCATGCGGACTCGACCGGCTACCGGGTCGAGAACGGCAAGCTCGTCGTCGCGCTCGCCTCGGGCACGACGACCGGCCTGAAGGACGCCGCGGCGTTTGCCGGCTACCAGGGCGACGCGGCCTCGCCCAGCAGCGTGCTGCTGGTGCATCACGGCCTGCACCTGGACATCCGCATCGACCGCAACACGGCCATCGGCAAGACCGACGCCGCCGGCGTGGCCGATGTGGTGCTGGAAGCCGCGCTGTCCACCATCCTGGACCTGGAGGACTCGGTCGCCGCCGTCGACGCCGAGGACAAGCTGCTGGCCTACCGCAACTGGCTGGGCATCCAGCTGGGCACGCTGACCGAGGAGGTGGCCAAGGGCGGCAGCACCTTCACGCGCCGCCTGAACGCCGACCGCGTCTACACGGCACCGAATGGCGGCACGGTCACGCTGCACGGCCGCTCGCTGATGTTCGTGCGCAATGTCGGCCACCTGATGACCAACCCGGCCATCCTGCTGGACGACGGCGGCGAGATCCCCGAGGGCATCATGGATGCCGTCGTCACGACAACGATCGCGATGCATGACCTGAAGCGCCGCGGCAACAGCCGTACCGGCTCGGTCTATATCGTGAAGCCCAAGATGCACGGCCCGGCCGAGGTAGCCTTCGCCGCCGAGCTGTTCACGCGCGTCGAGCAGCTGCTGGGCCTGCCCGACAGCACGGTCAAGCTGGGCATCATGGACGAGGAGCGCCGCACCTCGGTCAACCTGCAGGCCTGCATCGCCGCCGCCGCCAGCCGCGTGGCCTTCATCAACACCGGCTTCCTGGACCGCACCGGCGACGAGATGCACACCGCCATGCGCGCGGGCCCCATGCTGCGCAAGGGCGACATGAAGACGTCCAGCTGGATCCAGGCCTACGAGCGCAGCAACGTGCTGACGGGCCTGGCCTGCGGCCTGCGCGGCCGCGCCCAGATCGGCAAGGGCATGTGGGCCATGCCCGACCTGATGGCGGCGATGCTGGAGCAGAAGATCGCCCACCCCAAGGCCGGCGCCAACACCGCCTGGG
>CBFGPX010000158.1:0-10163 GCA_965650725.1 uncultured Comamonadaceae bacterium | reverse complement strand
CCTGGTGGCCGAGGACGGCGCCGGCCGCTTGCTCGGCTTCGCCTACGTCATGCCGGCCCACGACCCGGTGTGGGGCGACTACGTGGACAACCTGCACGTCTCGCCCAGCCTCAAGGGCGGCGGCATCGGCCGCCGGCTGATGCAAGGCGTGGCCGAGCGCCTGCGGCGCGATGGCTCCTCCCTGCCGCTGTTCCTGTGGGTGCTGGACGTGAACACTGCCGCGCGGGGCTTCTACGAACGTCTGGGCGCCGAGATCCGCGACCTGCAGCTCAGCGATCCTCTCGCCGGCCAGCAGCATCCCGTGTGGCGCTGCGTCTGGCGCCGCCCCGCCCTGCTGCTCGACCATGACTGACGCCGCCGCCCTCCAGGCCCTCGCCCTGCGCGCCGAACTCGCCGGCCTGGACGCAAGCGCCCCGCCCCAGCAAGCCGACATCGACGGCTGGCTGATCCGCCTGTCGCCGGGCAAGGCCAAGCGCTCGCGCTGCATCAATGCGCTGCGCGAAGGCACGCTGCCGCTGGATGACCTGCTGGCCCGCTGCAAGCAGGCCTACGACGCCGCCGGCCTGCCGCTGGCCGTGCGCGTGACGCCCTGGAGCCAGCCCGCCGACCTCGACGCACGCCTGGCCGCCAAGGGCTGGGGCAGCTTCGACGCGGCCGACGTGATGGTGCTGGGCGCCCTCGCGCCCGGCCCTGCGCCGGTCGCCATCCAGGCCCAGGATGCCGCCACCTACGCCGCCACCGTCGGCGCGCTGCGCGGGTCCTCGGCAACGGCCGTGGCCGCCCACGCCGAGCGCATTGCTAACGCCCCCGTCACCTACCAGGGCTTCGTGTTGAACGACGCGGCCGGCGCGCTTCTCGCCTGTGGCCAGATGGTCGTCGCGGGCGACCTGGTGGGCCTGTACGACATCGCCTCGGCCGCGCCGCGCCAGGGCCACGGCGAACGCCTGTGCCGGGCCCTGCTGGCCCTCGCCTACGCCCAGGGCGCGCGCCAGGCCTACCTTCAGGTGGGCAGCGACAACGAGGTCGCCAAGCGCCTGTACGCGCGCCTGGGCTTCGTCTTCGCCTACCGCTACCACTACCGCAGCCCCGAGCAGGAGCTGGTCTGAAGCTGCGCCGCCTGTCGACCGCTGACCTGGCCGCCTTCCAGGCCTACCGCGGCGACCCCGACGTGGGCCGCTGGCAGGGCTGGGCGCCCAAACCCGATGCCGAGGCGCTCGCCTTCCTGGACGAGATGGCCGCGATCCCGCTGTTCCAGCCCGGCCAGTGGACGCAGCTCGCCATCGCCGACGACGCCACCGACCAGCTGCTGGGCGACCTCGGCATCCGCATCAGTCCCGACGGCCGCGAGGCCGAGTTCGGCTTCTCGCTGGCCCGCACCGCACAGGGCCGGGGCCTGGCGACGGCGGCCATTCGCGCGGCCGTCACGCTCGTCTTCGAGCAGACCGCCGTGCTGCGCATCCACGCGCAGACCGATGCGCGCAACGTCGCCTGCGTCCGGCTGCTGGAGCGCCTGCCCGCACGGCTGCTGGCGCGCATCGCCACCGAGTTCCGCGGCGAGCCCTGCACCGAGCTGCGCTACGAGCTGGCGCAGCGCTGAGCGCCCACTCAGTCCTGGAACGACAGCTGGTCGCCCAGGTAGCCGATCACCCGCTCGTCCCGGAAGTAGTTGGTGTGATGCGTGGTCGGCCCCACGCCCAGGGGCTCGAACGTGATGTTGCCGCCCTCGCCAAGCCGGAACATCGAGTCCACGTCCACCACCAGGTCGTTGGGGCCCGGGAACACCAGGTCGGCGGCGCCGTACTTGAGCTGGTCGCCGATGTGGCTGAAGCGCCGCCAGAACTTCCAGATCGGCTGGGCGCTCTCGTCGGGCTGGAAGGACGCGCCGATGCCGAACATCTTGGGCGTGCAAAGCCAGGGGTCGGCAAACAGCTGGCGCACCTCGCTGTTGTTCCTGACCAGTTGCTGCGTCGCCAGCCCCGGCACCAGGCCCACGGCCGCATCGACGATGGGCGTGGTGCTGCCCAGGTGCAGCACCTTGCCGAAGATCTTGGCCAGCAGCGACACCCCTTCGGCGAAGGGCACGATGCCCGAGGCGTGCGCGCCGACCCGGGACACGGCATCGGCGTAGCTGGCGATCATGTCGAGCGCGGCGCGCAGCTTGTCGGGCGCCGCCAGGCTGGTGCCCACCAGCGGCGAGGCCACGAAGACGACGCGCTCCACCGGCACGGCGCGCAGCCGCATCAGCCAGCCCACGACCAGGCCGCCGCGGCTGTGACAGACCACGTCGACCGGCGCATCCACGTTCTGCAAGGCGCGGTGCAGGTCCAGCGCGTTGGACCAGGCCGACACGGACAGGGTCGGATGGCCGAACGCCAGGATCGCGCCGTACTGCTGCTCCCAGCCGGCCAGCAGCTTCTTGCCGGCCTCGGTGGCCCGCAGTTCATCGAACCACATCTGCGACTTGCTGAACGTGCCGTGCACCAGCAGCAGCACCCGGCCCTTGGCGATCCTGGGCTGGGCGTCGTCCACCAGCCGGCCGTCCTGCCAGCGCTGCATGCCCTGGTGGGGCGTCAGCCAGCCGTCGGCCTCGATGAGCTTGTCGCTCACCGCATTGGCCCCGAAGTCGTTGAAGCGAAAGCGCTGCACGACGTCGGCGGGCGCCACGCGGATCGAGCGGTAGGAGCGCCGCCCCGTGCCGCCGGGCGTGGCAGGTGGCGAGTAGACCCAGCGCAGCAGGCCGTCCTCGTCGCGCACCAGCTCGACCTGGGCGCGGCCGTCGGCGTCGTGCACGGCGGCACGCCGGCGGCGCTGGCCGATGGGCAGCGCGCTGGCCGGGCCCGGCGCCTCGTCCAGCGCCAGCCTGCTGCTCACATCGGCCCACAGGTCCCGGCTGCTCATGGCTTGTCCTCCACGATGGGCAGGGGTGTGATGCCATTCATGCGTGCCGTCACGATGTCCAGCACCGAATGGAAGTCGTCGGCCTCGGCCAGCGCGGCTATGCCCGACTCCACCGCCTCCACGAAACCGCAGTGCTCGGTCAGCCGGACCGTCTCCAGCGGCACCAGGCGCCGGGCGCGGATCAGCTGCTTGACCTCGCGGTAGGGCGCGTCGCCGATCGCCTGCCAGGCAAATCGCTGCAGGCTGCCGGACGAGTTGCGATCCGCGGCGGCGGCCATCGCCCCGTGGGCGCCCTCGTTGCTGACGGCGAGGTAGTCGGCCTGGAAGCTGTGGTGCCGCCAGTAGCCCGGCAACGCATGCCCCTTGAGCAGGAAGATGACCGGATACACATCGATCAACTCCAGGCAGGCCGCGAACAGCAGCGCCAGGTCGATGCAGGTGCCGGCGCGTGCGCCCAGGATGGTGCTGGGCGTGCGCAGGCGCTGCGAATCGAGCTTGCTGCTGTACGACGGCGGCGGGTTGACGTAGCCCAGCCGCCATTCGTGCAGCAGCGCGGACCAGATCGCCTGCACCTGCAGGTCGACCTCGCGCAGTTGCTCCTCGTCGGTGCCGGGCGCGGCCTGGTAACCCTCGAAGCCCGCGGCGGGGTTGTCGCGCAGGATGCGCACATAGCGCTGCGCCAGCTCCACTGCGCCGACCACCGCCGGATCGCGCGGCAGCACGAAGGACGGCAGCCACTGCCCATCCTTCTCGTTGTCGCGCCACTGATCCACGGGCAGCAGGCGCAGCCGGTGGCTGTCGCGCGCCAGCACCTTGTCGTTGTGGCTGAGCTGGACCATCAAGGTGCTGTTCACCGCCTCCTGCAGCGAACGCATCAGCGCCGCCGTCAGCGGCACATGCACCTGGTCACTCAGGTCGAAGCGCGTGGCGCCGGCGGCGAACCGCTTGCGCCAGCGCGCCTGCTCGGGCCCGAGCTGCAGCTCCACATCCACGCTCAGCCAGTCGTCGGGCGCAGCGCTGCCGCGCTCCACGACGATCTCGCTGAACAGGCGCCCGTTGTTGTGCAGCACCGCGTAGTTCAGCTCCTTCTCGGGCTTGGCCAGCAGGCGCGGCGGCGTGTCGGCATCGCGCAGCTCGGCCGCGGCGGGTTCGCCGCGCTTGAACGCGGCCTCGTTCAGCGGCGCGCCCATCCACAGCGTCACGCCCGTGGCGCGCGTGGCCTTGGGCTCCTGGCGTGCCCGCAGCCAGGCGCTTTCAAAGGCGAGCGGCAGGTTCCAGACCGCCTGGTTGAGCTGGCTGTAGACCAGCTCGAAGAAGAAGTCCGCCAGCTGGTTCTCGACCGTGTCCTGGAAGCCGACGGCCGACAAAGCCGCGCGCTCGGCCACGATCAGCGCCGCCGTGCGCGCGGCCGAACTGCCGACGCTCACGGCCGCGAAATAGGCGCAGTGCTCGCCACCCGCATTGAGCGCCTCGGCCAGCCGCTGCGCGCCGATCACCGCCACGCCGCCGGCCTCGCCGGCGAGCAGCATGCCGTCGGGCACGCCGGACTCCCGCGCCAGCACGTCGTCCAGCCGCATCGGGCCGAACTCGGCCTCCACCGTCTCGCTGTCCGGCACCTGGTCGCGCCAGGCCTTCAGGCCGCTCAGGTTGTCGAAGCCGCTCAGGTGGATCAGGTCGGGCTTGTGCTGCTTCACCACGTCGTGCAGTTGCTGCCAGCTCGGGTCCTTCAGCTCGATCAGCCGGATGCCAGCCAGCACACGCCTGAGCCGCTTGGCCTCGGCGCTGAAGTCCCAGTCCCGCCTCAAGCCAGCGGGGGCGCTCTGCACGTACAGCAGGCAGGGCTGCGCGGACTTGCGCCACCGGGCCGAGACCGCCGGCACCACTTCGCGCATCACGGTGAAGTGATGGTTGTCGACATTGCGGTAGCGCCGCGTGGCCTTGGCCAGCACATATTCCCAGGGGAAGACGCGGCCCTGCCAGCCGTCGCTCTCGGCCTGGTAGGGCATGCGCACGACGATGCGCGCCGCACCGGCCAGCGCCTCGAGATCGGCGTCCTTCAGGCCGAAGCCCTTCAGCGTGCACGCGGCCTGTTCCTCGCGGCTGGCGCTCGCGTCGCGAGATCCGAGCCAGCGTTCGCGCGTCCTGAGCACATAGGTCCAGCGCATGGCCTCGGTGTCGAGCCGGCACGACGCCACGCCATCCTCGGGCGGGCCGCCAAGCGCGATCGTGCGCCCGGGAATGACCAACGAGATCCGGGCCAGAACAGGATCAGTGCCTGCAGTCTTCGACATCACGCCTCCCCCACCGAGAGGCGTCATCCTATGTCGCCAAAGAGCGCCTCAGCGACCCGATTTCGGGTTCAGACCAGGCCCAGGCTTTCCTCGACGCCCAGGTGCACGTTCATCGACTGCACCGCGGCGCCGCTGGCGCCCTTGCCGAGGTTGTCCAGCCGGCTCATCAGCAGCACCTGGGTGTCGCTGGCAAAGACGAACAGGTCAACGCGGTTGCTGTCGTTGCAGGCCTGCACGTCGAAGAAGCCGTTCTCCAGCGTGGCAGCGTCGCGCAGCGGCTTCACGTTGATGAAGCGCTCGCCTTCGTAGTGCGCCGCCAGCGCGGCGTGCACGGCCTCGGGCGTGGCACCGGCCTTCAGCTGGCTCAGGTGCAGCGGCACGCTGACGGCCAGGCCCTTGTAGAACGTGCTGACGATGGGCTGGAACACCGGCGGTGTCGCCAGCCCGGTGTGGGCCGCCATCTCCGGCAGATGCTTGTGCTTCAACGCCAGGCCGTAGGGCCGCGGCGCCTGCAGGTGGGCCGGCAGCGGCTGCTGCTCGTACTCGGCAATCATGCTCTTGCCGCCGCCGGAGTAGCCGGTGATGGAGGTGGCGCTGATGGCCGCGTCCTTCGGCAGCAAACCGGCATCCACCAGCGGGCGCACGGCCAGGATGAAGGCGCTGGAATGACAGCCGGGGTTGGAGATGCGCTTGCTGGCCTGGATGGCACCGCGCTGGCCGCGGGCCAGCTCGGGCAGGCCGAAGGTCCAGCCCGGCGCCGTGCGGTGCGCGGTGCTGGCGTCGATGAGGCAGGTGCGGTCGTTGTTGACCATGAAGGCCGCCTCGCGCGAGGCCGCGTCGGGCAGGCACAGGAAGGCCACGTCCGCCGCGTTGAGCAGCCGCGAGCGCTCGGCCGGGTCCTTGCGCTTGTCGGCAGCTATCTTCAGGACCTCGATGTCCGTGCGGGCCGCGAGGTACTCGTGAATCCGCAAGCCGGTCGTGCCTTCCTGGCCATCCACAAACACCTTGAACGTCATCGCCGCTGCTCCAAGCACTGAAAATCGAGCCGCACAGGATAAGGGCAAACCATGAATCCCTCTCGCGTATTGCTTCTCCCGGGCTGGCAGAACTCCGGCCCCGAACACTGGCAGACCCGCTGGGAGCGCCTGCACGGCGACCAGCGCGTGGAGCAGCACGACTGGGACTGGCCGCGCCGCGGCGACTGGATGGCCCGGCTTGACGAGGTGCTGCTTCAGGACGACGTACCGGCCGTGCTGGTGGCCCACTCGCTGGGCTGCCAGCTGGTGGCCGCGTGGGCGGCGCATTCGCAACACACCGGCCGCGTGAAGGGCGCGCTGCTGGTCGCCCCGCCAGACACCGAGCGCGACGACACGCCGCCCCAGCTGCACAACTGGCGCCCCATCCGCCGCCAGCGCCTGCCCTTCCCCAGCATCACCGTCATCAGCAGCGACGACCCTTTCGGCGCCGCCGAGCGCAGCACGCAGATGGCGGCGGACTGGGGCAGCAGCGTCGTCATGGCCGGGCCGCGGGGGCATCTGAACGCCGAGTCGGGGCTGGGTGACTGGCCGGAAGGCCGGGAGTTGCTGAAGAGTCTGTGACGGAGAATCCGCCCCCATGGCGACCAAGAAACCCAAAGGCCTCGGCCTCGGCCTCGAAGCCCTGCTGGGCCCCAAAGTCAGCGACACCCCCGCGCCCGTCGAACGCGACGGCACGCCCAGCACGCTGAAGCTGGAGCAACTGCAGGCCGGCAAGTACCAGCCGCGCACGCGCATGGACGAGGGCTCGCTGTACGAGCTGGCCGAGAGCATCAAGGGCCAGGGCATCATGCAGCCCATCCTCGTGCGGCCGATCACACCCAACGGCGCGGTGAGCTACGAGATCATTGCCGGCGAACGGCGCTTTCGCGCCGCCAAGCTGGCCGGCCTGCGCGAGGTGCCGGTGCTGGTGAAGGCGGTGCCCGACGAATCGGCCGCCGCAATGGCGCTGATCGAGAACATCCAGCGCGAGGACCTGAACCCGCTGGAAGAGGCGCAGGGCCTGAAGCGCCTGACCGACGAGTTCGGCCTGACGCACGAGCAGGCCGCGCAGGCCGTGGGTCGCTCGCGCAGTGCCGCCAGCAACCTGCTGCGCCTGTTGAACCTGGCCGCGCCGGTGCAAAACATGCTGATGGCCGGCGACCTGGACATGGGCCATGCCCGCGCGCTGCTGCCGCTGGACGGCGCCTCGCAGATCACCACGGCCAGCGAGATCGCCGCCAAGAAGCTCAGCGTGCGCGAGGCAGAGAAGCTGGTCGCCCGGGCGCAAGGCGCGGCCCGTCAGGCGCCGCTGCTGCGCGTCAAGGGCGACAAGAGCCGCGACGTGCTGCGGCTGGAGGAAGAGCTGGCCGACGCGTTGGGCGCGGCCGTCGAGGTGCGCATCAAAAAGCGCGGCAAACGCGGCCAGAGCGGCGAGCTGGCGATCCAGTTCGACTCGCTGGACGCGCTGGACGGCATCCTGGAGCGCCTGCGGGGCGGCTGAGGCCCCGCGCAGACCGCCTCAGCCGCGGCGGCGGCGCGACAGGCCGGCAAGCACCGCCAAGCCGGCCAGGCCCATCCACGCGGTGGCGGGCTCGGGCACCGCGGCGGCCACGCCAAGGTACTGGTAGCCGCTGGCCGAGCTGAAGCCCTGCGGCGCGACCAAGGCCAGGTAGTCCGAGTGCGTGGCATCGTTGACCAGCGCGCAGAAGGCCAGGTGGAAGCAGCGCGCCGTGCTGTAGGCGGTGTAGGACAGGCGTACCTCCACGCCTGTCGGCACCTCCAGCGTCAACACCTCGGTGCCGGTGTAGCGGCCGTTGACCGCGTCGCCGTTGGTGTAGATGCCGTTGGGGCCGCCCAGCGCCACCTCGCGGAACTGGCCATTGCCGGCCGACTTCTCGATGGTCAGGAAAGGCTGCGTCTGCGGCGGGCAGTACAGACCGTCGCTGCCGTAGTCGATGCAGCTGGCATTGGGATCGAAGTCTGGATTGGCCACCTCGTAGGACAGCGTCAGCGAGCGGAACGACCAGACTTGCTGGAAGTGGGACAGCTGCCCCTCGCGTGCAAAGGCGCCGAAACCCAGGCCGCTGATCTCGGTGTCGTAGCTCAGGCGGAACTCCGCCGTGGCCGTGGCAGCGGCGCCACCGAAGACCAGCGTGTCGGTCAGGTCCAGGCGCGCATAGGCCTCGGCGATGTCGGTAGGACGCTGGCCCACGTTGGCGATGTCGGCCCGCGTGATCGCCTTGAACATGCCGGTCCTCGCATCGGCCCAGGCAGTGACCATGGCCGACACCTGGCCCGACTGCGCCAGCAGCGGGCCGCCGGTGCTCAGCACGCCGGAGGTCTGGGCCTCGGGGTACTGGTAGACATAGGAACTGGTGTGATGGTTCTCCGCCGTCACGCCGAATGCGAAGGTCACCTCGGCCTGGGCGGCCCCGGCCCATGCCACGCTGCTTGCGCACAGCACCATACGAACGAACTTCACGCGTCTCCCTCCAAGGTTCATGATCCGAAGGGTGGCGGTTGTAGCGGTGCCGGCGACGCCGGTCATCCCGGAGTCCAGGGGGATGACGCCCCGGCGTCCACGAGATCGGGGACAGGCGTGGCATCGCCGCGCCAGCGGTGCTGGACTTACCTGCCGACAGCCCCGCGCGACCCGGTCGCCGGCACGACATCTCTTCACGATAACGGCCCGCCCGGCGCCCGGCGACAAGGCCCACTGGTTCGTGTGGTTTGCCCGACAAGTGCCAGGTATTGCCTGTGGGGTGGGCGTATGCTGGACCGGCCCTGTCAACGAAAAGGCCACTTGGTTTGTTGGAGGGCAGACGACGGCTTATTCTTGAGATCGAGTCACGGCCCCCGACAGCAAGCTGAGCTTGTCGAAGGACCGGAATGGAGAGTTCTGATGACGCCTTGCAGTTGAGGCGCGATCAGAACCCCCCAGCTGACCAGGGCACGGATCGTGCTCGCGGCCCTGTGGAGTTCACACCGCAGGAGAGTCGCATGGACGTCATCAGCCACTACGCCGCACGCTACGAACGCAGCAAGGTCGAGGAGCTCACGCTGGAGGAGTACCTCGCAGAGTGCAAGAGAAATCCGCTGGCCTACGCCACCGCTGCAGAGCGCATGCTGCAGGCCATCGGCGAGCCGCAGATGCTGGACACCCGCAACGACCCGCGGCTGTCGCGCATCTTTGCGAACAAGACCATCAAGATCTATCCGGCCTTCGCAGAGTTCTACGGGCTGGAGGAGGCCATCGAGCAGGTGGTCTCGTACTTCCGCCACGCCGCGCAGGGGCTGGAGGAGAAGAAGCAGATCCTCTACCTGCTGGGCCCGGTGGGCGGTGGCAAGAGCAGCATCGCCGAGCGGCTCAAGCAGCTGATGGAACACGTGCCCTTCTACTCGCTGGCCGGCTCGCCGGTGAATGAGTCGCCGCTGGGGCTGTTCGACCCCGTCGAGGACGGCCCGCTGCTGGAGCGCGACTTCGGCATCCCGCGCCGCTACCTGAACCGCATCCTGTCGCCGTGGGCCGTGAAGCGCCTGGACGAGTTCGGCGGCGACATCCGCAAGTTCAAGGTCGTCAAGCGCTTCCCCAGCGTGCTCAAGCAGATCGGCGTCGCCAAGACCGAGCCGGGCGACGAGAACAACCAGGACATCTCGTCGCTCGTCGGCAAGGTCGACATCCGCAAGCTCGAAACCTATGCGCAGGACGACCCCGACGCCTACAGCTACAGCGGCGGCCTGTGCCTGGCCAACCAGGGCCTGCTGGAATTCGTGGAAATGTTCAAGGCGCCCATCAAGGTGCTGCACCCGCTGCTGACCGCCACGCAGGAAGGCAACTACAAGGGTACCGAGGGCTTCGGCGCCATCCCCTTCGACGGCATCGTGCTGGCGCACAGCAACGAGAGCGAGTGGAAGACCTTCCGCAACAACAAGAACAACGAGGCTTTCCTCGACCGCG
>CBFGPX010000157.1:0-10222 GCA_965650725.1 uncultured Comamonadaceae bacterium | reverse complement strand
ACAGCTTGATGGTGTCCATCGTGGCCATGGCCAGGCCGGCGCCGTTCACCAGGCAGCCGATGTTGCCGTCCAGCGAGATGTAGGCCAGGTCGAACTTCGAGGCTTCGACTTCGGCCGCGTCTTCCTCGTCGAGGTCGCGGTAGGCGACGATCTCGGGGTGGCGGAACAACGCGTTGGCGTCGAAGTTGAACTTCGCGTCCAGCGCCATCAGGTTGCCCTTGGAGTCGCAGTTCAGCGGGTTGATCTCAACCAGCGACGCGTCGGTGTCCATGTAGCACTTGTAGAGCTTGGCGAAGATGTCGACGGCCTGGTCAACCGAGCCGCCGGTCAGGCCGATGGCGCCGGCGATCTTGCGCGACTGGGCTTCGGTCAGGCCGGTCAGCGGGTCGATCATCTCGGTGATGATCTTCTCGGGCGTGCTGTGGGCCACCTCTTCGATGTCCATGCCGCCTTCGCTCGATGCGATGAAGGCGACCTTCTGCGTGCCGCGGTCGGTGACCAGCGAGACATACAGCTCATTCTTGATGTCGGCGCCGTCTTCGATGTACAGGCGGCGGACCTTCTGGCCTTCCGGGCCGGTCTGGTGCGTCACGAGTTGCATGCCCAGGATGCCCTCGGCCTTCTCCTTCACATCGGCGATGGTCTTGGCGACCTTGACGCCGCCGCCCTTGCCGCGGCCGCCGGCGTGGATCTGCGCCTTCACGACCCAGACCGGGCCGCCCAGCTTCTGGGCTGCTTCGACGGCCTCTTGCACGGTGAAGGCCGGGATGCCGCGCGGCACCGGCACGCCGAACTGGCGCAGGATTTCTTTGCCCTGGTATTCGTGGATTTTCATGGCTGGGTCTTTCGGGTCGGGGAAGTCAGGAAGCGGTCGTGCCGGCCTCTGGGGTCGCCAGATGCCAGCGCGGGTAGAACTTGGCCACGATCGCACCGTCGCGGCGCAGCGCATGGCAACGGTCGAGCTGGAAGGGGGGCGTGCCAGCGGCGGCGTCGCCCTCGCGCGTGTCGATGACGGAGCCGGCCATGGCCTGAATCACCGCCGTCGGCAGGATGCTGCACAACTCGGTGAGATGGGTACAGCCGCGCGTGCCGCCCAGTCGCTCGGTGACGGCCTGGCGAAAACCCTTCAACAGGTTCAGGCCCACCAGCTGCGCATAGGCGTCACCATGCTCGTCGCAGGCACCGGGATAGGGCATCCAGCGGGTGTCCGACGTGGCGGCGTTGATGGTCAGCTGCGCATCCACCGTCAGCTGCAAGTGCATCTCGTGGATGGGGTCACCGGCCTTGCGGGGCAACCCGGCCAAGGGCACATCGTGCGTCTTGGTATCGATCAGGCTGGCTTCGACATCGAACAAGCCATCATCGCGCGCAAACACCTGCACATCGAGGGCGCGGCGATGCAGCGGACGACGCTGAATGGACGATTGGACGGCGGGCATGGAGAGCGCAGGCTGAACGACCCGGGCCAGGCCGGGAAGACGGTTTGGCCGGTTTTTTCGGCTGCTTTGCCGACGAGCCGTGAGCTCGTAACCGGATGAACCGCCGTTCTGGCGGCAGGCGGCAATGTAGCACGGAGGGTAAAAACTACCCCTGCGCGCTCGATCAAGCACCTCTTAGGCTCTCAGCAAGCGGCGCACCACATCGGGGGCAAAACCGCGGGCCAGCAGGAACCGGGTCTGGCGCGCCTGCTCGATGGCCTCGCGCGCCGGCTCGGCGCCGAAGCGCTTGTGCCAGACCTCGCGAGCCCGCTCCAGCTCGGTTTCGCGCAGCGTGGCTTGCTGCTCCTCGTCCAGCTTCAGCCCATGCTGAGCCAGCTCCTGCTGAATGCGCTGAACACCGAAGCGACCTGCCCGATGGTGCAGACGAGACTCGACGAAGCGGGTTTCATCAAGGTACCCCGCGGCGGCCAGGACGTCGAGCAGCGCATCGACCGCGGTTTCGACAGCTTGCCCGTCGACCTCAGGGGCGGGTTCATCGCCCTCGCCTTCACCGGATTCTCCGGCCTCGGCGCCAGGCTGCAGCTTGCATCGCTGCCGCCGTTGCTCGATGCGCAGCAGCTTGCGGCGCAGTTCGGAACGGCTGTGCTCCCGCTGGCCCAGCAGACCGATGGCACGGGCCTTCAGTGACAGCGTCCCGCGCACCGCCATGCTGTGGACACCGGGGGCGCCTTACTCCTCCGCCGGCTTGCTGCCCAGCGGAGCGACACCCACGGCTTCGCGGATCTTGTTCTCGATCTCGTGGGCGATGTCCGGGTTCTCGCGCAGGAACTCGCGCGAGTTGTCCTTGCCCTGGCCGATCTTCTCGCCGTTGTAGGCGTACCAGGCGCCGGACTTGTCGACGATCTTGTGCGCGACGCCCATGTCGACGATCTCGCCCTCACGGCTGATGCCTTCACCGTAGAGGATGTCGAACTCGGCGGTCTTGAACGGCGGGCTGACCTTGTTCTTGACGACCTTGACCTTGGTCTCGGAGCCGATGACCTCCTCGCCCTTCTTGATCGAGCCGATGCGGCGGATGTCCAGGCGGACCGAGGCGTAGAACTTCAGCGCGTTGCCACCGGTGGTCGTCTCGGGCGAGCCGAACATGACGCCGATCTTCATGCGGATCTGGTTGATGAAGATGACCGTGCAGTTGGTCTTCTTGATCGTGGCGGTCAACTTGCGCAGTGCCTGACTCATCAGGCGGGCCTGCAGGCCGGGCAGCTGGTCACCCATCTCGCCCTCGATTTCGGCCCGGGGCGTCAGCGCGGCGACCGAGTCGACGACGATGAGGTCCACGGAGCCAGAGCGCACCAGCGCGTCAACGATCTCCAGCGCCTGCTCGCCGGTGTCGGGCTGGCTGATCAGCAGGTCGGTCAGGTTGACGCCCAGCTTCTGCGCGTACTGGATGTCCAGTGCGTGCTCGGCGTCGATGAAGGCGCAGGTGCCCTGCAGCTTCTGCATCTCGGCGATGACCTGCAGCGTCAGCGTGGTCTTGCCGGAGGATTCGGGGCCGTAGATCTCGATGACGCGGCCGCGTGGCAGGCCGCCAACGCCCAGTGCGATGTCCAGGCCCAGCGAGCCGGTGGAGACGACCTGGATGTCTTCCAGCACCTCGCCTTCGCCCAGCCGCATGATGGAGCCCTTGCCGAACTGCTTCTCGATCTGGGACAGAGCGGCTTGCAGGGCCTTGGCTTTTTCGGTGTTCAGGGCTTTGACGGGGGCGTCCATGCGAATCTCCAGGTGAATGCGGCAATTATGGGGCAATCTGTATGTTTGTACAGTGTTCTGAATCCCCGATCCAAGGCGGCGGCGGCCTCAGGCTTGATGAGCATCCTAGAGAGCATGTGGCTCATGAGATGAGCCACCGATGCAGCGCCTAACATCGGCGCCGGAGACAAGAACATGCGCATCCTCATCGCCGAAGACGATCAAGTGCTGGCCGATGGCCTGCTGCGGGCGCTGCGCGCCTCGGGCTATGCGGTGGACCGCGTGTCCAGCGGCACCGAGGCCGACTCGGCACTGGCGACGCACGAGTTCGACCTGGTCATCCTGGATCTAGGCCTGCCGCGGCTGCACGGCCTGGAGGTGCTGCGCAAGCTGCGCGCGCGCGGCTCGACGATGCCGGTGCTGATCCTGACGGCGGCCGATAGCGTCGAGCAGCGCGTCAAGGGGCTGGACCTGGGCGCCGACGACTACATGGCCAAGCCGTTCTCGCTGCAGGAGCTGGAGGCGCGCGTGCGGGCGCTGACGCGGCGTGGCCTGGGCACCGCCAGCAGCGTCATCAAGCATGGCCCGCTGACCTTCGACGCCACGGGCCGCGTGGCCTATATCAACGATCAGATGCTGGAGCTGTCGGCGCGCGAGCTGTCGCTGCTGGAAGTGCTGTTGCAGCGCGCCGGGCGGCTGGTCAGCAAGGACCAGCTCGTGGAACGGCTGTGTGAGTGGGGCGAAGAGGTCTCGAACAACGCCATCGAGGTCTACATCCACCGGCTGCGCAAGAAGATCGAGCAGGGCCCCATCCGCATCGCGACGGTCCGCGGCCTCGGCTACTGCCTGGAAAAGATCGCGTCATGAGGCTCCCTGCCGGCCGGGTAAGGCCGTCGACCCTCTGCGAGGGTCGGGCCTTGCTTGGGAGCGGCCGGGCGCTGCGGTCCGCCTGATGGCGCCCAAGGACGGCGCCAGCCCGCAGCAGGGCTCGCTGTTCGGCGAGATCCTGGACTGGATGCTCGCGCCGCTGCTGCTGATCTGGCCCATCAGCGTCGCGCTGACCTGGTTGGTGGCGCAGGGCATCGCCGGCCGGCCCTACGACCGGGAACTGGGCGAGGTGGCGCGCAGCCTGGGCCAGCAGGTGGCCGCCACCGAGGCTCCCACGCGAGGCCGTGACCGCTATGCGCTCGCGCCCGAGGCCGCGGCGCTGCTGCGGGCGGACGCGTCGGACACGGTCTTCTACCAGGTGCTGGGCCTGCGCGGCGAGCTGCTCAGCGGCGACGCCACATTGCCCGTGCCCACCGAGGAGGCACCCACCCCGCCCGGCGAGCTGCATTTCCGCGACGACGAGGTGGGCACGGACGCCGTGCGGGTTGCCTATCTGTGGGTGCAGCCGGAAGGCCAGGCCGCCACGGGCAAGGCCCTGCTGGTGCAGGTGGCCGAGACGCTGGGCAAGCGCTCGCGCCTGACCAACGAGATCATCAAGGGCGTCATCCTGCCGCAGTTCGTCATCCTGCCGCTGGCGGTGCTGCTGGTGTGGCTGGCGCTGGCGCGCGGCATCTCGCCGCTGAACGAGCTGCAGCGGCGCATCCGCTCGCGCGAGAGCTCGGACCTGTCCCCCATTGATGAGCAGCGCGTACCCGACGAGGTGGCGCCGCTGGTGCAGGCCATCAACGACCTGCTGGCGCGGCTGGACTCGTCCATGAGCCGACAGAAGCACTTCCTCGCCGACGCCGCGCACCAGCTGAAGACGCCACTGGCCGGCCTGCGCACCCAGGCCGAACTGGTGCAGCGCGAGATCGACGCGGGCCGCTCCACCCCCGATGAGCTGAAGCGCTCTCTGGCGCAGATCGCGCGCGCCAGCGAGCGCGCGGCCCACATGGTCAACCAGCTGCTGGCGATGGCGCGGGCCGAGGACGCCGAGCAGGCCCTGCGCCGCGAACCGGTCAACCTGGCCGAGATCGCGATCGACACCGTGCGCGACTTCGTGCCGCGCGCGCTGGAGCGCCGCATCGACCTGGGCTACGACGGCGTGGGGGCCGACGACAGCCGGCTGCGCGTGCACGCTCAGCCCGTGTTGATCGGCGAGCTGATCCGCAACCTGGTCGACAACGCGCTGCTGTACACGCCGGCGGGCGGTCTGGTGACGGTACGCGTCGTGGAGGACCCGTTCGGCCAGGTGGTCGTGCTGCAGGTGGAAGACACCGGACCGGGCATCGCGCCCGGCGAGCGCGAGAAGGTGTTCCAGCCCTTCTACCGCGCGCTGGGCAGCGGCGTGGAGGGCTCGGGCCTGGGACTGGCCATCGTCAAGGAGATCGTGCAGCAGCACGAGGCCGAGCTGACGCTGGACGACACCCGCGTGCGCCGCGCGGCGGGCGGCGAGTCGCCAGACGGACAGGGCCCGGGTGCGCGCTTCACGATCCGCTTCCCGGCGACGGTCGTCGGGGTTGTCTGAGCCACGCACGGAGCGGGTCTTCGGGGCCGAGCGCCGGGCCGCCCCAAGCCGGCCCACCTGGCGATGTCTGCGGCTCAATGCCGCGGGCATCGTCGTCCCCGCGGGGGCTTAGGCCGGACACATGGCGCCCGGTGGGCGGCATGCGCCTGCCGAAGAGCCGCGGCATTGCCGCGGTGCGGTCTGCAAGACCGGCCAGACGCACCGTGTTCAGCGGCGTGCGGCTGGACGAGGGGCTCAATCTCAGGTCTTGACCAGCTTCCTGGCCCGCGCAATCGACATCAGCATGCCCAGCGACAGGCCCAGCGTCACCATGGCCGTGCCACCGTAGCTGATGAAGGGCAGCGGCACGCCCACCACGGGGAGGATGCCGCTGACCATGCCCATGTTGACGAACACATAGGTGAAGAAGCTCAGCGTCACCGCGCCGGCCAGCAGGCGGCCGAACAGCGTGGGCGCGTCGGACGCGATCATCAGCCCGCGCAGGATCAGCGCCGTGAAGCCGGCCAGCAGCGCCAGCGCACCCATGAAGCCGAACTCCTCGCCGAAGGCCGCGAAGATGAAGTCGGTGGTGCGCTCGGGGATGAACTCCAGGTGAGTCTGCGTGCCCTGCATGAAGCCCTTGCCGGTCATGCCGCCGGAGCCGATGGCGATCTCGCCCTGGATGATGTGGAAGCCCTTGCCCAGCGGGTCCTTGGTCGGGTCCAGCAGCGTGCAGACGCGGTGGCGCTGGTACTCCTTCAGCACCGGCCAGGTCACGTCGGGCTGGCAGATGCGGTCCTCGCTGAGCACCAGCGTCGTGATGCCGGCTGCCGCCAGCACGACGGCGGGCACGATGAGCTTCCACGGCAGGCCGGCGAAGAAGATCACGTACAGCCCGGCGGCCAGCACCAGGATGCCGGTGCCCAGGTCGGGCTGCTTGGCCACCATCAGGAAGGGCAGCAGCAGCAGCGCGAAGGCGGCGATGAAGTCCCGCCAGCGCAGGATGCCTTCGCGGCGCTGGAACCACCACGCCAGCATCAGCGGTGTCGCGATCTTCAGCAGCTCCGACGGCTGGATCTGCGTGATTCCGACGTTGAGCCAGCGGGTCGCGCCCTTCTTGGAGATGCCGAACAGCGCCGTCGCGATCAGCAGCGCGATGCCCACCGTGTACAGCGGCACGGCCAGCGCCATCAGCCGCTGCGGCGGCACCTGGGCGACGATGAACATCAGGCCCAGGCCCAGCGCCATGTTGCGCGCATGGTCCACGAAGCGGGTGCCGTGGTCGTAGCCCGCCGAGTACATGCTCACCAGCCCCCAGCCGCACAGCCAGAAGATGGCCAGCAGCAGCGGGATGTCGAAGCCGCTGAGCCAGGGCTTGAGCCGGCTCAGCAGCGGCGGGCGTTCGATGACGGTCATCGCGAAGCTCCGGGGCTGGGGGCGGACGCCACCGATGCCGCCGATGCCGCGACCGCGGCGGCGGAAGCCGCCTGGCCCGGCAGCGGCACATCGGCCGCGCGGCGCGGCGTGCCGATCGGGGCGAAGGTCTGGCCCAGCTGGGTCTTGGCGATGTCTTCCTCGCTGGGATAGGTGCCGCTCAGCAGGTAGTCGAACACGCGGCGCGCGATGGGCGCGGCGGCGCCCGAGCCCCAGCCGGCGTTCTCGACGATGACCGCCAGCGCCACACTGGGCTGCTCCACAGGCGCGAAGGCCACGTACAGCGAGTGGTCGCGCTTGCGCTCGTCCGCCTTGATGGCGCTGTAGCGCTCGCCGGCCCGCAGGCCCACGGCCTGCGCGGTGCCGGTCTTGCCGCCGCTGGTGTAGGGTGCACCCATGAAGACTTGGCGCGAGGTGCCCTCCAGCGTCACGCCGTGCATCGCGTTCTGGATGACGGCCACATCCTCGGGCCGCAGCGGCAGCGGCTCCAGCGCGTCGCTGGCGACACGGCGCTGCTGGTGGCGCGCGACGTCTTCGACCTCGCGCACCAGCCGCGGCTTGAAGCGCTGGCCGCCCGACGCGATGGTCGCGTAGGCACTGGCCATCTGCAGCATCGTGAAGTTGTTGTAGCCCTGGCCTATGCCCAGCGAGATGGTTTCGCCGGCATACCAGCGCTTCTGCTCTGGCGTCTTGAAGCGCCGGTCGGTGCGCTTCCATGTCGTGGACGGCAGATCGCCGGTGACCTCGCCCAGCAGGTCGATGCCGGTCCGCCGCCCCAGACCGAAGGGTTCCAGCTCATCGTGGATCAGGTCCACGCCCATCTCGTTGGCCAGGCTGTAGAAGTAGACGTTGGAGGACGACACGATGGCCGCACGCATGTCCTTGGGGCCAGGCCGGTCGGCCTCGGGGCTGCCGAAGCTGCGGCCGCCGAAGTTGTAGACCAGGTTGTCCATGATGATCGTGCCCGGCGCACGCTTGCCGCTGGTCAGCGCGGCCATGGCCATCAACGGCTTGAACGTGGAGCCGGGCGGATAGGTGCCCCGCAGCGCGCGGTTCAGCAGCGGCTTGTCGATGTCCTCGTTCAGCTCGCGCCAGCTGTCCGTGTCGATGCCGTCGACGAACAGGTTGGGGTCGAACGTCGGCTTGGACACGAAGGCCAGCACCTCGCCGTTGCGCGGGTCGATGGCCACCAACGCGCCGCGGCGCTCGCCGAACAGCTGCTCCACCAGCGCCTGCAGCTTGATGTCGATGGACAGGTTCAGCGTGTTGCCGGGCGTGGGCGGGCGATGGTCCAGGCGGCGCACGGCGCGGCCACCGGCGCTGGTCTCGACCTGCTCGAAGCCCGTCGTGCCGTGCAGCTCGCGCTCGTAGGCCTGCTCCAGCCCCAGCTTGCCGATGTACTCGGTGCCCCGGTAATTGGCGAGCTCCTCCTCCTCCCAGTCGTCCATGGCCTTCTTCTCGGCCTGGTTGATGCGGCCGATGTAGCCGATCAGGTGGGAGCCGATCTCGCCCAGCGGGTAGGAGCGGAACAGCCGCGCCTTGATCTCCACGCCGGGGAAGCGGAAGCGCTGCGCGGTGAAGCGGGCCACCTCCTCGTCGGTGAGCTTGGTGCGGATGGGCAGCGAGTCGGTGTGCTTGGCCTCCTCCAGAAGGCGCTTGAAGCGGCGCTTGTCGCGCGGCTGGATGTCGACGATCTGGGCCAGCGCCGCGACGGTCGCATCCATGTCGGCGACCTTCTCGGGGTTGATCTCCAGCGTGTAGGCCGAGTAGTTGCTGGCCAGCACGACGCCATGGCGGTCCTTGATGAGGCCACGGTTGGGAACGATGGGCACGATGGCGATGCGGTTGGACTCGGCGCGCTCGGCCAGGTCGTCGTGCTGCACGATCTGCAGCCACACCAGCCGCGCCACCAGCAGCCCGAAGCAGAACAGCACGAAAGCGACGGCCGCCAGCACGCGCAGCCGGAAGCGCGCCAGCTCCTGGTGGAGGTTCTTGAGGACGACCACTTCTAGAGGGGACGGTGCGCGTCGCGGTCCGGCGCCCGGCGCTGCGGCGCGAGCAGCAGTGCGCTGGCGACGGGCCACAGCGCGGCCTCGAACATCGGCGACAGCAGCACGCTCCAGCCCGGCCACATGCCGCCCACGGCCATGCGCACGATCAGCGTCAGCGCGTGCGCGGCGATGAACAACGGCAGGATCTGCACGGCCTGCCCGATCAGGCTGAACCACGCCAGGCGACGGTGCAGCGTGATGGCACCGAAGCTCAAGGCGCTGTAGGCCAGCGCATGCTGGCCCAGCACGGCGCCGTCGTGCACGTCGATGAGCAGGCCGAAGGCGAACGCCCACAGCACGCCCACGCGGCGCGGCTGGTGCACGCCCCAGAAGGCCAGCACGACGGCCAGCACGTCCGGCATGGCCGGCAGCCGGCCCATGGGGATCATGTCCAGCATCAGCGCGACCAACAGCGACAGCGCGATGAACCAGGGGTTGGCGGGCAGCAGCAGCCGCTCCGCGGCGCGCGGCATGATCATGGCGTGGCTCCCGAAGCCATGTTGGCCGCCTTCTCTGCGCGCTCGGCCTTCTTCGCGGCGCGGGCGTGGGCCTTGGCCTCGGCGGCCGATGCGGCCTCCGCCGCAGAGGCCACCTCAGCCTCCTTCTTGGCCGCCAGATGGCGATCCAGCGGCAGCAGCACCAACACATGGCGCGCACTGTCGGGCTGGGCGATGGGGGTCAGCTGCACCTGCGCGAAGCTGGAGTCGCCGCGCCGCTCGACGGCGGACACGCGCGCCACCGGCAGGCCCGGCGGGTAGATGCCGTCCAGGCCCGACGTGATCATCGCGTCGCCGACCCTGATGTCCGCGTTGGCCGCCAGGAAGCGCAGCTCCATGCCCGCGCCGTCGGCGCGGCCGGCGGCGGCGTTGCGCATCTGCGTGCGCGCGTTCAGCAGCGGGATGGCGGCGTCCTTGTCGGTCAGCAGCGTCACCTCGGCGGACAGCGGGTAGACCCGCGTCACCTGGCCCAGCACGCCGGCCTCGTTGATGACGGGCGAGCCGGCCGCCACGCCCTGCGTCGCGCCGCGGTCGATGACGACGCGGCGCGAGAACGGGTCCGGCGCCTCGAACAGCACCTCGGCGGCCAGCGACGGCACCGTCAACGCCGGCTGCAGG